>CAJKQE010000028.1 GCA_905201915.1 uncultured Lachnospiraceae bacterium
CAACCTTGTCCATATTGTACCTGTTTTTATCCAAAAATTCAAGTCTATTTTCAAATTTCCTGCGGTTTCATACTTTCCCACTTGAAACTGGCTCTGATTTGCCCTTATAATAAAGAAAATCTCATATTTTTTTATACGAAAGGAAAAAAATTATGTACTATGATTTCCATCTCCATTCGGATTTTTCCGAAGACAGCACCAGCCCTATGGAAGATATGATAAAAAAAGGGATTGAACAAAATCTAAAAGGAATGTGTTTTACAGAACATACAGACTTAGATTTTCCCGGAGATACTTTTACCTTTCTAACGGATTTAGATGCATACGAAAAAACTTTTTTGCAATTAAAAGAAAAATACCAATCTCAAATTAATCTTTATTTTGGTCTGGAAGTAGGATTACAACCCCATCTAAAAAAAGAAATACCTGCGCTTTGTACTTCTAAAAATTTTGATTTTCTCATAGGCTCTACGCATCTGGCAGACCGCATGGACCCTTATGAGGCAGTTTTCTTTGAAAACCGAACAGAAAAACAGGCATATCAGAATTATTTTGAAGTTCTTCTTAAAAACCTTCAGACTTATTCTTGTTTCGACACCTGTGGACACATTGATTATGTAGTTCGCTACGGCCCTTTCAAAAATACGCATTACTGTTATAAAAATCATGCCGATACACTGGATGAAATTTTAAAGACACTCATCCATAACGGTATCGGCTTAGAATGTAACACAGCAGGTTTTAAATACGGGCTGGGACAACCACATCCTTCCATGGAAATTTTGAAACGTTATAAAGATTTAGGCGGTGAGCTTCTGACTTTAGGTTCTGATGCCCATGCTCCCTGCCATATCGCCTACGATTTCCAGAAGGCTTCCGACCTGTTAAAAACCTGCGGTTTTAAATACTATACAATTTTTAAAGAAAGAAAACCGGAATTTATTTCATTATAAAAGGAGCTGTTGTTTTAAGCAGGAATACAGAATATTCGCTTAAAACAACAGCTCCTTCTATTCTCTTATGCTTTTCCTAAAATAATACCGCCTCCGGCTACATATTCTCCTTCATAAAAAACTACTGCCTGTCCCGGAGTAACTGCTCTTTGAGGTTCACGAAAAACTACTTTTACTTTTCCTTCCCCTAAATTTTCCAGTGTGCATACTGCTCCCGGATGATTATAACGAATTTTTGCAGTAAATTCTTTCCCTTCTTCTATATGGTCTATTGCCATGAAATTCACTCTGTCACAAATCAAATCTGTCACAAATAAATCTTCATTTTCACCAATAACCACCTCGTTAGTGTCCGGTCTTATTTCTGTTACAAATACAGGATGTCCCATGGAAAGATTTAATCCTTTTCTCTGTCCAATGGTATAATGAATAATTCCTTTATGTTTTCCGATAACTGTACCGTTTTCTAAAACATAATTTCCTTCTTCTATCTTTTTTCCTGTATTTTCTTCAATAAATCCCGCATAATCATTATCAGGAACAAAGCATATTTCCTGACTATCCTTTTTATGTGCCACCGGAAGACCTGCTTCCTGTGCAATCTGACGAATTTCTTCTTTTGTGTATTCTCCCACCGGCATCAAAGTTCTGGAAAGCTGTTCTTGTGTAAGATTATATAATGCATAAGTCTGGTCTTTTTTTGCTGTTACAGAATTTCGAATGGCATATCTCCCATTTGGAAGCTGCTCCACTCTGGCATAATGTCCCGTTGCAATATAGTCTGCTCCAATATCCAGACTTCTCTTTAAAAGAGACTCCCATTTTACATAACGGTTACATGCAATACAGGGATTTGGCGTTCTACCTTCCAAATATTCCTGATTAAAATAATCAATAACTTTCTCTTTAAATTCTTTTCGAAAATTCATAACATAATAAGGAATATCTAAAATCTGAGCAACACGTCTGGCATCATCCACAGCACTTAATCCACAACATCCGCCGTTTTCTTCCTGAAACTCATTGTCTTCTTCCTGCCAAATCTGCATGGTGACTCCGATTACATCATACCCCTGCTTTTTCAAGAGATAAGCTGCCACAGAAGAGTCTACGCCACCAGATAATCCTACAACGACTTTCTTTCCGCTCATTAATATTCTTCCTCTTCTTCTTCGTCTTCATGGATATCTGATTTTGGTTTGGAAAGACCTTCAATCTTAATTCCATGTTTTTCTGCATAATCCCACAGTGCTGCATGAATTGCTTCTTCAGCCAGCAGTGAACAATGTACTTTTACCGGAGGAAGTCCGTCTAAAGCTTCCATAACTGCTTTATTTGTAACTTTTAAAGCTTCTTCAATTGTTTTTCCCTTTACCAGTTCTGTTGCCATACTGCTTGTTGCAACAGCAGCTCCACATCCAAATGTCTTAAATTTACAATCCTGAATCACCTGATTTTCATCAATGTCAAGATAAATTCTCATAATATCGCCACATTTTGCATTTCCTACAGTTCCTACTCCACTGGCGTTTTCAATTTCTCCTACATTTCTTGGGTTCTGAAAATGATCCATAACTTTTTCACTGTACATAATAATTTCCTCCGTTTTTCTCTCTCTTATTTACTCTGTTTTTTCAAAAAATCCTCATATAATGGTGATAAATCACGCAATTTTCCAATAATTTCTTTTAACTGCTCTAATGTATAATCTAAATCTTCTTTTGTAGTATCTTCTCCTAAAGTCAATCTCAAAGAACCATGTGCAATCTCATGTGGAAGACCAATTGCCAGTAATACATGAGAAGGATCTAAGGAACCGGATGTACATGCAGAGCCACTGGAAGCAGCAATTCCTTTCATATCCAGCATAATCAACAAAGACTCTCCCTCTACAAAACGGAAACTAAGATTGATATTGTTTGGCAGACGCTTTACAGGATCGCCGTTTAATTTTACATAAGGAATTTCCTTTAATACTCTGTCGATGAAATAATCTCTTAATTCTCTTTCTTTTGCAGTACGCACTTCCATAGTTTCTGCTGCTCTTTTCGCTGCTACACCGTAACCTACAATACCCGGAACATTTTCTGTACCTGCACGTCTTTTTCTTTCCTGTGCGCCTCCATGTACAAAGGAACGGATTTTTACGCCTTTACGGATATACAAAAATCCAATACCTTTTGGCCCGTTAATCTTGTGTGCACTGGAACTGAGCATATCAATGTTCATTTCATCTACATCGATAGGCACCTGTCCAAATGCCTGAACAGCATCTGTATG
The DNA here is from genome assembly GCA_905201915.1 of uncultured Lachnospiraceae bacterium. Lineage (GTDB taxonomy): Bacteria > Bacillota > Clostridia > Lachnospirales > Lachnospiraceae > Blautia. Next base: position 3,234 of record CAJKQE010000028.1, read on the forward strand.
AAATAAAACTCCATGTTCTTTAGCAATCATTCCGATTTCTTTTATCGGTTCAATCGTTCCAATTTCATTATTTGCGAACATAATGGAAATTAAAATTGTTTCCGGACGAATTGCTTTTTGCAGTTCATCCAAATTTACCAAACCATTCTCATCTACATCTAAATATGTGATTTCAGCACCTTTCTTTTCCAGATATTCACAAGTATGCAAAATAGCATGGTGCTCAATCTTTGTTGTAATAATGTGCTTTCCCTTTTGACTGTATGCTTCAAAAGCAGCTTTTAAAGCCCAGTTATCTGCTTCACTTCCTCCGGCTGTAAAATAAATCTCCTCTGTTTTTGCACCTAAAACTTTTGCAATTTCCTCTCTTGCAGTAGTAATGGCTTCTTTACTTCTTTGTCCCACTTCATAAATACTGGAAGCATTTCCATAGTTTTCTGTAAAGTATGGAAGCATGGCATCCACAACTTTCTGAGAAGTTTTCGTAGTTGCTGCATTGTCCAAATAAATTCTTGTTTTCATATTCCTCATCTCCTATATTTAATCACATTTCTGCACTTTAATTTGTCCTTTTTCACGAGCCTTACGGCTTTCTTCTACTAACTGACTGATTTTTATAGAGTCTACTGTTTCCTGAATACTTTTATTAATCTCCTGCCAGACATAACGGGTAACACATAAATCTTCACCCTGACAATGTTCATTACTTCCTGCTCCACAGGACACTGCCTCAAGGCTTCCTTCCAAAGCTCTCAACACATCTCCTACGGAAATTTCTTCCGCCGGTTTTGCCAGACGATAACCGCCCTGAGCGCCTCTTTCGCTGACAACCAGACCACTTTTCTTCAACTTTCTCATAAGCTGCTCCAAATAGCTGTCTGAAATATTTTGTCTGTTAGAAATACTTTGTATGGAAACAGCTTCCTCATCACTATATAATGCTAAATCGATTAATGCTCTTAGACCATATCTTCCTTTTGTGGAAAGCTTCATCTTATCGCCTCTTTTCAATTCCGACTGTTTTACTCTGATTTCTAATCTTGAAGTAGAATAACACCTTTCCTTTGTTCTGTCAAGCTTCTTTAAAGAATATATTATGAAAAAAGAGAAAATAAGGATTTCACCATGAGTAACAGAAACTTTCTTTTAAAAGGTACACTTCTTTTGACACTATCCGGCTTTCTTACAAAAATCATCGGCTTTATTTATAGGATATTCCTCTCTCAAAAAATTGGTGCACAGGGTATGGGAATTTACCAGCTTATTTTCCCTATTTATACCCTGTGTTACGCCCTCGCCGTAGGCGGTATACAGACAGCTCTCTCCCGTCTTGCAGCCGCAAAAGCTGCTTTGAAAGATGAACAGGGGGCTCGTGATATCTTTCTGTTATCCGCCTTCCTCGCCACTACAATTTCTATTATTACCGGATTTTTTCTATACCATCATGCAAACTGGTTTGCCGTACATCTTTTATTTGAGGAACAATGTACCCCTCTTTTAAAAATTCTGGCTGTTTCCGTTCCTTTTGGAGTTTTTCATTCCTGTGTCAATGGATATTATCTTGCCAGAAAAAAGCTTTCTATTCCCGCTGCCGCCCAACTTATTGAACAATGCTTTCGTGTAGCAGCTTCTTTTGTGCTATTTTCAATCTGGTTGGAAAAAGGAATTGCAATCACACCAAAATTGGCTGTTTTCGGACTTCTTGCCGGAGAACTGGCTGCTTGGCTATTTACTGGATTTATGATTTTATGGGATTTCTGCAAAGGACATTACCAGTTGACTTCCATGATAACGCCTTTAAAGAAATTAAAAGCGATTGCAGCGCTCTCTTTTCCTCTAACTTGTAATCGTCTTCTGGTAAATATTCTTCATAGCATTGAAGCTGTACTTATTCCCGGACATTTACAGCTTTTTGGACTGGATAATGCCTCTTCTCTTTCTATCTATGGTGTTTTAACAGGAATGGCACTTCCTCTTATTCTCTTTCCATCTGCCATTACCAATGCATTATCTACTGTGCTCCTGCCTTCTGTAGCAGAAAATCAGGCATTAGGCAAACGCGAAACTATTCGCAAAAGTATTTTTTTATCCATAAAATATTGCCTTTTTTTAGGTTTTGCAGCTTTTGCCTTTTTCTACGCAGGAGGCAATCTACTGGGACTTTTGCTTTTTAAAAATGAATTTGCAGGAACTTTTATTAAAACACTGTCCTTTATCTGTCCCTGCCTGTACTTATCCGGAACTTTAAACAGTATTTTAAATGGGTTGGGTGCTGCAAATCAAACGTTTTGGTTAAACACACTGGGACTTGGCATTCGCCTCCTCTTCGTATTTTTTGTCATTCCTCACTATGGAATTATGGGGTATCTCTGGGGACTCATTATCAGTGAACTCTTTATAACTCTATTCTCTCTTTACTGTTTACGAGACTTTCTCTTTATTCACTCGCTTTAAAGTTTTAAACTTTACATCAAAAAAGTATCGACAATCTGTTTTTTTTGTATTATAATTTACAAAACTAGAAGGGTAAAAAACGCCCAAAATGAAGATAAAAGGAGATTTTTTATGAGCTTCCAATTTATAAAACAGCTTCCGACTCCGGACGAAATTAAAGAACAAATCCCTATGTCAGAAGAATTAAAAGCACAAAAGAGAAAAAGAGATAAAGAAATACAGGATATTTTTACCGGAGATTCCAACAAATTTCTTGTTATTGTCGGACCCTGCTCTGCAGACAGAGAAGACTCTGTGTGTGAATACACCAATCGTCTGGCAAGATTACAAGAAAAAGTTTCTGATCGTTTAGTTTTAATTCCCAGAATTTATACAAATAAACCCAGAACCACAGGAGAAGGCTATAAAGGTATGCTCCATCAGCCAGATCCTGAAGCAAAGCCTGATGTATTAGCCGGTATTCTGGCAATTCGAAAAATGCACATTCGTGCACTTACAGAAACAGGTCTTACTTCTGCCGATGAAATGCTTTACCCGGATAACTGGCATTATTTATCTGACCTGCTTTCCTATGTTGCTATCGGTGCTCGTTCTGTAGAAAATCAAGAACATCGTCTTATGGTAAGCGGTCTTGATATTCCGGCAGGTATGAAAAATCCCACAAGTGGAGACTTCTCTGTTATGTTGAATTCCGTTGTTGCTGCACAGGGAGGACATGATTTTATTTCCAGAGGCTGGGAAGTAAAAACTGAGGGAAATCCCCTGACTCATACAATTTTACGAGGCGCAGTCAGTAAACATGGTAATACCATTCCAAATTACCATTACGAAGATTTACAACGTCTTTTAGAAATGTATCATGAACGAAATTTGGCAAATCCATCTGTTGTCATTGATGCAAATCATTCCAACTCCGGAAAAAAATATAAGGAACAAATCCGTATTGTAAAAGAAGTACTTCACAGCCGTCTTGTATCTAAAGATATCCAAAATCTTGTAAAAGGTGTTATGATTGAAAGCTATCTTGTAGAAGGTTGCCAGAAAATTGCTCCTGACAATATTTATGGAAAGTCTATTACAGATCCATGTCTTGGATGGGAAGATACCGAAAAACTCATCTTTACCATTGCAGAACTTTGCTAAAAATAAAAAGAGGACATTGTCCTCTTTTTATTTTCTAGGATGCGCTTTCATATACACATCTCTGATTTTATTTACATTCATATTCATATAAATCTGTGTTATAGATATATCTGAATGTCCCATCATCTCCTGTACACTTTTTAAATCTGCACCGTTTTGCACTAAATGTGCGGCAAAAGAATGACGGAGTGTATGTGGAGTGATGTCTTGCTGTATTCCTGCTGACACAGCATAACCTTTCAAAATTTTCCAAAAGCCCTGTCTGCTCATAGATTTTCCTGAACAGTTCACAAACAACCATTCACTGTTATTTTCCCCTAAAAGTTCTGCTCTTGCCCATGCCATATAAGCTTCCACTGCTGTTTTTGCAGTTGTTCCAAAAGGAATTACCCTCTCTCTTTCACTTTGATTGCATGTAAGATATCCTAATTTTAAATTTACATCTCTCAATGTAAGATGAATTAATTCACTTACTCTAATACCAGTTGCATACAAAAGCTCCAGCATTGCTCTGTCACGAACACCTTTTGCCGTGTTTTCCTTAGGCTGACTTAAAAGCAAGTCTACCTCATCTACAGTTAAAATTCCCGGAACCTTCTTCTCTATTTTTGGTGCTTTTAAACTTTCTGCAGGATTTTCTTTCCAGCACTCTCTCTGACATAAATACTGAAAAAAAGCTCTTATGGATGCAACACTTCTGGATATAGAAGATGCCGCAAAATTTTTTCTTTCCAAATACATGATATAAGAATTCAGCAAAACGGCAGACACCTGATGCCATTCAAGAATTCCTTCCTGTTTTAAAAACTGCTCTAACTTTTTTAAGTCTCTCTCATAAGATACTTCTGTATTTCTGGAAGTGCCTCTGGTATTATGTAAATGCTCAATAAACTCCTGTATTTCGCACTTCATATTTCATTCCCCTTCTTTTAGGCATAGTACGATTATATATCAAATGCACTCCAAAAATCAAACCTTATTTTACAAAAAAGCTTTATTTTCTCCCTATTTTTTATATCCAATGCTGAAAAATCCAAATTAAAATGTTTGGATTAACATAACTTTCCAACCAAATACCCAATAAAACACAAATACCTGCAACTAAACCCCAAAAAGTATAAACCTGATAATCTGCTCTTTCTCTTTTCCCTTTTTTCCATGATTTTCTGCTCATGCGCATAACAAGCCAAAACAGCACTATCCATCCAGGTAAATAAAAAAATATTTGAGGTAGAAAACAGGCAATCCCCACCGGAAGCCCTTTCAATCCATACTCTAAAACAAAAATTGTCAGAAGATTTCCCGCTAAAAAACTAAACCATAAAAGGCTAAGTATAACAGCAAAAAAGCCCATATAAGTAAGACCTATAAATATCATAAACAAAAAATAAACACCTCTTTGAAACAACAGCTGTCCAAACAATGTTTCCGCATTTATTAATTCTTTTGACACAGCTGCCCCATATACAGCTAAAATCCCAGAAGGGTATCCTGTTTCCCGAAATAATAAATTCCCCCCTATAATTCCAAGAACAAATCCTGTTAAATACCAACAAAAAAGATGTTTGATGTTATTTTTCATACTCTCACCCTGTATAGTTTATGTCTTATGCAGAAAAAAAAGACCCTTATTTTTAAAAATAAGAGTCTTTGTCATTTTTTAGTCAACGATACTATTTTGCGTAATCAATTACACGTGATTCACGAATTATGTTTACTTTAATCTGTCCCGGATATTCCAACTCAGCTTCAATCTGTTTTGAAATATCTCTTCCCAGAAGCACCATATCTGCATCCGTTACATGCTCTGGAACTACCATAACACGAATTTCTCGTCCTGCCTGAATAGCAAAAGACTTATCTACTCCTTTAAAGGAATTAGCAATATCTTCTAACTGTTTTAATCTGTTGGTATATGTTTCTAATGTTTCACGTCTTGCACCTGGTCTTGCTGCGGAAATCGCATCAGCAGCCTGTACAATACACGCAACTAATGAAGTAGATTCTACATCACCATGATGTGATTCTACTGCATTGATAACGATTTGTGATTCTTTATATTTTTTACATAAATCTGCACCAATCTGAATATGGGAACCCTCTACCTCATGGTCAATAGATTTACCAATATCATGGAGCAGACCTGCTCTTTTCGCCATTCGTATATCCGTTCCCACTTCACCTGCAAGTAATCCTGCAAGCTGTGCTACTTCGATAGAATGTTTTAATGCATTCTGTCCATAGCTTGAACGGAATTTCATACGGCCCAGAAGGCGGATAAGTTCCGGATGAATACCATGAACACCTACCTCCAATGCTGCGGCTTCTCCTTCTTCCCGCATCATTGTTTCAACTTCTTTTTGAGCCTTTTCAACCATTTCTTCAATTCTTGCCGGATGAATACGTCCGTCTACAATCAGCTTCTCCAACGCAATCCTTGCAATTTCCCTGCGAATAGGATCAAAGCCGGATAATACCACCGCTTCCGGAGTATCATCAATAATTAAATCTACACCAGTCAGTGTTTCCAGAGTACGAATATTACGTCCTTCTCGACCAATAATTCTACCCTTCATTTCATCACTTGGCAACTGTACTACAGAGATTGTAGCTTCTGCAACATGATCTGCTGCACATTTCTGAATAGCTGTTACCACATATTCCTTTGCCTTTTTATCAGCTTCTTCTTTTGCCTTGCTCTCTAATTCTTTATAAAGCTTAGCTGTGTCAATTTTCACTTCATCTTCAACAGTTTTCAACAGATAATCTTTTGCTTGTTCGGAGGTCAGACCTGAAATTCGCTCCAGTTCCTGCACTCGCTGTCCTTGTAATTCGTCAACTTTCTTTTCCTTTTTCTTTAATTCTGCTTCCTTTGCTGTGTATTCAGCTTCTCTTTTTTCCAAAGCATCAGCTTTTTTATCAAGAGCTTCTTCTTTTGATAAAACACGTTTTTCGTACTTCTGAAGTTCGCTTCTTCTCTCTTTTGTCTCTTTTTCCAATTCGTTCTTGGTACGGAGATTTTCTTCTTTTGCTTCTAAGAGAGCTTCTCGCTTTTTCGTTTCAGCAGTCTTTAATGCTTCATCTATAATGCTTCTCGCTTTGACTTCTGCTGTTCCAATGGTTTCTGCATCTTTTTCTGCTTTTTTCTTAACAGAAATACTTGCAGTAACGGGAACTGCAACCAGCGCAGTAAGAATCACAGCAATAATTGCAACTAATACATAATACATTGCCGCAGGAGCACCTCCTTATTTAGTTTTCATTGTACGAATACAACAGTATAATTTTATACTGAATTCTTTAAAAAGTCAACATAAAAGCAGAAACTATCCGCACTTAATCTGTATAATCTATACAAAATCCTTTTACTCCGAAATCTCACGAAAAACCGATAAAATATCAGAAGAAGAAAAGCCTCTTCTCAACAAAAACCCATACAACCTTCTCTTTTCTTTTTCGTCCATTTCCTCTGAATAAGAACATTTCTTTTCAATCAAACTACGAATTGCCTCTCTGGTATCTATTTCATTCTCTGTCTCTGAAAAAACTTCTGCGATTAATTCTGCAGAAATTCCTTTTCGCATCAATTCCATTTTTATTCTGGCTTTTCCTTTTTTTGTCTTTTGGCTTTGGATATATATTGCGGCATATCGTTTATCATCTATGTAATGAAAAGACTCTACATACTCCAATGCCCTTTTTACAACAACCTGAGGGTATCCACTTTCCTGCAGCTTTCTTTCCAGCTCCCATTTCGTTCTATCCATTTTCTGTAGCAAATGCATAGCTCTTAACTTTGCCCTTTTTGTCAGAATTTCATCTACGATCTCGGTATAAATACATTCTTCAATTTCCCTGTCCTGTTCCAGATGGTAACGAAACAGCTCGCCTTTATATAACACAAAGGCGGGCTGTCCGTCTATTTCAATCTGGAATTTTTGTTTTGTCACAGGCTTAATATCCGTAACAATCATCCATTTTTCCTCTTAAATTTCTTCTGTTTCTTTGTTTTCGGTACTTTCACCAACAGATGCTGACTGTTCTGCTCCATTCTCATCAGGCAAAAGTCCATAATGTACTCTTACTTTCTGCTCAATCTCTTCTGCAATGTCCGGATTTTCTTTCAGATATTTCTTTGCATTTTCTCGTCCCTGTCCGATTTTCCCATCATTATAGGCATACCATGCACCACTCTTATTTACAATACCAATATTTGCTGCTAAATCCAGAATATCTCCCTCTTTGGAAATTCCTTCTCCAAACATAATATCAAATTCTGCTTCTTTAAACGGAGGTGCAATTTTATTCTTAACCACTTTAATTCGAGTTCTGTTTCCAACCATTTCTCCACCCTGTTTTAAAGTTTCAATTCTTCGTACATCCATACGAATAGAAGAATAGAATTTTAATGCTCGTCCGCCTGTAGTGACTTCCGGATTTCCGAACATGACACCCACTTTTTCACGCAACTGATTAATGAAAATCACAATACAATTAGACTTACTGATATGTGCAGTCAATTTTCTCAATGCCTGAGACATCAGACGAGCCTGAAGACCTACATGAGAGTCACCCATATCGCCTTCTATCTCAGCCTTTGGAACTAACGCTGCAACAGAGTCTACGATGATAATATCCACAGCACCGGAACGCACCATAGTTTCTGTAATCTCTAATGCCTGTTCCCCATTATCCGGCTGAGAAATATAAAGATTGTCAATATCAACACCTATGTTCTTTGCATAGGCCGGATCTAAAGCATGCTCTGCATCAATAAATCCTGCAATTCCGCCTCTTTTCTGTACTTCTGCTACCATGTGCAAAGCAACCGTAGTCTTACCACTGGATTCCGGACCATAGACCTCAATAATTCTTCCCTTTGGAACACCACCCAATCCTAATGCAATATCTAAACTCAACGCACCTGTCGGTACAGTTTCTACATTCATATTTGCAGTGGAATCTCCTAATTTCATAATAGAACCTTTTCCAAACTGCTTTTCAATCTGTGCCAAAGCACCATCTAATGCTTTTAATTTATCTTCTTTCACCATCTGTGCCATATTTCTTCTCCTTTTAATCACACTTTCGCAAGCACGAACTTATGTTCGTTTCTATGTCTCATAATAGTATACTTTTTTCTTCTTGTCAACTGTTTTTCTTATGCTTCAGGAACCACTTCCCATCCTGTTTTTGTTTCTTTTGAAAAATGCAGAGAATACTGCAACCATGAAAAATTTGATGCTGTCTTAATCTGACAGAAAGATATGTACTGCTTTTTCAGTATGCACGTTTTCCTCTTTTCTGTCAAGTTGAATTCTCACATTTTCCATATTTAGCGAAAAAAGAGATGTCGCAAAAGCAACATCTCCTTCTCTCTTATTATCTCATAGTCGGCTGTGTGAGAACAGAACGTACATGAGCAACTTCTTCTGGTTTTGCACAAGCTGCCGGAACATAATAGCTTTTTGCTCTGGCAATCTGATAGATTTCTTCCTGTGACATTTCACACTGATTTCTCATCTGCTTTAAAGTTTGTTTTAACTGCTGATTTTCTGTCTGTGTGATCATTTCTCCGTAACGTACCAATTCTCCATTAATTCCTGCAAGTGTATCTGCTACCATTGTCTTTTCTGTCATTTCTACCCCTCCTACTGTAAAAACTGCATTAACTGCTGCTTACTTTCCATTGCAGACTGCGCAGATTTTTGAAAAAACTGCTTAATCTGCGGATCCTGTGATTCCTGTGCATAATCCTGCATTTTACAGTGAGTAGTTTCAAATCCACCAATTAAATGGCGCAAATTCTGTAAATCAAGTACTGAAATCTCTGTCATAATCATTTCCTCCTGTTTTCTTGTTCTACCTTCTTAGTATGTCAGGATTTTTGATTTCTATGACAGGATACTTTTCCCTGATTTATTTGTTAATCAGCCAATCATACATTTCTTCGTACTGTTTTGCAGAGTTTGCCCATGAGAAATCTCTTGCCATGGCTCTGTCTACCAGTTTGTTCCATTCTCGTTTTTTATCATAATAAATATGCTCTGCATAACGGACAATTCCCAGCATTTCATGAGCATTATAGTTTTTAAAGCTAAAGCCTGTACCTGTGTTTTCAAACTCGTTGTATGGTTCTACAGTATCCTTTAATCCACCTGTTTCACGTACAATCGGTAATGTACCATAACGAAGGCTCATAAGCTGGCTTAAACCACATGGTTCAAATAAAGATGGCATCAAGAACGCATCACTTGCTGCATAAATTCTATGGGACAGTCCATTGTCATAGAAAATATTAGCAGATACTTTGCCCTGATATTTCCATGCAAAATGACGGAACATATTTTCATATCTTTCCTCACCTGTACCCAATACAACTAACTGAATGCTATCCTGACATAACTCGTCCATAACATAGTTTACTAAATCAAAGCCCTTCTGGTCTGTCAGTCGTGAAACGACACCAATCATCATCGCTTTTGGATCTTCCTTCAGACCAAGTTCTCTTTGTAATGCAAGTTTGTTTTTCACTTTTTCTTTTCTGAAATTCTTTGCATTATAATTCTTTGCGATAAACTTATCTGTCTGTGGATCGTATTCGTCATAATCAATTCCGTTTACAATACCTCTTAAATCATTGGAACGCGCCTGCAGCAGTCCTTCCAAATGCTCTCCATAGAACTCTGTTTTAATTTCCTCAGCATAAGTATTACTTACTGTTGTAACGGCATCTGCGTACACAAGACCACCCTTTAATAAGTTAGCATCTTTAAAAGCTTCCATCTTGTCCGGTGTAAAGAAATGTGCCGGCAGTCCTGTAATCTGTCTTACAGTCTTAATATCCCAAGTTCCCTGGAATTTCAGATTATGTATTGTCATAACAGTTTTAATGCCTCTGTAAAATTCCCCTTGCTGAAAAGTGTCATTCAAATATACAGGCACTAAACCTGTCTGCCAGTCATGACAGTGAATAAGGTCAGGACGAAATCCGATTACTGGAAGTATAGACAACGCAGCCTTTGAAAAGAAAGCAAATTTTTCAATGTCAAAACGAATTTCACCATAAGGCTGATATCCTGAAAAATAATATTCATTATCAATAAAATAGAACTGAATTCCCTCATACTCCATCTGCATGATACCCACATATTCTCTTCTGTATCCAATGTCCATATAAAAATGAGTTACATATTGCAGCTGATTTTTATATTCTTCTTTCATACATAAATATTTTGGAATGATCACCCGCACATCATACTCTTTTTTATCAAAACACTTGGGCAGCGCACCTACTACATCAGCCAGACCTCCTGTTTTTATGAATGGCACCGCCTCGGATGCAACAAACAAAATTTTCTTCACTAAAACACCCTCCTTGTTAGATAAGATATGCCTCTCCATATCTTGTTTTATCTAACAACATTATACTCCTTTTTTCGTGTAAAGAAAAGCCGTTTTATTGTAGTAAACTCTTTATTTTTTGTATTCTAAACGTATTTTATCAGCAATAAGGGCAATAAACTCTGAATTTGTCGGTTTGCCCTTCCCTGTACTGACTGTATAACCAAATAATTCATCGATAGTATCCATTTTCCCTCTGCTCCAAGCTACCTCTATGGCATGACGAATTGCACGTTCTACCCTGCTTGGTGTAGTCTGATGTTTCTTGGCAATGGTAGGATAAAGTATTTTTGTAATAGAATTCAGCATTTCCATATCGTTGACTGACAAAATAATAGCATCTCTTAAATACTGGTATCCCTTAATATGTGCCGGTACTCCAATTTCATGAATAATATCCGTTACATCTGCTTCTAAGTTTCTTTCATAATAGCTGCCTGTATTTTCATAGGCATCTACTTTTCTTATATCCCTTCTTCTTCCGTCTCTGAGATTACGCATACGCTTAATTCTGGATAACAACATATTATTATCAAATGGTTTTAAAATATAATAATTTGCCCCTAATTGAAAAGCATCTTCCGTAATCTGTTCCTGCCCCACTGCAGAAACGACAATAAATGCTGGTTGCTTTTTTAAATTACTGTCCTTTCCTACTCTCTCCATAACTGTAAGTCCGTCCACTTTTGGCATAATAATATCTAAAAGTACAACATCCGGTTCTTTTTCTTTTATAATATCGTATATTTCCGCACCATTATTTGCATGTCCTACTAATTCCAGCTCTTTATCCTCGTTAATTAAATTCCCCAATAAGTCCAACATTTTCTCGTTATCGTCTGCAATAGCGACATTTAACTTCTCCATCAATCTTCCTCCATCAATTTTGTTACAACAACTTCTTCAGAATTTGACGGGCGCCCTTTTCAATCGTCAATAACTGAAGACTCTTAGTATTATATTCTCTGTTGTTTGCAGAATCAAGTCAAATCCTTCTACAATTTGTTTTTCTTTGCGATTATTTTCATTCAATTTCGACATATTCATGATTTTTCACTAGATTTTTATAGCATATTTTCAATAAAAATCCCGTAACCTTTCGATGAATCCTGTACAAAAACATGAGTAACTGCTCCGATAAGCTTTCCATCCTGAAGAATTGGACTTCCACTCATCCCTTGTACAATTCCTCCTGTTTTCTCTAAAAGTTCCGGATCTGTTACCTGAATTTCAAAAGCTTTATTTGTCTTGGATTTATTTCTATAAATTTCCGTTATTTCTATATCATAGGCGTTCACCTCTTCGTTTAGATTTGTCAAAAGTTTTGCTTTTCCTTCCTTTACTTCTTGTTGATATCCCACCATGACTTTTTGATACGGCAAACGTTCTACATCAAATACTTCTCCAAAAATTCCCAACTCTGTATTTTTTTCTATGATTCCGATTTTTTTCTCCTGCTCATATTCGATATAACCAGACAACTCTCCCGGCATACCTTTTGCTCCCTTTTTAATGGAAACAATTTGTGATTCATACAGTTCCCCTTCTGAAATATCCAAAAGTTCTCCTGTATCCGTATCGCTAATCCCATGTCCCAGAGCACCAAAGTTTCCCTTTTCATCAATATACGTCATAGTTCCAATCCCCTGTGTATTATCCCGAACCCAAAGTCCTAATTTATATTTTTCATTTTGATCCAACACCGGTGATATGGAAAGAAGTATTTTCTCACCATTTCGGTTTACAAGAAGTTCCATGGTTTCTCCATGGCTTGCTTCAATATTTTTAATCAAATCTCTTTTTCCTAAGACAGGGTTTCCATTGACTTCCAAAATATAATCTCCCGACTTTGCAATGTGCGCTGCCGGTTCTGCCTGTACGCCGTCCTTACCTGTAATTTCTCCTGTATCAACCACCAGTACCCCATGAGTTTCCATATATAAACCTACAGGCACACCACATACAGCTACCCACTTTTCCTCTGCTGTTTCTACCTGCACATCCTTTAAATAAACCATATCCAGAAAATAGCAAGGTATTTGGTAACTGCCGTTTTTTGACACGTCAATGCTTTTTGAATACGTTACAAAAGGATAATCCAACATCTGGGAAACTCCTCTTTCCTGTCCCTGACGGATATAAATGGTGTCTGGAATTACCTTTTTTAGATAGTCAATTCCAAAAGCTGTCATAAAGCACATATCCGCTAGCAATAATCCGAAAATGAGGAGGCGATAATTACGTTTTTTCTGCAAAAAATCAAATCCTTTCCTATTTTTTTCAAATTTTACCGTTATATTTAAGATAAATTTTCCGCCTGTGGCAGGTTGCTTCTGTAACATAATACCTGTCCGCCGCAGTACGATCCTATTACATAAAAAAAAGATACACTGCTGTGTACCTTTTTAGTATGTGATATTTTCTTTATTTCACTCTTGTATTTTTTTGTTGTCGTGCCAAATCTTTCATTTCTCTTGCATTCTGCAGCACAGCATTTGTTATTTCTGCGCCACCTAACATTCTGGCAAGTTCTTCCACTGACTGTTCCTCATTAAGTCTGAAAATTTCTGTAACAGTTTCACTATTTTTTACCTGTTTTTCAATAACATAGTGACTGCTCGCCTGAGACGCTATCTGAGGCAAATGTGTAATACAAAGCACTTGATGTTTTTCTCCGATTAACGCCATTTTCTCTGCAACCTTCTGAGCTGTTCTGCCGCTGATTCCTGTATCAATTTCATCGAAAATCAAAGTTTCTGTACAATCTTTATCTGCCAGCAACGTTTTAATTGCCAACATAATTCTGGAAAGCTCACCGCCTGATACTACTTTTGAAAGTTCCTTTACCGGTTCTCCCGGATTAGTGGAAATCAAGAAATGAATTTGATCTTTCCCCAATGCTGTGAAATGCTCTCTCTCTTCAAAAGAAATTTCAAAAGAAACATTGAGAAAATTCAAATCCTGCAATCCTAAAATAATCTGTTCCTGTAGTTGTTTTGCCCATTTTTTCCGCACCTTTGTCAAAACAGCCGAAGCTTTTGAAAGTTCTTCTTCCTTTTCCCTCCACTGTTTTTCCAATTTTTCTTTTCTTTCTTCAAAATTCAAAAGTTTTTCCAGTTTTTCTTCCTGCTCTGTCTGATAGTCTAAAATCTCTGATATAGTATGTCCGTATTTTGCCTTTAACCCATTAATAAGATCCAGTCTTTTTTCAATTTCAAAAAATTCTTCCTCTGAAAAGGTAAATTCTGTCATATAAGAAGCTGTTTCTCTGTTAAAATCATTTAAAAGACTATCTACATCTGTGAGAGTAGATAAAAGTCCCTCCAGATTTTCATCAAAGGAAACAATTTGTGACAGCTTTTGTAAAGCTCTGCTTATCTGTCCTGCACTGCCTTCCTCATATCCTGTAAGCTGATAGACTTCACCTAAGTTTTCTGTGATTTTTTTACCATTTAAAAGTTTTCGATAAGATGCAGATAATTCCTCATCTTCTCCATCTTTTAACTGAGCATCTTCTATTTCCTGTATTTCATATTCTAAAAAGTTAATTTCCCGTCTTCTTTGTTCTTCGTCTAATTGATAAGACTCTAATTCTTGTTTTATCCCGCGGTATTCTTTATAGAGTTCTTTTACTTTTTGTTTTTCTTTTTCAATCTCTGTCTGTCCGTAAGCATCCAAAATTTCCATCTGTTTGTCTGCATACAAAAGAGACTGGTGTTCGTGCTGCCCATGAATATCTAACAAAAGCTCTGAAATTTTCCGTATTCCGGAAATGGTTGTTGTCTCTCCATTTATCTTACTGATGCTTCTATTCTCAGTGAAACGGCGGGAGATAATCACCTGTCCTTCCTCAGGAAATACTTCCAGCTTTTTTAATTTTTCTTCTGTATCGGGGTTCACCTGAAATACCAGCTCCACATAAGCATGGTCTGCCCCCTCACGTATCATTTCTCTTGACATTTTCTGACCTAAGGCAAGATTTACAGAACCAATCAAAATAGACTTTCCGGCTCCTGTTTCACCGGTTAAAATATTCAGTCCTTCTTCAAAATCCACCTCTGCTTCTTCAATCAACGCAAGATTTTTTACATGTAAATGTACTAACATTCTCAGAATACTCCATTTTTCTATTCATATACATGAATGACCTTTTTAATTTTATTCATCAACGCCATTGCTTGTCCTTCATTTTTACAAAAACAGGCTATAGTATCATCTCCTGCAAGACTTCCTACGATTTCCTGAAAGTTGATATGGTCTAAAGCCGCTGCTGCTGCATTTGCCATTCCTGCTGTAGTTTTAATAACCAGAATATTCTGGGCAATATCCATTGACAAATAAGCATCTCTTAGCACGCGTATGTACTTTTCACTGTCTGCTGTGTTTGGGGAAGACACCAATCCATATTTTGAGCCTCCATCCTTCTTTGCCATTTTCATCAATTTCATTTCCCTGATATCTCTGGAAACAGTTGCCTGTGTAACTTTAAAACCTGCCTCATTTAATCTGGCTGCAAGTTCTTCCTGTGTCTCTATATCATATTCATTAATCAGCTCTACAATTTTTGACTGTCTGGCGATTTTCATACTTATCACCTCCTAATTTTTCATCTTTGTGCGAAGCACCTCTAAAAAACTGATATTACTGATTTTTATAATCTTTGTATCACTTACAGAACGTTTTATCACAATTCTGTCACCTACATTCATAGAAATGTTGGTATCTCCGTCAAAGGATGCTACTGCCTTACCTTCCCCGTTTTTCTGCGCACCCTCAGTCACTTCTACTGTAATCTCATCTTCCGCAGGGAAAATAATACTTCTGGTATTCAAGGTATGAGGAGCAACCGGTGTCATAATCATAATATTCGTTTCCGGTGACACAATAGGCCCGCCGGCTGAAAGGCTGTAGCCTGTAGAACCTGTTGCTGTAGAAATAATAATGCCATCTGCTGTATAAGAATTTAAAAATTCTCCATTCACATAGTTATTAAAGCGAATGACACGCAAGGGACCTTCTCTGCCTATCACAATATCATTTAAAGCCACATCCTCTGCCACCATTTTTCCCCGATGATATACCTTTCCACTTAACATCATCCGACGCTCAATGGTATAGGCATCTGCAATTAAATGATTAAGAGCAGGCTCAATAGAGTCTCTGTCAATTTCTGCAAGATAGCCCAATGTTCCCAGATTTATTCCTAAAAGGGGAATTTGACGGCTTACCACATCTCTGGCAGCCTGCAGTAAAGTACCGTCACCTCCCAGCACAATCACACATTCCACGTCATCCGGAATGGCACGAATATCTGTATAATGAGTAAATGGATCTCGGTTTCCAAAGCTTGCCGGTCGTACAGCACAGCTCTTTCCCTTACTTTCCAGATATTTTGCAACCTTTTCAGATACTTGCAGTCCTTCATCTTTCTCACTGTTTGCAATAATATAAAATTTATCCATATCTATTTATCCAGTTCTTTATGAGCATTTGCTACAGTTTCCTTTACATCCAACAAAGTATCCTCAGGAAAACCATCTACTTTCTTTTTCAAATGAAGAAGGTATTCAATATTACCTTCCGGCCCTTTAATAGGAGAATACTCTAAATGTAATGTGGCATAACCAATACTTTGGGCATATTCCACTACTTTTTCAATAACTTCCTCATGTACTTCAGGTTCTCTTACTACACCTTTTTTCCCTACTTTTTCTCTGCCTGCCTCAAACTGTGGTTTAATCAGACAAACCACCTCTCCATCTTCTCTTAACAGATGGTATACCGGCAATAAGACTTTGGTAAGGGAAATAAAAGATACATCAATAGAAGAAAAATCTGCTGCTTCCTGTAAATCTTCCGGTACCACATAACGAATATTTGTTTTTTCCATACATACAACACGCGGGTCATTTCGCAGCTTCCAATCCAGCTGTCCATGTCCTACATCAATGGCATAAACTTTCACTGCGCCATTTTGCAGCATACAATCTGTAAATCCTCCTGTGGAAGAACCTACATCCATACAAATTTTATTCTCTAAAACAACGTCAAAATGACTCATTGCCTTTTCAAGCTTTAAGCCACCACGACTTACATATTTTAAGGTATTGCCGCGAACCTCAATGTTCACGGTTTCCTGAAACATCGTTCCTGCCTTATCTTCTTTCTGATTATCTACATATACGTTTCCTGCCATAATGACAGCTTTTGCTTTTTCTCTGGAAACTGCCAATCCTCTTTTTACAAGCAGGACATCAAGACGTTCCTTCATTTATTTTGCCTCCTTGATTTTTTTATAAACTGAAACTGCATCAATTCCTGCTTTTTCCTTTAATTTTTCAGGATTTCCATGTTCGATAAATCGATCCGGAAGTGCAATGTTCAACACTCGAACTTGTGGATGATATCTGTGCATATAATCAAGCACTGCACTTCCAAAACCACCTTTTTGTATATTTTCTTCCATGGTTACAAGCAGGGAATGTTCCTTTGCCAGTCTGTCCAGCATTTTTTCATCCAGAGGCTTTACAAATCTGGCATTTACAAGAGTCGGAGTTTCTCCTTCTGCTTTCAGCATTTCATAAACCTGACAGCCTGTCTTTACCATACTTCCGATTGGAAGTAAAGCAATAGAATTTCCCTCGTAAATCATTTCACTGCGCCCTTTTAAAACAGGTGCTCTGTATTCTTCAAGCCCATCATAAGCTTCTCCTCTTGGATAACGAATTGCAATAGGACCATCATAATTTACTGCAAATTTCATCATATCGGAAAGCTCCCATTTATTTTTCGGAGCCATCACTGTCATATTTGGTATCATAGATAAATATGTTAAATCAAAGCATCCCTGATGAGTTTCGCCATCACTTCCTACCAGACCTGCTCTGTCTACTGCAAAAATCACATGAAGATTTTGCAGGCATACATCCTCAATCATCTGGTCTACTGCTCTCTGTAAAAAAGAGGAATAAATAGCCACTACCGGTATCATACCGCCTAAAGCAAGACCTGCTGCAAAAGTTACTGCATGTTCTTCTGCAATTCCTACATCAAAAAATCTTTCCGGAAACATATTTCGGAAACGCTTTAATCCTGTTCCATCCGGCATTGCTGCTGTAATTGCCACTACACGTTTATCTCTGTCACCAAATTTTCGCATAACTGTAGAAAAAATATCTGTATAGTTCGCCTTTCCACCGCTGCTTAATGGAAGACCATTTTCCAGATCAAATGCTGCTGTTCCGTGAAAACGTGCCGGATGACGCATAGCAGGCTCATATCCTTTTCCCTTTTCTGTTTTTACATGTACCAGAACAGGGCCTGAAATTTTTGCTGCTTCCTGAAAAATCTGAATAAGCTTTGAACAGTCATGCCCATTTACAGGGCCTAAATAAGTAATTCCCATGTCTTCAAAAAACATGCCCGGAATTACCAGTCGCTTAATGCTGTCCTTTGTTTTATGCAGTCGTTTAATCGTTGCAGGACCAATTCCAGGTATCTTACTCAAACCATTTTTCACACCTGTCTTAAATTCCTGATATCCTTCTGCAGTACGAACATTGCTTAAATAGCTGGATATCCCTCCCACATTCTCAGAAATAGACATTTCATTATCATTTAATACAATGATAAAATTCTTCTTTAACACAGAAGCGTTATTCAAAGCTTCATAAGCCATTCCGCCTGTAAGAGCACCATCTCCGATAATGGATACCACATGGTAATTCTCCTGTTTTAAGTCTCTTGCACGCACATATCCTACACCGGCTGATATGGAAGTTGAGCTATGTCCTGTATCAAAAGCGTCACAAGGACTCTCACATCTCTTCGGGAAACCACTCATACCCCCTAACGTGCGAAGTCCTTCAAAACCTTCTTTTCTCCCGGTTAAAATCTTATGCGTATAGGATTGATGTCCCACGTCCCAAATAAGCTTATCTTCTGGCAGACGAAACACATAGTGCAAAGCCATGGTAAGCTCTACCACACCTAAATTCGAAGCCAGATGTCCTCCCGTTTTACTTACATGCTCTAAAAGAAATTCACGAATTTCCTGTGCAAGCTGTTCCATATCTTCTAACAGCACTTTTTTAATGTCGTTTTCTTTCTTTATATTTTCTAAAATCATTCGTAATGCACCTCTATTTTCTGCGGGCACATAGAGACTGAAACAGTTCTTCCAGAAAATTCTTTTCTCCTGCAAACTCACGAAGGAGCTCAACTGCTTCATCTGTAAGCTTCTGCACCTCATTCCCCGCTTTTTCGATCCCCTCTAAGGTCACATACGTGGTCTTATTATTTTTTTCATCACTTCCAATCGGCTTACCAAGTTCTTCTTCACTGCTGATAACATCTAAAATATCATCCTGTATCTGAAAAGCTATACCGATTTTACTGCCTATTTTCTCCAGCTTTTCAATATCTGAATATCCTGCAAGAATACCTCCGATCATAAGAGCTGCCTCAATTAAAGCTGAAGTTTTATTTTCATATATATAATCCAGAAGCTGTTTTTCCAGAGGTTTTCCATCATTTTCTACATCAACCCCCTGACCGCCCAGCATTCCTTTTATCCCTGTTTTCTGTGCCAAAACTTTTAACGCCTTTGCCACACGGTGAAACTCTTTCTCATCTTTTGCCATATCAAAGGCACAAAACGCTGTTTCGTAGGCATAATTTAACAAGGCATCACCTGCCAAAATTGCCGCTGCCTCTCCAAAAACAATATGAGTAGTTTGTTTTCCACGCCTATATTCATCATTATCCAGAGCAGGTAAATCATCATGAATTAAAGAATGGGTATGAATCATCTCTAATGCAGCCATAAAAGGCTCAATGATTTCCCCTTCTCCTCCCAAAATATGATAAGTTTCTCTCATAAATACAGGTCTTAAACGCTTCCCTCCGGCTCTCATACTGTAATTCACAGCCTTTGCCATTCGTTCTGAAAAGCCTTGCTCTGCAGGAAGAAATTTCTCAATAACAGTCTCTGCAAAGTTTGTTCTTTCCTGAAGTTCTGTTTTAAAATTCACTTAAATCACCATCTTTATTCATCTGGAGCATTTTTTTCTCAACCATATCAATTTTCCGGCTACACTGTTTTAATACTTCCATTCCTTTTTGATACATAGCAAAGGAGTCTTCCAAAGAAATATCTCTGCTTTCCAGCCTTTCTACAATCTTATCCAGTTCTTGTAAGCCATCCTCAATGGTTATTTCTTCTGTCTGTTTTTCAGTCAATCTCTATGCTCCTCTCTTTTCTTTTTTCACATCAGTTACTTTTGTTCTAATTGTTCCGTCTGTCACCTGAATACTTAGTTCTTCTCCTGCTTTTACCTGAGAAATACTGGTAATGGCAGAGCCTTTCTGATTTTCCACATAAGAAAATCCCTGATTTAATTTTTCAAGAGGTGACAGCCCTTTCATTCGCTCAATATAAATGCTCAAATTCTGTCTGGCATAAAAAATCTGCACCTCCATTGCGCTTTGTATTCTGTTCTCTAAATCCAGCAGACGTGTACGCTTTTCCCTTATCTGAAACTCAGGATTTCCATACATCAAACGCTTTTCATAATGTTTTATCTGCTGCTGTAAAAATTGGATTTTATTTTCCATATTTCTTGAAAACTTCTGGCGATAGTTTTCAAGAGACTGAAAAACACTTCGGATATCCGCCACAGCCAGCTCTGCTGCTGCCGAAGGTGTTGGAGCTCGCAAATCTGCCACAAAATCGGCAATGGTAGTATCTGTTTCATGTCCCACTGCAGAAATTATGGGCGTTTTACAATTAAAAATTGCTCTTGCCACAGCTTCTTCGTTAAATGCCCACAAATCTTCCATGGAACCTCCGCCACGGCCTACAATCATCACATCCACACCATAATCATCCAGCTTCTCAATGCCTTCGATAATACTTTCCTTGGCACCTTCTCCCTGTACCAGCGCCGGGTACAAAATAAGCTGCGTGTAAGGATTTCTTCTTCCTGCTACATTTCGAATATCCTGTATGGCAGCACCGGTAGGCGCTGTCACAATCCCTACGGTTCTAGCATAAACCGGAATGGGTTGTTTATATTCTCCTGCAAACATTCCCATTTCTTCCAACTCTGCTTTTAATGCCAGAAAACGCTCATATAAAATACCGGCTCCTTCTAAAGTAATCTCTTTGGCATAGAGCTGATATTTTCCATCTCTTTCATATACACTGACACTTCCGTTTACTACTACTTTATCTCCATTTTTCATAGGAAATGCCAAGCCTTTTCTCTGTCCTGCAA
>CAJKQE010000029.1 GCA_905201915.1 uncultured Lachnospiraceae bacterium
TTTTACCTTTTGATGCCTCTTCTAAAACACGCATAATCAAATATGACTGCATAATTTCCTTTTCTAAAAAGCATTCCTTTTTAATACAGAACATATCTCCTATCTTTTTTACATACTTTCCATAAAGTATATCCGTTTGTTCCTGAAGATATTCTTCTATCTTCCACATATTCTCTGCTGCTCTGCCGATGCAGGTAACAGCCCGAGGATTAATTTCCTCCATTACCGGAATAATCTGATGGCGAATTTTATTTCTCGTATACTCCGTTTCCTCATTTGTGCTGTCTGTTATCCATGAAATCCCCTGTATTCTTAAATACTCCTCAATCTCTGCCCGTTTCAAAAACAGCAAAGGGCGGATATATTCTCCGTTCTCCCCTGACACAGGTCGTATCCCCCCAAGTCCCGCTGCTCCACTTCCTCTCAAAAGATTATGCAGTATAGTTTCTGCATTATCATTTTCATGATGAGCCAAGGCAATGATTTTTTTCCCTGAGCTTTCAATATCTTCTATAGCTTTTTTAAATGCTTCTCTTCGAAGCTCCCTGCCTGCCTCTTCTAAAGAAATTTTCCTCTCTCTGGCAATTTCAGGTACATGATAATGAAATACAGAAAAAGGAACTTCCAACCTCTGACATACTTCTTTGGAAAATTCTTCATCACGTATTGCTTCTTCCCCTCTAATGTGATGATTAACATGTACTGCACAAAGCTGAAATTCCTGCAATTTTTTATATTCTTTTAAAAGTTTTAGGAGACATACAGAGTCTGCTCCTCCTGAAATCCCCACAATTACATGGCTTTTTTCTGGTATCATCTGATATTTTTCTATATAGGAAAACACTTTTTCTTCTGTTCTCATGGCTGTCTTTAATTCCTCCATAATCCCGCTGCTAACACAGTCATATCGTCCGTTGCACAGTAGCCGCTATATGTAAGTACTCTTTCTAAAATCCCTCGTCCCAACTCCTGTGCTGCACTGGCATTGGTCTGTAAAATAATCTCTTTCATAATTTCTTCCGCTTGTCCCTCCGGCAATGCGTCCAGCACTCCGTCTGTGACCATAATCAAAAAATCCCCTTCATAAAGCTTTTTGGTAGAAGACTCAAAATCTGCCTGCTGTACCAATCCCAAGGCAAGACTGGTAGATGAAATTGCCTCAACCCAATGGTCTCTTTTAATAAATGTAGTGGCTGCTCCGGCTTTTAAAAAATGGCACATTCCCGAATACAAATCTACCATAGAAATATCCACTGTAGAAAATCGTCCGTTTTTCGTCTTTAAATTCAATACAGAATTGACCATTCTGGCTGCTGTTTCCCCTGAAAATCCAGCGTCAACAAGCTGTTCTAAAGTATCTACAATGCCCTCACTTTCCTGACATGCCTCAAGTCCGGACCCCATGCCATCTGAAAGGCACATGAAAAATTGTCCATTTTCTTCTGTAGTGCAGGTATAATTATCTCCTGAAATAGTTTCCTTATCCTTCGTTATTTTCACCGCTCCGTAAAGCATTTTAAAATTCACTTCTTCTGCAAACCCCAAAACAGAAAATTCTCTGTTGATTAATGTTTTTCCGGTTTCCTTTGGTGTCATACGAGTTTGACACATTTTTGAAAGAACTGCTGCTGCTTCCCCTGCCGGCACACAACCTCCCCCCTTTGTCCGAAGCTCTGCATAATACCGAAGCTTTCCATCCGGCTGTTCTAAAAACCATACATTCCGAACCTGTATATGACGTTTTTTCAGCCGTCTGGCAAATTCTTCACGGAACTGAAGATCCACCTCTACCATGTCAAATAAATCCCGTGACAGCACTTTCATAAGCTCCGCCATCTCCCCTAGCTGCTCTGCTACTGCTACTCGATTTTCCAGAAGTTTATTATTCCATATCAAATTCTGTCGTTCTCTGTCCATCATCTTTTGTAATTCCTGCACCAGCTTTCCCTGACTTATGCAAACCCCTGTCAAATCAGCTTTTGCCTTTCTGAATTTTTCCTCATCATCTTCTTCCATGATGCGCAGAAGGCTGTAAATTCTCTGATAGGACTGAACGGAATTCTGTTTCCAACACACCTGATTAAAATGACATCTTTTGCACAGCCCTTCCTGTACTTCCTGTATCATCTCATCAATCTCTGTGCTGGAAAGATAATCCTTCCTATAAGGCATGCCATAAAAACTGTTTGCCAGTTTCTGAAAGGATTCTGCATAGCGCTGCATTTTTTCTTTTTGTGGGTGCTGTTCATAAGCCAAAGTTGCCGCACTTTTTTTCATCTCTGAAAAAATAGTTTTTGCCATGTCACGTAATATAAGCAGTACGCTGATTACGAGCATGGCAATCATCCATTCCTGCATCTTCTTCCCTCCCTGAATAAGCAACCGCTATCAAAAGAGTATTATAGATGCTTTTTTCTTTAAACTTTGTCAAAAACTGTACCTAAAAACAAAAAACTTTCAGACAAAATTTGCAGTTTATTCTTGTTCCTTAAAGACAATCTCATTGTCTTTTACAAGTCCCAGCTTATCTCTTGCTACTTCCTCTGCATATTCATCTGTTTCCATATATTCTTTCAAATCATCAATTTCTTTTGTCCGCTCTGTTTCTTCTGTCATTTTGTTATCCAGCTTCTCCAACTCCTGCTGATACTGAGAAAGCTGCTTCTCCACAGAAATGCTTTTTGTCATCATTGCAATAAATAAAATTGCTACTACAAAGGTGATACTAAGCATCGCAATCCTGTTTTGAAGATTTCTTTTTTTTCTTCTCTTCATTTTTACACTCTTTAATATCCCTTACAATTTTCTGTTTACATACAAAAAGTTTAACTCTAATCCATTGAAATTTCAACCTTTTTCTCCACTTTCTTATAGGAGTCAAAATTTTTTCAATCAACCATAAAGACAGATTAAAAAGCGGTTTACCAGGTCCTGCATAATAAATCCATGCACCTAATCCTATCGCCAAAAGAGCATAACTTCGAATAACGCCATTATTTTCCCTATATATAACAAAAAATAAAAAAACACCGGTAAAGCACCAATAAAAAATATCTTCTATTCCCATCCAGAAAGATGTATGTACGATAATTCTCCTAATTATACGAAGTACATCATAACATACAGCTAAAAACACACCTGCCAGAAAAGTGCGGCAAAAGAAGATAAGCTCTTGATACATATACTCACTCATGGTCTACTGAAACAACCTCTTTAAAACACCTTCTCCACCTTTTGCTTTTGTAGTGCCCTGGCTGTAAATCAGACTATCTACTTTTCCGCCTATATCAACCTCCTGCTTTTCCAAATCAAGTCTGGTAACATGCAGTTCTTCTCCTTTTACAAGCAAAATTCCCTCTTCTGTTACAAGGCTTATTTCTTTTTCGTCAAAGGACTGCACATCTTTTACTCCCGTAATATTTCCTTCCCGGCGGTCTGTAAGCTGAAGTTTGTGAACTGCCTTATGCTGTTTTTCTTCCAAAATGACAATCCCCCATACATCTTCTTTATGAAAGATTATATGGGGGGATAAAAATAATTATTCCTTTTCATTACAGATACTTAAAAAGTTCACTGGCCGCTTCCTTTTTCACTGTCTCTTGTACATCCAGTACCTCTACACGAACATTTTTACTGCCAAATTGAATTTCCAAAACATCTCCAGCTTTTACCTGAGCAGAAGCCTTCGCCGGCTTATCGTTAATCAGCACTCGTCCTGCATCACACGCCTCATTGGCTACAGTTCTTCTTTTAATCAATCTGGAAACTTTTAAATATTTGTCTAACCTCATGGTCTTCTCCTATAGTTATAAAATAAGATAAAAGGAGATACCCGAAGGCATCTCCCTTTCTATGCTCTTATGCATTTACTAAATCTTTTAAAGCCTTTCCTGCTTTGAATTTTGGAGATTTAGATGCTGCGATTGTCATTGTTTCACCTGTCTGTGGGTTTCTTCCTTCTCTCGCTGCTCTTTCAGAAACTTCAAAAGTACCAAATCCAACTAACTGAACTTTTTCACCTTTCTGCATTTCTTCGGATACAACATCAATAAACGCTTTTAAAGCTAAATCTGCATCTTTTTTAGATAACTGTGTTTTTTCTGCCATAGCAGCAACTAATTCTGTTCTGTTCATGAGTATTTCCTCCTAAATAAATTTAGCACTGCAAAAAAGCTTAGTTCTAAGCGTTCTCTGCATTTTATACGCGTACCGCCGTTTGCGGTCTACTGATATTTATACCTTTTTTCATTGGGTTTGTCAAGCATATTACATCCTTATTTCCAGAGGTTTTACATCATTGCATCTATCAACTTTTTCACATCTGCGCCAAGCGCTGCTGACTTCTCATCAGCATCCTGTAAAGAAGTACCTTTAATACCATAATAGATCTTAATCTTAGGCTCTGTTCCGGATGGTCTTACACATACCCATGCATCATCATTTAAATCATAGTACAATACATTAGAATTTGGAAGACCTGTAGCTGTTACTTCTTTTGTCTCCATGTTCACAATGGTATCTGCCTTATAATCTCTTGCAGATAAAACTTTATATGCACCGATTTCTGTCGGAGGATTTTTTCTCAGATTTTCAAGGATTGTCTGAATTTTTTCAAGTCCTTCAATACCTTTTAAGGTAATGGACTGAATATCATCTTTGTAATATCCATATTTTTCATACATCGCTACCATTGCATCCCAAAGAGTCATACCCTTTGTCTTATAGTAAGCTGCTGCTTCACAAAGTGCCATAGTTGCAACAATAGCATCTTTATCTCTTGCATGTGTACCAATCAGGCAACCGTAGCTTTCCTCAAATCCAAACAGATAACTTCCCTTTCCTTTTGTTTCAAAGCCTAAAATCTGCTGTCCGATATACTTAAATCCTGTTAATACTTCAATAAATTCAACACCATAATGTTTCGCAATAGCTGCCGCCATATTTGTTGTAACAATAGTAGAAATAATTGCTCCGTCTTCAGGCAATTTTCCTAAAACTTCTTTTTTCTGTCCTACTTCATAATCAGCTAAGAGACAGCCGGACATATTTCCTGTAAGTGTATGGTATTCTCCTGTTTTACTATCTTTTACACGAACACCAAGACGGTCTGCATCCGGATCTGTTGCCAAAACTAAATCTGCGTCCACTTCTTTTGCCAACTTCAAACCTAATTCAAATGCTTCATCTGATTCAGGGTTTGGATAACTTACTGTCGGAAATTCACCATCCGGAAGCTCCTGCTCTTTTACAACATATACATTTTCAAAGCCCAATTCCTTTAATACACGTCTTGCAGGAATATTTCCTGTGCCGTGAAGGGGACTGTAAACAATTTTCAATTCTTTTGCCATCGCTTTAATGGCATCTGCATGAATGACCTGACTCTTTAACGCAGCCATATAAGCATCATCTATTTCTTTTCCGATTACCACAAAAAGACCTGCTGCTTTTGCCGCTTCTTCATCCATGGTCTTTACTTCATTGTAATCAACAACTTTCTGCACTTCTGCCATAATACCGGAATCGTGAGGAGGTGTAATCTGTGCACCATCTTCCCAATATACCTTATATCCATTATATTCCGGTGGATTATGACTGGCAGTAATATTGATACCTGCAATACATCCCAACTCTCTTACTGCAAAAGATAATTCCGGTGTAGGTCTTAAAGTTTCAAAAATATAAGCCTTTACTCCGTTTGCAGCCAAACAAAGGGCTGCTTCCTTTGCAAATTCCGGTGACATACGGCGAGAATCGTAAGCAATAGCCACGCCTTTGGCCTGTCCGTTCACTGCTGCGATATAATTTGCAAGCCCCTGAGTTGTTTTTCTTACTGTGTAAATATTCATACGGTTTGTACCCGCACCAATAATGCCTCTAAGACCAGCTGTTCCAAACTCCAATTCTTTATAAAAGCGCTCTTTTATTTCATTGTCATCCTGTTCAATTGCTTTTAATTCTGCCTTTGTATTCTCATCAAAATACGGGTTCTCTAACCAGTCTTTATAAAGTTCTTTGTAATCCATTTCGCTACCTCTCTATGCAGATTTATCTGCCCATTTGTAATTACTTTACAGATAATTATACACTATATATCTGCAAATTTCAAATACTACACTGTATTCTTTCCACAAAGCTTCTCCATTTTTCATACTGTGCTGTCAGCTTTTCTAATTTCTCCAGATTTTTTTCTGATATCCATGCTTTATTATGCGTATAATAATAATTGGCCAGTTTCCAGTATTTTTCAGGATATGCAAATCGAATACTTAAATTTTCAAGTTCTTCTCTTGATAACGGCTTAATTTCCTGATATTTATTCAACATGTTTTTTCCGATTTCAAAATCCCAATCATGTTTTTCTAAAATTTTTCGCATAAATTGATATAAATCAGCTATTTGTACATCATAATTCCACCCATCAAAATTGGTAACTGCAATTTCGCTTCCAAATCTCTGTTCCAATATCCATACATTATGCTGATTATAATCACCATGACAAACTTCTCCTCTGCCCAGTGCTCTCTTTCTCAAATTTTCATATTCCGAATTTTCCAACCTTTTTAAAGCTTCTTCCCCATTCTTTAAATAGCCTCTGATACTATCCAAAAACTGCAGTTCAAAATCATTCTTTTTCCGTTTTGCGGAAACAAATTTCCTGATTTTTCGAAGCTCTGCATTATGACGCTGAAATTCTCTGCTCAAAGGTTCTTTCACGTAGTGTGCCTGTATTGGCATTTGCATAACTTTATGTAAAGCTGCCATTGCCGATATACCGGCATAAACATCGTTCTCACTTCTGGTATCGCATTCCCTTCCCTGATACCAACGTTTCACTACATAGGGAATATTCTCTTTATCCAAAGAAATATAACTGCCCTCCTGATTTGCTAAAATTTCATCCGTCAAAATCTCACTTGATTTGGAAACAGCCGAAAGCAGCTCTGCTTGATATTCCAGTTTTTTCTGTGTTCCGTAAAACTCTCTTATTAAAACCATACCTTCTTTTGTATCGCAGATTAATGCCCCCCTTCCGCGATATACAGCCGCCGCTTCTAACCCATACTGCTCTAAAACACTAAGGCCTTTGTCATACAATGGCTTTTCCCCCTTTTATTACCATATCTTCCTTTCATTGTATGCACAAAAGCCCAAGCTTAGAAGTGAGCAAAATTTAGTTATCCATAAAGTGAGAAAGCAAATATTCTCTAGTATTCTTTTCAGGATTTTCCAGTACAATCTTTAAACACGCAGAAAGCAATTCTCCGATTTTTTTCCCTGGTTCTACTCCCATTTCAATAAAATCTTTTCCTGATACAGCCAGCATTTTTATAGAAATACACTCTTTCTTTTCCATAATTTCTTTATAGAACTGTCCGCTTCTCTCCAAAAATTCCAGACTTTCTTTATCTGGTTTTTCCTCTGCCAAAAGCTCTGCTCTGCGAACATTCAAAAGCACTGGAAACAGGGATGGAGTACATTGACTTAAAACAATTCTCACTGCTTTTTTCGTACATTCCCAAGGACAAGTATGCCAAAAAACCAGCTCAGACACTTTATTGATGGTATCATTATCAAAGCGTAGTCTTCTTAAAATCTTTTTGGCTAAATCTCTGCTTTTTTCCGGTGTCTTTTCCATATTTGCAAAGAGAACGGCAAGTCGTTCTACTTTATCTGCATTTGTATATGCAAAAGCTTTTAATGTCTTTTCCCCCATATCGTTTTCCATCATAGAGTCAAACTCAGGCAATACAATTTTAGTAATCCCTAATTCCCATGCAATTTTTAAATAATGAGGATTTTTCGATACCAAAAGTTTCAAGAGTTCTGTCTGAATACGCTCTGCACTGATGTTTTTCAAAGTAGGCGCAAGGATTTTTGCTGCTTCTTTTGTCTTTTCTTCAATAGAAAATCCCAATTGTGCGGAAAATCTCACTGCTCTTAAAATGCGAAGAGCATCTTCTGTAAAACGTTCCTGTGGATTTCCTACACATCGCACGATTTTGTCCTGTAAGTCCTGTCTTCCGCCAAACACATCTACAAGACCGGCTGCGTCATTATATGCCATTGCATTAATCGTAAAATCCCTGCGTTTTAAATCCTCTTCCAAATTCCCTGTAAAAATAACTTCTTTTGGATGACGGCTGTCCTCATATTCACCATCAATGCGGTAAGTCGTAACTTCAAATCCTTCTTTTTCAATAAGAACTGTTACTGTTCCATGCTGAAGTCCGGTATCTACCGTTCTTTTAAATATCTCTTTTACTTCTAAGGGCTTTGCAGAAGTGGTAATATCCCAGTCTGCCGGAGAACGAAAAAGGAGGCTGTCACGAACACAGCCTCCTACCGCATAAGCATCGTATCCATGTTCCTGCAAAGTCCTGATAATTGTCTGTACTTTCTTTGGAACTTCGATTTTCATAATTAGTATGCACGCCCCCAATAAACCATTTTCTTAGCTGGTTTGCCGCAGACAACACATTTATCAGAAAGATTTTCCTGTTCAAATGGCATACATCTGGATGTAGCCTGAACATCATCTTTAATCTTATCTTCACATTCTTTGCAGCCACACCACATTGCTTTTACAAAACCTGGTTTTTCTTCTACAATAGACTTAAATTCTTCATAATCAGTTGCTGTATAAGTATGAGCTTCTCTGTGTGCTCTTGCTCTTTCCAGCATTTCCACCTGCATAGTATCCAGAATTTTCTGTACATCTTCTGCAAGATTATCAAGAGATACTGTAATTTTTTCTCTTGTATCACGTCTTACTACAACTGCCTGATTTGCTTCCATATCCTTTGGTCCACATTCAATACGAACCGGTATACCGCGCATTTCCTGTTCTGAGAACTTAAATCCAGGGCTCTTATCTGTATCATCTGTTTTTACACGAATGCCTGCTGCTTTTAACTGTGCCTGCAATTTGTAAGCATTGTCCAAAACACCTTCTTTTTTCTGCTGGATTGGAATAATCACTGCCTGTACCGGAGCAATTCTAGGAGGCAGAACAAGACCGCTGTTATCTCCATGAACCATAATAATGGCACCAATTAAACGTGTAGTCATTCCCCATGATGTCTGATGAACATACTGAAGTTTGTTTTCCTTATCTGTATACTGAATACCAAACGCTTTGGCAAAACCATCACCAAAGTTATGGCTTGTTCCTGACTGTAAAGCTTTTCCGTCATGCATTAAAGCCTCGATTGTATAGGTAGACTCTGCTCCTGCAAATTTTTCTTTGTCTGTTTTCTTTCCTTTTACAACAGGCATTGCCAAAACCTGCTCACAGAAATCAGCATAGATGTTTAACATCTGAATAGTTCTTTCTTCTGCTTCTTCTGCTGTTGCATGTGCAGTATGACCTTCCTGCCATAAGAATTCTCTGGAGCGAAGGAATGGTCTTGTTGTTTTTTCCCAACGAACAACAGAACACCATTGATTATATACTTTTGGTAAATCTCTGTGAGACTGAATTTCCTTTGCATAGAAATCACAGAATAATGTCTCAGAAGTAGGACGCACACAAAGTCTTTCCTGAAGTGGCTCTAATCCTCCGTGTGTTACCCATGCAACTTCAGGAGCAAATCCTTCTACATGGTCTTTTTCCTTCTGAAGAAGGCTTTCAGGAATAAACATTGGCAGATATACATTTTCCACACCTGTTTCCTTAAATCTTCTGTCCAATTCATGCTGAATGTTTTCCCAGATTGCATAACCTGCAGGTTTAATTACCATACAGCCCTTTACACTTGTATAATCAATTAAATCTGCTTTTTTCACTACATCTGTGTACCATTGTGCAAAATCTTCTTCCATAGAAGTAATTGCTTCTACCAGTTTTTTGTTATTTGCCATAACTGCTTTCTCCTTTAAATTTTTTATTTATTTTTATACTTGCTATTTGTTTGATAGAGGTACGATATATTTTCTATCTCATGTCCCGAAACTTTTATGAAACTACTGTTGTGAAAACATATCGGAATATTGATACATTTCAGCGAATTTGTCGAGTACGCTTTGAGACTCTGGCTCAAAGTGAACGCAGACTGAGCGTGAATGTAGCAATATTCCCCATATTCCATTTTACGGTATAGTGACATAAAAAAAGGACATACAACCCCTATCTCCTAGGGACCGATGTCTTCTACCCGGCGGTACCACCCTTATTAGCAGTCCTATTTTCTTTACTTTTATCCGGACTACTCACTTCCTTTGCTTTTTTAACGTCAAAGCCCACGTCCTGCTCATCACAGGCAACTCCAAGGCTGGTTCTGCAACTTCCCACAAAAGCCTCGCACCTTACGGCTTTCTCTCTTTAGAGTTCCATTTGCATACTATTCCTTTTCTTCGTCATTTTACTTTTACCCATTCTATTGGATTTTTTTTCTTTTGTCAAGAGGTTCTGCCGGATTTTTCCCGACAAAACCTCTCTTATTCTATACTTCAATCTCTATTTTCCGCCCTGTTTTATTATACTGATAATAACGCACTCCTGCTGCATCTAACATTCTTTTTGACGCTTTTACTGCCGGAGAATCTGCATATTTATCACATTCATAAACAACGGTTTTAATTCCAGCCTGAATAATTGCCTTAGCACATTCATTACAAGGAAACAGGGACACATACAGTTTTGCCCCTTCTAAAGAACCTCCACGGTAATTCAAAATAGCATTTAATTCACTATGTGTCACATAAAAATATTTTGTATCCAGTTCTTCACCTTCTCTGGCCCATGGGAATTCATCATCAGAGCATCCCATTGGAAAACCATTATAACCCATAGACAAAATTTTGTTGTCCTGGCTTACAATGCAGGCTCCCACCTGCGAATTCGGATCTTTGGAGCGCATTCCGGATAACTTTGCTACTCCCATAAAATATTCATCCCAGGAAATATATCCGTTTCTCTTTCCTGTCATATTTGTCACCTCTTATTTTGTTCCGAAAATACGGTCTCCGGCATCACCAAGTCCTGGTACAATATAACCATGATCATTTAAGTGCTCATCTAAAGCTCCAATGTAGATATCCACATCAGGATGTGCTTCCTGTAATG
This sequence comes from uncultured Lachnospiraceae bacterium, assembly GCA_905201915.1. Lineage (GTDB taxonomy): Bacteria > Bacillota > Clostridia > Lachnospirales > Lachnospiraceae > Blautia. Next base: position 11,069 of record CAJKQE010000029.1, read on the forward strand.
CTTTTACACCTTCCGGCGCTGCAATAATACACATAAAGTGGATATTCTTCACACCTTTTTCTTTTAACATGGTAATTGCTGCTGCTGCAGAACCACCCGTTGCCAACATAGGATCTGTAACAAATACTTCTCTTTCTCCACAGTCAGCAGGAAGTTTACAATAATATTCTACCGGTTTCAAAGTTTCCGGATCTCTGTAAAGACCGATATGACCGATTTTTGCTGCCGGAACCATGGTAAGCATTCCCTCAACCATACCAAGACCTGCTCTTAAAATCGGCACAACTGCCATTTTCTTACCTGCCAGTTCTTTTACAGTTGTCTTTGTAATAGGAGTTTCAATGTCTACATCCACAAGTTTCAAGTTTCTGGTAGCTTCATAAGCCATAAACATTGCAACTTCACTTACTAATTCACGAAATTCCTTTGAGCTTGTCTCTTTTCTGCGAATAATACCAATTTTATGCTGAATTAATGGGTGTTCCATAACCATTGTTTTTGCCATTTTTCTGTTCTCCTCTGTTCTTTGATTATTCGATTATTCCTCAATTAAATCAATACGTTTCTGATGACGCTCTGCATGAGAAAATTCTGTGTTTAAAAATGTATCTACGATTTTTACTGCAAGACCCGGTCCTACGACTCTGCCTCCCAATGCTAAAACATTGGCATCATTATGCTCTCTGGTAGCTTCTGCACAAAAACAATCTGTACAAAGCGCCGCACGAATACCTTTCATTTTATTTGCAGCAATAGAAATTCCAATTCCTGTGCCACAAATCAAGATACCCTTTTCACATTCTCCTGTCTGAATTGCTTTTCCTACCATTCTGGCATAAACAGGATAATCTACAGCCTCTGTACTGTTACAGCCAAAATCTTTATATGGAATGTTTTTTTCTTCTAAATATTTAATAATTTCCTGTTTTAATTCGTAACCACCATGGTCGCATCCTAATGCTATCATACTTTGCCTCCTTATAAATAAATAATATGATGTCCGGCAGCCTTTAACAAGCGATTCATAATTGCCTGTCCAATCTTTGGTGTATCAAATGCTTCGGAATAAATGCAGTCTACATCCTCTTCATCAAACTCTCTTAAAATCCCAAAAAGATGTCTTGCAATTCCTTCTTCATCTTCTCTGGTGCCGATACTTTTTACTACATTTGCCTGATATAAATCCTTTGTTTCATCCGTTGCGATAACTCCCACTTTTTTTCCTTCCTGGTGCAGAGTTTCACAGACCTGATTAATATGTGCAGTTACCTTGCTCGTATTCCCTTGCACAATTACCAGTTGTGCTTTTGGTGCATAATGACGATATTTCATTCCCGGCGCTTTTGGTTTTACTTTTTCGTCTGAAATTAAAAGTCCTTTATCCATACGAACAGTTCCTATCACCGCCTCTATCATATCCTGATTGATATAACCGGGACGAAGGATAACAGGAATATCCTCTGTAAAATCTATAATCGTAGATTCTAAGCCAATTCCCACATCTCCTCCGTCTACAATCATGTCAATTCTGCCACTTAAGTCTTCTGCAACATGTTCTGCTTTTGTAGGGCTTGGTCTTCCTGATGTATTAGCACTTGGTGCGGCAATATATCCGCCTCCTGCCTTAATCAGTGCCAACGCAACTGGATGATTTGGCATCCTTACTGCTACACTTTCCAATCCTCCTGTAGTTTCATAAGGTACTTCAGCGCCTTTTTGAAAAATCATTGTCAGCGGCCCCGGCCAGAACTTTTCTGCAAGAATTTCCGCCTTTTCAGGAACCTGTCTGACAATCTTATCCAGGCTTTTCATATCTGCAATATGTATAATCAAAGGATTGTCAGAAGGTCTTCCCTTCGCTGTATATATTTTCTCTGATGAGCGGGCATTTAATCCATCACCACCCAGACCATATACGGTTTCGGTAGGAAACGCCACCAGTCCGCCGTTTTTTAGAATTTCTCCTGCTTCTTTCATAATCTGCAAATCAGGACATTCTTTTTCTACTTTGACTAATTTTGTATTCACTGTGCCTTCTTCCCTTTCAATTCTAATTTACATACGTCCTTATCATACCACATTACTCTTATTTATTTCTACTGTTTTTAAAAATTTTAAAATCCCATCACAGATAGCTTTGGCACACTTCTTTTGATATTCCTTTGTCTGCAAAAGCTCTGCTTCTTTTTTATTTGTAAGAAATCCTGTTTCTACAATATTCAATACACCTTCACTGCGTTTTAAAAGATAATAAGTGCTATTTGCTTTTTCTGTTCGGGGTCTCTCTACATGAAGCTGGGTGTTTAATTCTTCCTGTATATACTTCGCAAGATTTGCACCTTCCAAAGAGTCCTTATAATAAAACACCTGTGGTCCACACACAGCTTCATCCTGATAACTGTTTTGATGAATACTCACGGTCAACAGCGGTTTTTCTTCCTTTATCATGGCACATCGTTTTTGCATATCCTGTACCTTTTTATTCTTACTCTCTGCGTCATATAAACCATTGTCATCTTTTCTTATAAGAACTGTTTTATATCCTTTTTTTTCAAGTGCTTTTGCAAGCTCTTTTGCAATTTTTAAATTGATGTCTTTTTCTTTCACACCGCCAATCCCTACTACTCCGGGATCAATTCCTCCGTGTCCACTGTCTATAAGAATAAGACCTTTCTCCCCTGTTATATCTTTTCCTGCCAGTACAGCTCCTTCTTTTGATAAGAGATAAACTGCACATAACATACAAATTGTCATTGCTCCTTTTATCCAATTTTTTCTCATAGACTTCACCTTTTTCCTTTTGGTTCAATATATGCGAAAAAAAGAAAAAGCATACACTAAGAGAAAACTGCTTATTTTTCTGAAAAACTGAAAAAGGACTGTTACTTTCAACAGCCCTTTCATACATATCTTATTTTATTCTTTAAGAAAGTCTTCCAATTCTTCTTCCATCATTGCTTCATCTTCTTCACTTAAAAGCCTTGATATCTGCATTGCAAGTTTACTATCTTCATCCTCTTCTGTATCAGCTTCATCAAATTCTTCTAAATCTGCAATATCTTCCACAGCATCAAGAATATCTAATTCCTGTGTATCTCCCAAATGAATTTCTTGTTCCTGGTCTGCATCTAAAATTTCATCAGAAGAAAGATCATCTAATTTCTTAATATCCAGATCCACCACATCCTCAATATCATTTAAAGAAGTTGGCATACTGTTAATAATCTGGTGTACCTCTTTATAGGAGGACATAAATCTTTTCTGTGCCTGATTGATAAGCTCCACAATACCATTCATTTCTTCCTGAACAGCCAGATATTTCTTCTTTCCTTCTAAAAGTTTATCATCTATTTCTGACTGAACAGACTCAACTCGGCGCTTTGCTTCTGCTTCTGCTTCTGCAATCATCTTATTACATTTTTCCTCTGCTTCTTTCTGCATGCTGTCAGATTTTAACTGTGCTTCGAAGACGAGTTTTCCGATGCTTTCATAATTATCAATATACTTCTGATATTTTTCTTTAATGTCTTCTTCCATACGTGCCTGATATGCATCTTTTAATTCAATACGTTTTTGAAGTTCGGCAATTCTCTCATCTCTCTCTGCAAGCTGTTTTCTGTAATTCACTTGCACTTCTGCCATTTCATCTTTCATTTTCTGGATTAATTCCTGAACTTCTTCCTTATCATATCCACCCATCAGGCTTGTTTTAAACATTTCATGTTCTCCCATAATACTCCACCTCTATCTTTTCTTACTGTAAATATTGACTGATTACATTCCAGACATCTGCTCTTTCAAATCCCAGCTTCCATGAAGCCACACCTGCAAGTCCGTACTGCTCAATCAGTTTCATCTTTTCTTCAATGGATGTTTCATCTTCCATCCATATTTTTTGTGTACCATTATCTGTAAGCAATTCACCATAATTTTGAGCTGTTTCTTTCTCCCAGTACACTTCTATACCATTCTCCTGCACATATTGGCTTGCCTGATCCATAGTCATTACTTCACTGGAAAGTGTTCCGTTATTAGACTCTGTCCAAAGTCTGGTATAGAAAGGTATTCCATTAATCACTTTTTCCTTTGGTACTTCCTGTAAAGTTTGCTCAATTCCTTCTTTTACAAAAGGCAAGGATGCGACAGAACCTGCTTTTTCTGAACCTGTAGTATGTTCATCATATCCCATGATAATCACATAATCTGCTACAATTCCCTGTTCCTTTCTGTTATAAAATCCTGTAAACTGAGGAACAGGATTATCTACAGATAATACCAGATTGTTCGCTCTGCATACTACAGAAAGTTCTCTGACAAACTGAATAAAATGCGGCGCTTCTTCCTCCGTAAGAGCTTCAAAATCCACATTAATACCATCAAGTCCCACTCTTTGAGCTTCTTCCAACAGTTTTTGAATAATATGTTCTCTGGAACTTCTGATTGATAACATTTCCAATGTACTTACATCAGGATTGAAATTATCAATCAGTCCCCAGACCTCCAGACCTCTGTTGTGTGCTTCATTGACATAATCTGCACTTGCCAGAGAAGATATGGTTCCTTCATTAGCCGTAACTGAAAACCATGTAGGCGAAATTACATTTACCCCTGTCATATTTTGAATAGTTGCTCCAAGAGCTGTATTTGCCTCCTCAGAGGTAACTTGATGCCATGCCAGATTTATTTTGTGCTCTCTTGTAAGACTGCTGTAATCCTCTTTATACTCTCCTGAGTAAGATAATTCTGTAGTTTTAGGTTTTTCTAAGTTTTTCTTTTCTACATATCCATCAATACCATCTGTTGTCATAACTCTGGACCAATTTTCCATTTCTTCTAACAGCACCATAGTATCGCCTTTTTTTGCTTCAGAAAGAATTGGGCTTTTAATACCTCCCTGATATCTAACCTCTGTATCTTTTGAAACAATTACTGTATTAGTCTCTCCCCATTTATAGGATAACACAATTCTGTTCGGATTGTTATATACTTCTCCCTGAATCGGCATATATTGTTCTGCAAAATCAAGAGCTATATAAAATTCTTCTCCAATTTCCTTTACAATAACATAATCCTGCTGTTTTACCTGTTCAGCTATTGTATATGTGGTATCTTCCGGTTTTATCTCTAAAGTACCTGTTGCAGTTGTATACAACATCTTTTCACTCTCTTTATCCCAATAAAACCGTCCTCCCAGTTCTTTGGTTATAATGCTGTATGGTAAATAAGCTTCTCCATCCACCATTTTACCTTTTGTTTCACTAATTGTATCCTGTAAAATCAAAGCAGCTTCATCTTCACTTGTATGATAATAATCTGCTAAATCCATCCTTGCGTCTGATGGCGTATATTTTTTTATAAATCCTGTTATAATACCCGCAATAGCAACGAGTACAACCAGAAGCATTGCAACCAATACAGGAACTAATTGCTTCCTGCGTCGTCTTCTCCTCCTTCGTTTTGCCATTTTCTAACTCCTTTTATTTTCATTTGTTTTTACCTTTGTGGCGGCAAGCCAATTCTATTGGCTTGATTTGTATATCATGCAAACATTATACCACGTCGACTGCCGTCTCCGTGAGCTTTTCGCCTTATAGAGCCCTTTGCGTACACGCAGGGCTCTGCAAGACTCATTATACCATATTTTTTCCCTCCGTCACCATTTTCTTCAGGATTTCATGTTTTTTTCAGATTTTATCTTTTCTTTATATATTTGATTCTTCTTCTCTCACAAAATCAAAAGACAGTCCCTTTAATTTTCCTGTATCATCTTGTATGTAATCTCTCATATAGACACCTTCTTCTGCAATTCTATATGCTTTCTCTATACGTTTTGGTGTACTCTTTTTTCCATTTAGGTAGAGAGGAATTCCCATTTCACGGTAAATCTCCAGTTCCTGATGGAGTACGTTTACTTCTCTCTTATTCATTCTTCCTCCTGCAGGATTTATTTCGTGATATATTATTATCCTGCTTCTTTCTCAACACAAACATACATATTCAGATACAAAATGATAGAGAAGCTTCCTAAAATTTTCTTATTTCTTTTAATCATGGATTTCCTGTTCATACGGAATGTATCGAACGATTACAGCAGAAAGCTGTATAATGAATTTTAGAAAATATTGAAGTCTAAATCGATTTTGAAGCTTTTCCTCCTTTCCCTTTTTTCTAATAAGGAAAGCTTCTCTATCTGAATTTGATTATAACATTCTCACTGTCTGAATTCAAGTAGGAAAAAGTGCTAAAAATGGGAAGCTGTTACTTTAAGTCATATTCCTACTTAATGCGACAGCTTCCTAAAAAATAAGTTCCTATTATTTCTCCTTCTCACTTATCACTTTTCCATTCTCAATGATAATAATTTTATCACTAAACTCAAAAACATATTGATATGGTTCTTCCATATTCAATTCCCCTTCCCAACTTGAAGTGGAAGTCTCTGAACTTCCTATTTTTCTATTTCCAAAAACTTTTAAATAGGATTTATGTTTATTTGAATATCCTGTAAACCACAATTCATATCCTTTTTGTGACTGCATTTCCACATACGTTTTATTCCCCTGTACCTCGCATTTAAGTTCTACATCTTTATACTTTGCTGTACCATACGTGAAGGAAAAAAACAAAAACACTGCCGCAAATACTGCCAGTGCAGTTCCAATTACCGCTGCCAGAAATTTTTTCCTGCCTCTTTTTTTGATTTTTTTTATTACTTTTACATCCTGCAGTTCTTCTTTTGGTATTTCTGAAATATCCCCTATTTCCCCTGTCATTTCCTGATAATATCTGTAACATTCTTTACAGCTTTTCAAATGTTTTTCTATTTCTTTATTACTGTCCTCACTTGTCAGATTGTCAATATATAACGGTAATAAATCACGAACAACTTCACATTTCATGGCGACACTCCTTTCTTACTCTTTGCTTTCCCCTATAAAAAGTAACTCTTGCCCAGTTTTCATCCTTTCCCATAATTTCTCCGATTTCTTTAAAAGTAAAATTCCCATTCAGCCGCAAATACATAACTTCTCTTAGCGGTTCTTCAAAGGTATGAAGTATTTTATAAATTTCCAATACTTCTGCTTTTTCAAAAACAGCGTTCTCAAATTCTGTTTTTGTTTCATCCTTTTGTTGTAATAAATCTAATGCTTTTTCCCTTTCCCGCTTTTTCAGCTCCTGATACCACAAATGTTTTGCAATGGAACATAACCATACATAAAACTTACAGTCTCCGCGAAATTTATCAATGGATTTCATAGCTTGAAAAAAAGTTTCCTGTGTTAATTCCTCCGCTAAATATGTATCATGACAAAGGCTGAACAAAAATTTATAGACCTGTGGCATATATTTCCTGTAAATCTGCTCTATTTCTTCCATTTTCCGCCTCCTTCACATATATGTGTTTTTTATCAAGAATTCGTTACCAAAATAAGAGAGTTATTTATTTTTGCACCTCAAGTTCTTCTACTCCTCACCTTCCAATTTTTTCTGATTATTTTTTACCTGACGATTAAAATTCTTTGTTTTATACCCATAAATCACAGCTAAATCTGTATCTGGCATTACTATTATTATATACAATGGAGATTTTAAAATCCAAAATAACCTGTTATAATAGTTCTAAAACAACAACCAAAAGGACTGAATTTTAACATGTATTATCAAATAGCAATTTGCGATGACAGCAAAATAGACGCCGAATATATAACTACTCTTGTTAAATCCTGGGCGCAGGAAGCAAATATTTCCGTGCACATTGATACCTGTCCCTCTGCAGAAGCATTTCTGTTTCACTACGCTGAAAAGAAAGATTATGATATTTTGCTTTTAGATATTGAAATGGGAGCTATGGATGGCGTCACCTTAGCCAAAACGCTCAGAAAAGAAAACGATACCATTCAGATTGTTTTTCTTACGGGTTATTCTGATTATATTTCCGAAGGATATGAAGTTGCTGCCCTTCATTATCTCCTAAAACCTGTTCAAAAAGAAAAGCTGTTTTCTGTACTTTATCGTGCTCTTGATAAGGTAAAGAAAAACGAAAAAATCTTGAATTTAGAAACAGGCAGTGAGATGATACGAATTCCCATTTATGAAATCCGTTATGCCGATGTAACAGGAAATTATGTAACTATTCATGCCAAAAAAGATTACACATTAAAAATGACTTTAGGTAAATTAGAAAAACTTCTTGACGAACGTTTTTATCGCGCAGGACGTTCTGTAATCGTAAATACAACCTATATCCGGCGAGTAACAAAAACAGAAATTAAACTCAATGACGGAACTGCAGTCCCTCTCCCAAGAGGAGCTTATGAAGGTGTAAATCGGGCAATTATTAACATGAGGTAAGGAAAAATATGAGATTTTTTTCAAAAAGAATTGATAAAGAACTAGCAGCTTATCAGCAAGAACTCATAGAGACTCATTATCATGAAGTGGATAATATGTACCAGCAAATACGAGGATGGCGGCATGATTATCGCAATCATATTCAAACTATGAAAGCCTATGCTGCCACTGAAAATTGGGAAGCGCTCAGCCATTATCTGGATTTATTGGATAAAGATTTAACTACGGTAGATACCGTTATTAAAACCGGAAATCCTATGACAGATGCCATCCTGAATTCGAAAATTTCTCTTGCAAAGTCAAAAAATATTCAGGTAATTGCAGACGCCCATATTCCTGTAAAATTAACATCTTCAGAGATTGATTTATGCTGTATTATCGGAAATCTTTTTGACAATGCCATTGATGCCAGTCTGAAGCTTCCTGAAGAACATCGTCTCATTCGCATCTATATGGATATGAAAAATACGCAGCTTTATATTTCTTTTACAAACTTTACTGCCGAAAAAAAGATGAAAAAAGAGGGTAATCTCTTTCGCAGTACAAAAGGAGCCGGACATGGCTTTGGTCTGGCACGAATTGACGCCATTGTTGAACGTCAGGAGGGCTACATCAGCAGAAACAGTGAAGACGGAGCTTTTACCACAGAAATTTTACTGCCTCAGCTATAATTTTTTACAATTCATCACCGTCACAAAACAATTCGTCCCCAAAGTATATGGCGGACGAATTTTTATGCTAAAGTAACCTTGGAGGTGAAACACAAATGGAAGAACAACAAAAACAAAAATATAATATGTGGCAAAATACCGGATTTATGGTGAAAAATGCTTGGAAAAACTGCAAAAGCGTTTTGTTTTTATGTGTCGCTCTTGCAGTTACAACTGCTGCAAAATCAGCCGCAGAGCTTTTTCTTGCTCCTACAATTCTGGAAAAAGTAGAAACAACTGCCCCGCTTTCAGAATTACTTTTTACCATTGCCGTATTCAGCTGTGGATTGCTTTTTCTATCCGGATTAAAACAATATATTGATACCAATACACAGTTTGGGCGTATTTCCGTCCGCACATCTATTCTGGTACAAATTTCCGACAAAATAGCCAAAACTTCCTATCCAAATCTGATGGATGCAAAGTTTAACGATATGGAAAGCAAGGCTTCCACTGCCTGTTCCAGTAACATAGAAGCAACAGAATATGTCTGGACAATCTGGACTTCTATCCTTACAAATGTTCTGGGATTTTCCATCTATCTGGCGCTTTTGTCTCATCTTAATCCCTTCCTGGTCTGTATCGCAATTTTCACTACGCTTCTGGGCTATCTGATAAATAAAAGAACGAGCAGATGGGGATACGAACATCGGGAAGAAGAAGGAGAATACGCAAAGCAGCTTGATTATCTTCATGATGTTGCCACAAAGCGTTCTTACGCAAAAGACATCCGTATCTTTGGTCTGGATACATGGATAAATGATGTGTGGACGAGTATTTTAAGACTATATCAGGGATTTCTTCGCAAACGTGAGTCTGTGTATATCTGGGCAGACATTGCCGATTTATTCCTGACGCTTCTGCGAAACGGAGCTGCTTATGCTTACCTGTTATGGCTTACCTTGACACAGGGACTAAATGCTTCAGAATTTCTGCTTTATTTCACAGCAATAAGCGGTTTTACTCAGTGGATAGGGGGGATTTTGGAAATGTTTGCGCAATTACACAAATGCAGTCTTGATTTATCCACGGTAAGGGAATTTTTAGAATATCCGGAGCCCTTCCTTTTTGAAGAAGGAAAACCTGTTTCCAAAGACGATTTCTCCGCTTACGAACTTTGCTTGAAAAACGTATCTTTCCGCTATCCTGAGGCGAAACAGGACACTATTCACTGTCTCAATCTTACGATACATGCCGGAGAAAAGCTTGCAGTGGTAGGTCTAAACGGCGCCGGAAAAACCACTCTGGTGAAACTGATTTGCGGATTTTTAGACCCAACAGAAGGAGAAATTCTACTGAACGGAAAGGATATTCGACAATACAATCGGCAAAATTATTATGCCTTATTTTCTGCTGTATTTCAGGATTTTTCTGTATTAGAGGCAAGTGTTGCCGAAAATATTGCCCAGCACACAACCCATATTGATGAGAAAAAAGTTTGGAATTGTTTGAAACAGGCAGGACTTTTTGAAAAGATTTCTTCTTTGCCTAAAAATATAAATACCATTATCGGAAGACAGGTTTATGATAACGGCATTGAGCTTTCCGGAGGGCAGATACAGCGTTTAATGCTGGCAAGAGCGCTTTATAAAAATGCTCCTGTTCTCATCTTAGACGAGCCTACTGCTGCTCTTGACCCTATTGCCGAAAATGATATTTATCTTAAATATAATGAAATGACTTCCCATAAAACATCCGTTTTTATTTCTCATCGCCTTGCCTCTACCCGCTTTTGTCACCGCATTCTGTTTCTGGAAAAAGGCCATATTGAAGAGCAGGGAACTCATGAAGAATTAATTGCATTACAGGGCAAATATGCCAAACTTTTTGATATACAAAGCCAATATTATAAGGAGGGAGGAATTCAACGTGACCGGTAAAAAAACAACTATACAATCTACTTGGAAAATGAATATAAGAGCTTGGAAAATCTGGTGGAAGCTCTGTCCCCGCTTCTTTTTTTCGGCAGGCATTTCCTCCATGGTAAAAGCATTAACTCCTTATGTAACCATCTTTCTGTCCGCTCAAATCATCAATGAGCTTTCCGGAAATCAAGATGTGGCCGTCCTTGCAAAATGGGTAATTCTGACTCTGACCTGTACCTCACTCTGTGCTCTGTTAAACAGCATTTTAAAGCATTGGCTCAATTATGAAAAAAACTCTGCTCAGTCCATTGACCGACAGGTTTACATGAAAAAAATGCTGGATTTAGATTATGAGGACATAGAACGGCAACCGATTTTTGATTTATATTCTCAGATTATTCAGACGAAATATTGGTCCGGATGGGGAATTTATAAAACCCTCCTTTTTTTCGAAGAACTGGTTACTGCATTTTTCCAAATCCTTGGGGGAATTAGCCTGTCTGTCAGTTTATTTGCAGCCAAAGTCCCTAAAGGAAGTGAACTGGAACCCATCAATCATCCTCTTTTTGCCGTTGGAATTCTCATGCTTTTACTGCTTATTGCAGTTCTTTCCCCTATATGCAAAACCATGGGAGACAAATATATGACCAATTATGCCAAGGAGGCACGTCTTGGCAATCGCTTTTTCTATTTCTTTGGTTTTATGAGCCATGATAAAAAAAGAGCGGCAGACCTTCGTATGTATCAACAACAGGAAAATATCTGTCATCCTCGAATGGCGGAATGTACCATGTTCAGCGCACATTCCGATATCGCAAAATCTGCCATGGGACCTATGGGACTTTTGCACGCACTTTCACAAGGTATGTCTGTTATTTTAACCGGCGTTGTATATTTGTATGTATGTTTAAAAGCATGGGCAGGCGCTTTCGGAGTAGGCTCTGTCACACAATATATCGGAGCAATTACTCAGCTTTTTGGCGGTGTTTCTGCCTTCCTTACCACAGTAGGCGCTATGCAAAGCAACGGTGAATTTTTAGTCTCCTGTTTTCATTTTCTGGATATTCCAAACCGCATGTATCAAGGCAGTCTTACCACGGAAAAACGGTCGGACAGACAATATGAAGTGGAATTTCGAGATGTTTCCTTCCGCTATCCTGATACAGAACAATGGGCTTTGCGGCACATTAATTTAAAGTTCCAAATAGGCAAACGCCTTGCCGTAGTAGGTATGAACGGCAGTGGAAAAACTACGTTTATCAAACTTTTGTGCCGCCTGTATGATCCCACAGAAGGACAGATTTTCTTAAATGGAATTGACATTCGAAAGTATAAATATGACGATTATATCAACATTTTTTCCGTTGTTTTTCAAGATTTTCAGCTATTGTCGCTGCCTCTGGGAGAAAATGTTGCCGGCGCTGCACGCTATGACTCTGAACTGGCAAAATCCTGCTTAAAAAATGCCGGATTTGAAACACGCTTTCAGTCCATGCCCAAAGGCTTAGACACTTATCTTTATAAAGATTTGGATGAAAACGGTATTCAGATATCCGGAGGAGAAGCCCAGAAAATTGCCATTGCAAGAGCACTCTACAAAGATGCTCCGTTCATTATTTTGGATGAACCGACTGCTGCTTTAGATCCTGTTGCAGAGGCAGAAATTTACAGTAAGTTCAATGATATTGTAACGGATAAAACAACCGTTTATATTTCCCACCGTCTGTCTTCTTGCAAATTTTGTGATGAAATTGCCGTATTTCATGAGGGAAATGTAGTTCAGAAAGGAACACATGAGGAATTGATTAGCGATAAAACTGGAAAATATTATGAACTTTGGAATGCACAGGCACAGTATTATAATGAATAAAAATACCGAGCATTTGGAATACTTTTTATCGTTCCAATCGGGTAGGAGGTAAATGATTATTCTATTTACCGTCCTCCCACACCACCTAGCATACCGTTCGGTACTAGGCGTTTCCTTAGTTTTCACAAACTGTTAGATTGTACTGGTCAAGCTTTTTGGTAACACTTTGTTCGGAAATCATGCTCTATATCGA
>CAJKQE010000030.1 GCA_905201915.1 uncultured Lachnospiraceae bacterium
AGCAGGGAACAAGGATAATAATATATCACGATTTTCAATTTTACCATAAGGATTTCCATTTTTCAAGCCTTTTTTCGTAAATCTCTGGTATTTTTTTCTACCTGCTTTCTGGAAAGCATGACCTGATGTCCACATCCCATACATTTCAAGCGAAAATCAGCCCCCACTCTTAAAATTTCCCATTCATTACTTCCGCAGGGATGTTGTTTTTTCAGTTTTACAAAATCTCCTACTTCATAATTTAAACTCATTTTCTGTCACCTCATTTACTTTATTTGCTCAAACACTTTACCGATTGGCTGGTTAATAACAAGCTCTGCCATCCCATCCTGCGGTGTCTTATCACGATTGATTACAACCAGATGTTCTCCTGCAAAATAATCCACTAAAGAAGCTGCCGGATAAACGGAAAGAGACGTCCCTCCTATAATCAAGGTATCCGCATGAGAAATGGCATGAATGGACTCTTTTACAACATCCTGATCTAAAGCCTCCTCATAAAGCACTACGTCTGGTTTAATAATACTGCCACATTTACTGCATCTGGGTATTCCCTTATTCTTTTTCATATAAGCAAAATCATAAAAACTCCGGCACTTTACACAATGATTACGATAAACGCTTCCATGAAGCTCTAAAACTCTTTTACTTCCGGCCATCTGATGGAGATTATCAATATTTTGTGTCACAATTGCTTTTAATTTTCCCTGTTCTTCCAGTTTTGCCAGCTTTTTATGGGCTGCATTTGGCTTTGCTGTATCACACAGCATTTTCGCCTGATAAAATCGATAAAATTCCGCAGGTTTATTCTGAAAAAAAGTATGGCTTAAAATTATTTCCGGCGGAAAATCCCATTCCTGATGATACAATCCGTCTACACTTCGAAAATCAGGAATGCCACTTTCTGTGGAAACTCCTGCCCCTCCAAAAAACACCAGATTTCTACTCTCATCTATAATCTGCTGTAATCTTGCTATCTCTCCCATAAAAACGCCTCCTAATATTCTCCTTCTCTCTTTGCCTGAACAACAAAGCGAGTAGCATCATTTCCTGTACACGTAGACAAAGTAATTACTTTATCGTCCTTGGTCACTTCTGTACCAAAATCTACCAACGATTTTTGTTTCATACTGTCAACATAACTGGCAAACAACTCATTTGCTTCCGGAAACAGTGTATAGGTTTCTCCTGTAGCATCTACCACATGACTTGAAAAAATTTCATAGCGATAATTTTTTTCCTGTGTGCAAATCCAAATATATCTTCCCGGAACAGAACTTTCATCTTTAAAATATTTTCTCAGCAGACCAAACATAGAACCGTTTTTCATATTATGTCCGTAGATGAGAGTGTTGCAGTCCTGAAAGTCACTGCTATTTGTATAATCCATAAAAATTGCCCCTGCTGCATTGGTATTCTTTTCAAATGTATGTTTTAAATAATAGGAATTATCTGTCCCCTTAACAATAGGATAACTAATCTCTGTTCCTTCTATTTGTATCCAGCCAATAATATCTCCATTGATTGCTTTCAAATTTACCCAGTCTACCTGCGGAGGGATTGGTTTCGTTTCTTCCTCTTCTACAGGCTCCTGAGGTTCTTCCTGCGGAACCGGTGTTGCAACATATTCTCTTACTCTGTCATACTCATCTGTTCCTTTTTTATATTCCATAAATATTTTAGCCAGCTGTGCAACAGAAAAGAGAAACACCGCCAATGCAACAATTATAATAATCGTGCGAATAATGTCTCCTGCTGTTCTTTTCTGCTTGTTTTTTTTATCCATAAATCCTCCTGTTGCTAAATCGTATTTCCATAAAAGGAAGTATAATCTTCATTTACAATTCCTTTACTTGGAATGAGCCTGACTGTTATTTCTCCTGTATCTATCTGTGCCCCCTGAGGCAAAACCACATTGTGATAATAGGTAGAGGCATAAGTATTCCCTTCCGCATATACAGGTTTTAACCAAGCCGAAAAATAAAATTCATTCTCATAGCTGTAGGTAAAGGTTCCTTCTTTTTTATCAACTACTTCTATATCGTAAGTACCTTCCGGAAAATCCTCTCCCGCAACTGCTTCTCCTGTTATCTGCACCGAATTGGTAAGAGGGTTTTCCATTCTTTCTGTAAGATTTTCCACCTGTGCATTCCAGCTTGCAAATCTTATGTTAGAACCGTTTATTCTCACTAACATACCTTCGCAAAGAGAAACATCCTGCATCTCTTCTATTCCGGAAGGGGCTCTTCCAAAGCTGACATACTCGTCTTCATACTGAGGACTATAATATGTTTGAAAAACGCTGCCTGGTGGTGCGGTAATGGTATATTCTCCCGCCGGGATATCTACTCCTACCACATACAATCCCGATTCCATACAATCTTCCCACTGCTCTACAGCGGGAAACATCTCATCCTTTTCAATTTCTTCTACAGTTACATCAAGTATGTCCTCTGTATTCGATATTTCCTCCTGAATTTCCGGATATGGTTCCAAATCTGCTTCAGAATTAAATTCAGGAGCAATAAATGCCACAAATATTACAAGTGCTGCTGCACCATAAAAGATTGCTTTTATATTCTTAATTTCAAAGTTCTGCGTCTGCTTCTTAAATACTGGTTGTTTTCGGTCAAAGTTTCTTTTTGTTTTCTTTTCAACAGTTATATTCTCTGACGAATGTGCATTCTCTGACAAAACACTTTTACTTGTATGATACTTATATTTTTCATCTGTTTTCCTGTTGTCCATGCCACATTCCGTACATATACCATTTCGCAGTTTTCCACCACATAAATTACATCTATTTCGCATTTTCCTTCCCCCTTTCCTTTTTTTCTATTGTATCAGAACACCCCCTTCAAGTCTATAAAAATTCTGCCACCAGAATGCTCTGCCTACGGTGAATTATCCATAAAAAAGAACTGTCACCATTGTAACAGTCCTTTGAAACTTTCTATTTTTTGTTATTTTTTTCGTATAAAATATAAAGTCCTTTCAATAATAAATCATCATCTAAGATAACTTCTCTTTTACAATATGGGATGACCTTCTTTGCCAGACCTCCTGTTGCGATTACTGTGGTTTTTTCGCCTATACGCTCCTCCAGCCTGTCAATAATACCATCAATAGCTGCGGCGCTACTGTAAATCATACCGCTTTTCATGCACTCTATGGTATTTTTGCCAATCATATCATTGGGGGCTTCCAGCCCAATTCCACGAAGCTGTGCTGCTCTTTCTGTTAAAGAGTCCAAGGACACGCCGATACCCGGATAAATCATTCCTCCGATATAGTTTTTCTTGCTGTCAATGACACTGACCGTATTGGCTGTTCCCAAATCAAAAATCAGCATTGGCGCTTTGTATTCTGCAATTCCTGCCACAGCATCTACCACTAAGTCGCTTCCAAGCTGCTCCGGACTTTCAATTCTGATATTTAAACCTGTTTTAATTCCCGCTCCTACTACCAGCACTTCTTTATCTAGTATTTTTTCTACGGCAAGCTTTGCTGTTTTGGTAATTTTCGGCACAACAGAGGAAATAATTCCTCCGTCCAGCTGCTCTCTGTGAATATGATAAATATCTAAAACATTTTTAATGTCAATGGCATATTCCAGCTCTGTTTTTGTGTGTACCGTTGATAATCTTTCAATAAAAATTCTTTTTCCTTTATCGATACAGCCAATTACAATATTGGTGTTTCCTATGTCAATCGCTAAAATCATTGATAAACCCTAATCTTTCTCTGATGTTTCTTTTCATTAAAATCCTTCCGATAAAGAAAACCAGAACGCCTGCCACAATGGCTTCCGGCACGCCGTTCATTCCGATAATGGATAAAATAAATCCGTAAACCGCTTTTACCGTAACTCCATTGGCTGCTGCATAAGCTTTCCTGAAAAACAGAAAAATCAAATTCATAACCAAAAGTGTATTTACCAATGAGCCTGTAACTCCGGCAATAATCAGTCCCCATGGGGATACCGATTTTTTGTCTATTTTCTTTATCAGTTTGTAAATATAATATGGAAGAACTCCTACCAAAATTCTGGGAAGGAAGCATATTATAACACTTCCAAAACCACCTTCAAATTCACCTAAATTATAAAATGGAGTAAAAACAAAGGATGTAATAGTAGGATTCATAGTATTATTGATAAAACTTGTAAGTCCAAATAAAAATCCTAAAGCAGCTCCCTTTTTCGGACCTAAAAGCAGCGACGCCAGAATAACCGGTATGTGAATAATCGTTGCCCTGGTAAAGCCCAACGGAATATATCCCAAAAAGGGCGTAAACGCCATAATAATAATAATAGCTCCAAAAATTGCTGTCTGTACCATACTTCTTGTATTCTGTCTGTTATCTGCTGTTAAATTTTTCATAATTTCTCCTTGTTATCGTTCTTTTAAGATACAATACATTGTTATTTTGTCATTTTTAAAATCTGGTTCAAAATTTCAAAGGCGGTTTCCTCTTTTGACATTTTCCCGAGTGAAATTTCCTCATTTTCAGTAATCATGGTGACAACATTGGTATTTCCCGCAAAGCCTGCGCCTTCTACCTTTAAATTATTTGCCACAATCATATCCAGATTTTTCTTCTCCAATTTTTTTCTGGAATTTTCCAGCATATTTTCCGTCTCCATGGAAAAACCGCATAGGAATTGTCCCTGCTTTTTATGTTCTCCCAGATAGGCCAAAATATCCTGACTGCGCTTCATTTCCAATGACAGCTCTCCGTCTTTTTTCTTGACCTTTTCTGTGCTTACATACTTTGGACAATAATCTGCCACGGCTGCTGCTTTAATAATGATATCCTGCTCTGATGCACGTTTCGTTACTTCACAAAACATGTCCTCCGCCGTAATCACTGGTACTACTAATACAAAGGGCGGTGCAGGAATATTGACAGGGCCGCTTACAAGAGTAACCTCGGCTCCTCGCTGCATACATACTTTTGCAATGGCATATCCCATTTTTCCTGTGGAATGGTTGGTGATATAACGTACAGGATCAATAGGCTCCTGCGTAGGTCCTGCTGTCACCAAAATTTTCTTTCCTTTTAAATCTTTTTCATAGGCACATTCTCGCAGAATATGCTGTAAAAGTAATTCCGGTTCAGGCATCTTGCCCTGTCCTGTATCTCCGCATGCCAAATATCCATAAGCACTCTCTACAATCTCATAGCCATAGTGCTCCAGAACTTTCAAATTGTCCTGCACAATGGGATTTTCGAACATATTGGTGTTCATTGCCGGCGCAAGGATTTTCTTACATTTGCACGCCATAATAGTAGTGGTAAGCATATCGTCTGCGATGCCGTGAGCCAGCTTTCCAATACAGTTTGCACTGGCAGGGGCAATCAGTACCACATCTGCTTTCTTTGCCAGAGCCACATGCTCTACATTATACTGAAAATTCCTGTCAAAGGTGTCCACCAGACATTTGTTTCCTGTTAAGGTTTCAAAGGTAATGGGATTGATAAAATTCTCCGCATTCTTTGTCATTAACACCTGAACGTCTGCGTGAAGCTTTTTCAGCATACTGGCAAGGGAAGCAATTTTGTATGCTGCAATACTTCCTGTAACTGCAAGCACTACACACTTTCCTTTTAACATTGTGTATACCTCTCTTCTTTTTGTGAACATCTGATTTCAGATTGCTCCATTTCAGCTTCTTATTATATGGAATAACCTGTAAAAAATCAATATGCCATTTTCACTTTCTCTTGTTCCTGCTCCTTTTCTGTGCTATGCTTTTTTCAACATTTACATTTATAAAGGAGTATTTCTCATGTCACGTAATAAGCAAGTATCAGAAACCCATCTTCTCGGACTTCTTCTGGCTGTTGTGGGAGGTTTTCTGGATGCCTATACCTATCTTTGCAGAGGTCGTGTCTTTGCTAATGCACAGACCGGAAATATTGTGCTTCTGGGTGTAAACCTTACAGAACAGAACTGGAACAGAGCTTTTTATTACCTCATGCCTATTCTCGCCTTTGTCGCCGGAATTCTGGTATGTGAAATTATTCAAACACATTTTAAATGGAAAAAGAAGTTCCATTGGAGACAGCTTATTGTCCTTATGGAAATTTTCTGTCTGATTATCGCAGGCTTTCTGCCTGCTCCTGCCTTGGACACTCCGGTAAATATTATGATTTCCTTTGTGTGTGCCCTTCAAGTAGAGGCTTTCCGAAAAATGAACGGAAATACTTATGCCACTACCATGTGTACGGGAAATTTAAGAAGCGCTTCTCAGCAGTTATACTTATATGCAACCACAAAACAGAAGGTTTATCTGCACAATTGCCTTCAATACTATAATGTTATTCTGTTCTTTATTATCGGAGCAGGGGCAGGCAGCTTTTTTACCGGTATTTTTCATACAAAAGCCGTATGGCTTTGTGCACTGGGGCTTTTAGCCGCATTTATTGCCATGTTTTTAAACAGGGAGGAGAGTCTATGAGCCACGCAGATACACAATTAAAAGAGCAAAAAGACCACGGAACTTCTCTTTTTCCCTGTGCCTTATACGAGGTCTGTGAGGAAAAAAACTGGTCCGGCGTGCCCCATCACTGGCATGATGAAATGGAAATCCTCTACTTTTCTAAGGGCAGCTATACTCTTTTTGTCAATATGGAACAGTTTCAGATTGAGGAAAAATGCTTTTATTTCATTTATCCAGGCGAGCTCCATGCCATTGTTCCCCATTCGGACAGTACGGAGTCTGCCCTTGTGTTTCATCCAAGCCTTTTGGGCTTTGAATATAAGCTGTTTCCTCAATGTCTGAAGCCCTCCAATCCTGCTTTTTCCCCTTTTGAAAAAGAATATCGGAAGGTTTTCCACATTTTCCATCAGTTTCCTGAGGACAGCCTCTCTGCCCGCCTGTTTATACAGAGCGGCATTTTTAAAATGGCAGGTATTCTATCCACTTTTACCTCTTTACTTCAAACAGAACGTAAAACGGACATGCGGATAGAAACCATTAAAACGGCACTGGATTTTCTCCATAGTCATTATCAGGAAAAGCTCTATATTCGGGATTTAGCTCTGCAAGTCAACATGAATGAACAATATTTCTGCCGTTTTTTCAAAAAGGTGCTGGGAAAATCCCCCATTACCTATCTAAACGAATACCGCATTAAACAGGCTTGCATTCTTCTGCAAACCACGGACCTTCCCATTATGGAGGTTGGCATGGACTGCGGTTTCTTTCATCTTGGAAATTTCATGAAAGAATTTAAAAAATATACAGAGACTACGCCTTTACAGTACCGCAAAAAGTCATAATAACGCAGTTTTTAATCAAATATTCGCAAGATATTTTTAAATTTGTTCATTATAATAGAGTTTACATTTAAAATACACTTAGGAGGTTTGATTATGGAAAGAAAATGGTGGCATGACAAGGTTGCCTATCAAATTTACCCAAAAAGCTTTTATGACTCAAACGGAGACGGTATCGGCGACTTACAGGGAATTATTCAAAAGTTAGATTATTTAAAAGCTTTAGGCATTGATATTCTGTGGATTTCTCCTGTCTATCCCTCTCCTTTTGCAGACCAAGGGTACGACATTTCAGATTATTATAATATCGACCCTGCTTTTGGCACATTAGAAGATATGGAACAACTGATTAGCGAAGCAAAAAAACGGGAAATGTATATTCTCATGGATTTGGTGGTAAATCACTGCTCGGATGAGCATGAATGGTTTGAAAAAGCCTGTGAAGACCCAGACGGAGAGTACGGAAATTTCTTTTATATCGAAGATAGAAAAGAGGGAGAAACACCCTGCAACTGGCGAAGTTATTTCGGCGGTTCTGTATGGGAACCTCTGCCGAAAAATCCTGATAAGCAATATATGCACGTATTTCACAAAAAGCAGCCGGACTTGAATTGGGAAAATCCCAAAGTAAGAGAAGAAATTTTTAAGAATATAAACTGGTGGCTGGACAAGGGGCTGGGCGGTTTCCGTATTGACGCCATTATCAACATTAAGAAAAAACTGCCTTATAAAAATTATCCCTCTGACCGTGAAGACGGCTTATGTGACCTTGCTCTTATGCTGGCTGACGCACAGGGTGTCGGAGATTTCTTAAAAGAAATGCACGAAAAAACCTTTAAGCTTCATGACTCCTTTGCGGTGGGCGAAGTATTTAACGCAAAAGAAGATGAACTGCCTGCTTTTATCGGGAATGACGGCTATTTCTCCTCTATTTTTGATTTCTCCACTACCTCCTACGGAAAAAGTGACAAGGGCTGGTATGACTGCCGCCGCATTACTCCCGATGAATATAAGGAATGTTATTTTCAATCACAAGAAAAAATCGGTGATATGGGATTTTATTCCAATATCATTGAAAACCATGATGAACCAAGAGGGGTAAGCTATTATCTGCCCGAAGACGGTCTTTGCTTAGAGGGAAAGAAAATGCTGGCTGTGCTTTATTTCTTTATGCGTGGTCTGCCCTTTATCTATCAGGGACAGGAAATCGGTATGGAAAATCTGGGCATTCTTCCTCTGGAACAGATTGACGATATCAGCGCTCTTGACCAGTATCAGGTGTGTGTGGATGCAGGCTTCACCCCAGAGGAAGCTTTGAAAATCGTTTCTCTTTATAGCCGTGACAATGCCAGAACTCCGGTTCAATGGGACAGCTCTCCTAATGCCGGATTTACAACAGGCATTCCATGGCTTATGGTAAATCCTAATTACAGAGAAATCAATGTAAAAGCTCAGGAGCAGGATAAAAACTCTCTCCTTTCCTTTTATAAACAAATGATTGCCCTTCGTAAAAACAAAGATTACAAAGAAACTCTTGTGTATGGAGATGTTATTCCTTTTGAAAGAGAACGCCACAATCTTATGGCATACCACAGAAAAGGGGAAAAAGACTTGCTGATTATCGGCAATTTTCAAAAAGAACCGCAGACAGTTACCCTCCCTTCTTCTGTAAAAAGAGTTCTGCTAAATAACTATCCTCAGCTTTCACAGGAGGGCAATACCTTACAGCTTTGCTCCTATCAGGCTCTTGTTCTGGAGCTTGTCTAAAGCTTCACTTTTCCGGCTCCGGTGCATATACTGATTACAAAAAGGAGTTTTCAGCATGGCTTATGTTCCTCTGTGTCAGCTAAGGGAGGGACAGTATGGTATTATTCGAAGTATCACCTGTTCCAAGGAAGAAAAGCCTTATAAGCAGGCGATTTTACAGCGGTTTCTGGATTTGGGCTTCTGCGAGGAAACCCCGATACAATGTATCAATACGGGCATTTTCCACAATCCCCATGCCTACAAAATCAGAGGCAGTGTTCTGGCAATCCGAAATGAAGACGCCGCTTTTATCCTTGTAGAACCCCTTGCTGAAAATTGTAAACTGTAAATGATGTCCTTCTTGAAAAAAAGAAAAAACGCTTCCTTTACGATTGCGCTTGCCGGAAATCCCAATGTGGGAAAAAGCACCATCTTTAATGCACTTACAGGTATGTACCAGCACACGGGAAACTGGGCGGGAAAAACCGTGGAACTGGCAAAAGGAGTATGCACTCTGGGAAATCAAACCTGCACCCTTGTTGATTTGCCGGGCTGCTACTCTCTGACTGCCTGCTCCAAGGAAGAAGAAATTGCCAGAGATTTTATAGAAAATACGCACCCTGATTTGGTTGTCCTTGTATGTGATGCCGTGTGTCTGGAACGTCATCTTCAGCTCCTTATTCAGCTTCTTTCGATTACCCAGAAAGTTTTACTCTGTGTCAATCTGATGGACCAAGCCAAGAAAAAGGGAATTGATATCTCCTGTTCTGCTTTGGAAATGGAATTACATATTCCTGTCCTTGGTATTTCCGCACATCGACACTCGGATATAAAACGCTTAAAATCCGGCATTTTCTCTGCTTTAGATAAAAATATTCCCTCCTCTGAAAATACAAATTCCCCAAAAATATCTGCCTGCTCTTTGCCTGACTCACGAGTCTGCGCACAGGAAGCCTCACGGCTTTATCACGCTGCCCTGCAATCTGACCGTACTTCTCACACAAACAAAGACCTTCTCCTTGATAAGCTTTTTACAGGAAAATTTACGGGTATTGCCTGTATGCTTTGCTTTCTTTTACTGATTTTCTGGATTACTCTTACAGGAGCAAACTACGTTTCTCAGGTTCTCCACGACATTCTCTTTTCCTTTGAACCTGTTTTTTACCGCTTTTTACAAGGATTTCTTCCTTTAAAGCTCTGTCACATGCTTGCTTTTGGTTTTTATCGGGTAACTGCATGGGTAATTAGTGTGATGCTGCCTCCTATGGCAATTTTCTTCCCTCTTTTTACACTTTTGGAGGATTTCGGATATCTGCCCCGTGTTGCCTTTAATCTGGACTGCTGCTTTGCCAAATGCAAGGCGTGCGGCAAACAGGCGCTTACTATGATTATGGGCTTTGGCTGTAATGCTGCCGGTGTAACAGGCTGCCGCATTATTGACTCACCCAGAGAACGGTTGATTGCCATTTTAACCAACTCCTTTGTTCCCTGCAACGGACGCTTTCCCACTATTCTGGCTATCCTGACGATTTTCTTTGCGGGAAGCGCAAAAAATCTTGAGCTGGCAGTTTTGCTCACACTTGTTATTCTGTTTGGTGTGTTTATGACCTTTGTTTCCTCATGGCTGTTATCTAAAACAGTCCTAAAGGGCGTTCCTTCTTCCTTTACACTGGAGCTTCCTCCTTACCGAAAGCCGCAAATTGCCTCTGTTCTGGTACATTCTGTGATAAACCGCACCTGCCGTGTGCTGCTGCGTGCTATCATAGCGGCTGCTCCTGCGGGTATCCTGATTTGGATTATGGCAAATGTCAGCATCGGTACAGACAGCATTTTAAATTTGGTATCGGATTTTTTAAATCCCTTTGCTCGACTTTTAGGCTTAGACGGAAGCATCCTTCTTGCCTTTCTTCTGGGGCTTCCTGCCAATGAAATTGTTATTCCTGTACTGATTATGGCTTATACTGCTCAGTCCTCCATTACAGATTTTAAAAGCCTGTCAAGCCTCCATACACTGCTTCTGGGGCAGGGCTGGACAGTTTCCACTGCCGTTTCCATGCTGATTTTATGCGTGCTTCACTGGCCCTGTGCCACTACCCTTTTAACCATAAAAAAAGAAACCCACAGCTTAAAATGGACAGCGCTCGCTTTCCTTTTGCCTACCTGCATGGGGTTTCTCTTATGTTTTCTTGTAACCTGTGCTTTTCGCATATTTTCGTAATTTGCTGTTCAGAATATTTATGCACCTTCAGCGGCCTTGCAAAGCACGCTTTAAGAATGTATAAATATTCTGAATATCCCTTTTATATAGCAGCTTATTGTGCCTTCACACCTTTATATTTCTCTGCCAGCATCTGCAAATTTCTGTCAATAATGTTATAATGCTCTCGAATACGCTCAATACCTTCCGATACGTCCTTTTTCTTTAAGCTATCATATACATTTCTGTGAAGACATACCAGACGTTCTTTATCTTCGTCTGTTACATATTTTGACATTTCACTGATAAAGATTTCAAACACGCCTGACAAAGCTTCATTTAAAAGCTCCAGCAGATGATTATCCGATATCAGTACAATCTGGTCATGAAATTTTTTATCCAGATTGGCTCTTTCTTCCCCTTTTACCTGCTCCATTTCATCTAAAATTTCAGAAAGGCAGGCTAAATCTTCCTTTTTTGCGCTTTTCACAGCCAGAAGATAAGATCCGATTTCAATAAATCTGCGTAACTGACTGATTTCAATATAATTGGTCTGTTCCATAGACAGAAGCATGGAAAATACACTGCTCAGACTTTCTCCGATATGATTGACTAAAAAGTTTCCCTGTCCCTGACGACTCTCGATAATCCCCATATTTTCCATGGTTCTTAATGCCTCACGGATGGAATTTCTACTAAATCCCAGCGTTGTCATCAGTTCTCTTTCTGACGGAATTTTACTCCCAAAAGAAATTTCTTTTGTTGCTGCAAGGTTTGTAATATGTTCGATGACCTGATGATAAACCTTTTCATTTTCGCTTGCTTTTCTTTCCATTTCCTTCCCACTCCCAAATTTACATAAATCCGGCAAACACCGATGCGCCGATTACTGTCAAAAGTCCTGCAACCGCAATGGCAAGACTGCTCATAGCGCCTTCTATCTGTCCCATTTCCATGGCTTTTGCCGTTCCGATTGCATGAGACGCTGTTCCAAGCGCCAGTCCCTTTGCAATCGGCTCGTGAATTTTAAAAATTTTGCAGATAAATTCTGCAATGACATTTCCCAAAATACCTGTAATGACAATCACTGCCACCGTAATGGTAACAAGTCCTCCCAGCTCTTCTGAAACGCCCATTCCAATGGCTGTTGTAATAGATTTTGGAAGCAATGTCACATACTGCTGATGATTTAAGTCAAACAGCTTTGCCAACGCCAAAACACTGACAAGACTTGCCAAAACACCGGATAAAATACCCACTGCCACTGCCATAAAGTTCTTTTTTAAGAGGGATAGCTGCTCATAAAGGGGAACTGCCAGACAAACGGTTGCCGGTGTGAGCAGATAGCTGATATATTTTGCACCCTCATTATATTCTTCGTAATCAATGCGGAAAATCAACAAAAATCCAATAACACAGATTGTTCCGATAAGCAGTGGATTTAAAATTGCCAGCTTAAATTTTTTCTTCATCAGTAATCCGATTTCATAAGCTGCAAGGCTTAATACTGCCCCAAATATAATAGACTCACTCAGAAATTCTTTCATCTTTTTTTCTCCTTTTTCTAATCATAATCTGTGTCACAACTCCTGTAACAGCTATAACAATCACCGTGGTGATGACGGTAATCATGAGCACAGGCACTACAACAGGACGCAAGGCATCCCATGACTCCAGCAAGCCTACTGCCGCCGGTATAAACATTACAGGCATGATTTCAATCAAAAAAACTGCCGCATCCTTTACCTGTTCTACTTTTAAAATCCCAGTACAAAGCGCCAGAAGCATTAGCATCAGTCCATACACACTTGCAGGTATGGGCAGTGGCAGAAGCATTTTTAAGCCTTCTCCTAAAAAGGAGAGAAATAAAATAATACTGAATTGTCGCAAAATCTTCATTTTTATATCCTCTTTCTATTGGTACTACCAGTAGTATAGGCATTTTACGCAGTAAAGTCAATATAGACAACCTGTTTTTCCTGTGATAGCATGAATATAATATGAAATGTAAAGGAGAATGAATATGACTGTATTAGAACGTTTTTTGAATTATGTTGTAGTAGAAACTACTTCTGACCCTTATGCGGAAAGCTTTCCAAGCACCAAAAGTCAGCTGGATTTCGGCCATACCTTAATGGAAGAAATGAAAGAATTGGGGCTTACGGATGTCACTCAGGATGAATACGGATATGTTTTCGGTACTATTCCTTCTACTGTTCCCGATTACAAGGGAAAAATTTTAGGTCTGATTGCTCACATGGACACAGCGCCTGCTGCTTCCGGAAAGAATATCAAACCAAGAGTTATTAAAAATTATGACGGAGCAGAAATTGTATTAAACGCTGAGAAAAAAATCGTAATGA
The DNA here is from genome assembly GCA_905201915.1 of uncultured Lachnospiraceae bacterium. Lineage (GTDB taxonomy): Bacteria > Bacillota > Clostridia > Lachnospirales > Lachnospiraceae > Blautia. Next base: position 13,592 of record CAJKQE010000030.1, read on the forward strand.
AACCGGAGGATTTCCCTTCCCTGAAACAATATGTGGGACAGGATTTAGTTGTAACAGACGGTCTTACCTTGCTGGGCGGAGATGACAAAGCCGGCGTGGCGGAAATTATGACTGCCGCTGAATATCTCATCAACCATCCGGAAATCCCTCACGGACCTATCCGTGTAGGTTTTACCCCTGATGAGGAAGTGGGGCAAGGGGCTGATTACTTTGATGTCAAAAAATTCGGGGCTGATTTCGCCTATACTGTTGACGGCGGCGAATGTGGAGAACTGGAATATGAAAACTTCAATGCTGCCAGCGTTTTTGTAGATTTCACAGGTCTTAGTATTCATCCCGGTTCTGCTAAAAATAAAATGATAAATGCCCTGCTTTTGGCTATGGAATTTCAGGGTATGATGCCGGAAGCACAGAAGCCGGAGCATACCGAAGGCAGAGAAGGCTTTATTCATCTGGAGGCTTTGGAGGGTTCTGTGGAACACGCATCCAGCGAATACATTGTTCGAGACCATGATTTTGATTTATTTAAGAAAAAAAAGGAATATATGCAGAGAGCTGCCGATTATATGAATGTTAAATACGGAGAAGGTACGGTAAGCCTGAGAATGGAAGACTCCTATTATAATATGAGACAGCAGATTGAACCGCATTATTTCTTAATCGAAAATGTATTAAAAGTATACGAAAAACTGGATATTGAGCCAAAAATCCAGCCAATTCGAGGCGGTACAGACGGCTCACGCTTATCCTTTATGGGACTGCCATGCCCGAACCTTGGAACAGGAGGACATAACTTCCACGGACATTTTGAATATGTGTGCGTGCAGTCTATGGAGAAATGTGTGCAGGTGTTGATTGAACTTGTGAAAACTTTTGATTGATTTTAGGATTTCGTGCAAACTCAGATATTCCATATATAGAAACCTTCGATATTGTAAATCAAAAATATATGCTGGAAAAGTATGCAGGAGTTTAATCAAATGAGAACTTATATAAAAAAATCAGCAGTAATTCTACTCTGCCTTGCGCTTGCTCTCTCATTGACTGCTTGCAAAAATCCTAAAAAGGGAGATTATCCCGCAACCCTCATGATAGATGGAACTAATTATTACTCAACTGACAATCCCGTTTCCGTTGAGGTGGATAAAGATTTGATGAAATATAGTACTTCCTACGCGGAAGACGGCATTCCGCAAAAAGACGGGGAGGAGAATTTCAATCGAAATGCCGGAACTCCTTATGCCGTTCTTGAGGATGGCATGATAGTTGTTTTTATTAACAATCAATGGATAGAGTTCAAGTCCAAATAAGAGGAGAATAGAAATCTCCTCTTATTTTTTTACTTCCCAGTAGTCCAAAAAATGTTTTGCCTCTCCGCTTTTATCTAATCGGCTTTTTTATATTGTTTCCCTTTTGTAGCTCCGTCATCTATAAGTTTTCCACCCCTAATCAATGCTCGCAGCAATTCTTTTTTTTCGTCGCTTTTTTCGGAACTCCACTCCCCGCTCGTTCACCTATATTAATTAAATTAAACATCTTCATAAGCGATTTATTTCGTGGAGCAGACTCTCCACCTAAACGCATCTGCTTTTTCCCTGTTCGGACATAACCAGGATTTGCAAAAATAATTTTTTCCTCTTCTTTCCTAATTACTACACCTCTCACGCCATGATAATCTGCATTAATCAAACAATTTGCCAAAGCCTCACGAATTGCTTTATGGACCGGTGTGTCATCTACACATTCTCCTCCAACCATTTTAAACGGCACTTTGATATCCTTTATTATCTTATTATAGACTCTCTAGCATACTGTTTTGCACTATCATCATCTTTTTTCTGTCAGGTTTATTTTTTTGTCATTTTAGTTTATTTAAAAACTATCTTGGGTAAAAAACAAACAAAAAAAGCCCGGTCATTACCGAGCTTTCTTCAACATAATTTTATTTTCCCTACACTCTCAGCATCCGATACCCTACGCCCACATGCGTCTGGATATATTTCGGCTCTGACGGATTTTCCTCTATCTTTTTTCTCAGCGTTGCCATGAACACCCGAAGGGACGCCACGTCATTATCCCATGCGCTTCCCCATATTTCCTTTGTTATATAAGTATGTGTCAGCACTTTTCCCACATTTTTGGAAAGCAGGCACAAAAGCTTATACTCAATAGGCGTAAGATGAAGTTCTGTATTCTTCATAAAAGCGCAGCCTGCCGCATAGTCGATTTTCAAATCCCCGTTTTGGAAGACAGAGCTTTGCACCATATCGCTTTTCATGTCATTCAACCTGCGGAAGGTTACACGAAGTCTTGCCAGAAGCTCCTCCACGGAAAACGGCTTTGTAAGATAATCATCTGCCCCTGCATCTAAGGCTTCTATTTTATCAATATCCTCACTTCTTGCACTGATTACAATAATAGGCGTCTTCGCCCATGTACGAATTTTCTGAATAACCTCAATCCCATCCATGTCCGGCAGTCCCAAATCAAGCAAAATCACATCAGGATTATGTGTCGCCACCTCTAAAATCGCAGTTTCTCCCGTGGCTGCTTCCTGAAAACGATATTCATGAGTTTCCAATGTAGTTGTAATTAAATTGCGTACCGCTGCATCATCTTCTACTACCATAATTAACGGTTTATTCATGTAATTGAACCTCCTTTGCAGGCAATGTGAATGTAAAACGGGCGCCATGAGGCTGGCAGTCCTCCACAAAGATGTCACCGCCGTGAGCATGTAAAATGGATTTACATAACGCCAAGCCAAGCCCCAAACTTCTTCGGCTGTCTGCCGCATGACTGTTGCCCGTATAAAACATCTCGAAAATATACTCTTTTGCCTCGTCTGAAATTCCACTTCCGTTATCCGATACACTGACTATGGCGTTTGTTCCCTCCTGCCTTGTCTCAATGAGAATTTCAGATCCCTTTGGTGTATATTTTACCGCATTATCCACCAAATTAACAAGTACCTGCACAATCAATCGTGCATCTGCCTTTACTAAGATCAAATTTTCAGAGAGGTGTACACGAAGCTTATGTTTTTTGCATCGCTTTTCCACATGGCGAACGGCTTCCTGCACAATTTCCTCCAAAAGCTCTGCATTTAGCTGAAGCTTCATAGTGCCGTCTTCAATTCTTGTAACAGACAGAAGATTTTCCACTAAGTTAATCAGCCATAAAGAGTCCTCGTAAATGTCCTCATATAACTGCTGCTGTTTTTCTTTTCCCATACTGTCTGCGTTGGAAATCAAAATTCCTGCGTTTCCCGAAATGGAAGTAAGGGGAGTCCGCAAATCATGAGAAATCGAACGAAGCAAATTTGCCCTTAGCTGTTCGTTTTTCGCCATTAAAGCGGCAGCAGCTCTTTCTCTTGTCACTTTTTCATTCTGCATGGCAAGGGCACATTCGCCTAAAATCGACAGCACAATACTCTTTTCAAAGCTGTCTAAAGGCCATTCTCCCATAACAATTCCCAAAACGCCGAACACGCTTTGTCCCACACGCACAGATAAATACTGACATTTGGCATCCGGATATGTCTTTGTGCCTGTCCCCGCATGTTTATTGTTATCAAACGCCCATTTGGCAACGCTTCTTTCTTCCTCCGTCCTATATTCTGCCTCTGCTTTTCCTTCCTGAAAAGGGAAAAACACCGGCTTGTCCAGCTTATTTTCTGTTGCTTTATAAAAGATGATATCTCTTTTTAATAATTTCTTCAACTGTCCGCAGGTAACGGAAATAATTCCTTCTATGTCCTGTTCATTGGAAAGCTGCTGATTTGTATCAAAAAGTATCTGTGTACGATACGCTGTCTTAGCGGACTGCGCCGCCTGCTTCTTAATCCGTTCTGCCAAAGAACTTGTAATAAATGCAGCAGCCAACATAATCGGAAATGTAGTTAAGTAACTCGGGTCATAAGCCTTAAAGGTAAAACGTGGCTCTGTAAACCAGAAATTAAATAACAACACACTAATGAAGGAGCTTACAAGGCTGAAAATTCTCTGGGAGGTGGATACTGCCGTAATCAACACTCCCAAAATATAAACCGTAATAATATTCGCCTCGTTGAGCCCTCCCCATCGGAAAAACACACCGATTGCTGTGGCTGCTGATAAAATACCAAGAGTTTTTAAAATATCTTTGACGGATTTTTGAAGCTTTGACTTTTCTTTTAATTTTCTCAAGTCATCACTCCCCTCTATCCTACCGTAATTTTTTCCTCAGGAAATCTTCCTACTTCTATGTGCTTGCCTGAAACTGCTGCAAACACCAGCGTCAGACCGCCTACACGTCCCCAGAACATCAAAAGCATTAAAATCAAATGGGACACAGTTCCTACCTCTGTGGTAATTCCCAATGTCAGACCTACTGTTCCGATTGCGGAAGCTGTTTCAAAAAGGCAGGTCAAAATAGGAATATCTTCGATGCAGCTTATGATAATTCCTCCTGAAAGGAAAAGCACCACATACATAAGAAGAATGGTTGCTGCATCATTTACGGTGCTTTTTGAAATGCGGCGATGAAAAACCTGCGCATTTTCTCTTCTTCGAAATACAGAAGAGGTGGAAGCAAAAAGTACCGCAACCGTAGTGGTTTTCATACCTCCGGCTGTTGAACCGGGAGAACCTCCGGTAAGCATCAGAACAATCATAATCATAATTCCCGCCTCTGTAAATAAGGTCAGGTCCACAGAGTTAAATCCTGCTGTTCTGGGTGTTACCGATTGGAAAAAGGATGCCAAAATCTTTTCGTATAAGCTTAAATTACTCCACTGCTCCTGTGAAAATTCTACAAAGAAAAAGTAAGCTGCCGGAAGCAAAATCAAAAAGCTGGTAACCGTAAGAATTACTTTACTTTGCATTCTGTATTTCTTAACATGAAATTTATTTGTCTTAATATCCTCCCATGTAAGAAAACCAATACCGCCGGTAACAATCAATGCCATAATGGTGAGATTGATAATCGGCTGGGAAGCATAAGTAGTGATAGAAGAAAACTCCTCCCTCACTCCCAGCAAATCAAATCCGGCATTACAAAATGCAGATACGGAATGAAAAATCGCATACCATAATCCTTTAAAAAATCCAAAATCTTTACAAAAAACAGGTGCCATCAATGCTGCTCCCATAAATTCTATGCAGAACGTTGTCTTTAAAATAAATCCTGTCATTCTCACCATACCACCTACATGGTGTGCAGAAATTGCTTCTCTCATTGTATTTCTCTGCATCAGACCGATTTTTCTACCTGAAAACATGGCAACAGAAACAGCCACTGTTACTACTCCCATACCGCCAATCTGTATCAGCAATATAATGACAAATTGACCAAAATAGGACCAGTAAGTGGCCGTATCATGCAGCACCAATCCTGTCACGCAAACTGCTGATGTAGAAGTAAACATTGCATCCAGAAAAGGTGCACCTCCCGGTTCTTTGGTGGAAATTGGCAGCATTAAAAGAAAACCACCTGTTAAAATAACTATTAAAAAACCTAAACTAATAATTTGAAAGGAAGAAAAATTTTTCTTCTTAACTTGGAACTTCATCTCGCCCTCCATGCTTATTACAGTATCTTCTACTATATATCCTGTGATATAAAGAATGTGTAAATAAATTGCATGAGGTATTAAGACTATATAAAGATTTATACCCCGTTTCCGGTATAAAGCTGATAATACTTTCCTCTTTGCTCCATGAGTTCGTTATGAGAACCTCGTTCTATAATTCTTCCCTTTTCCAGTACCATAATACAATCACTGTTCTTTACCGTAGAAAGTCGATGTGCAATGACAAAGGTGGTTCTTCCCTCCATCAGCCTGTCCATGCCTTCCTGAACCAGCTTTTCTGTTCTGGTATCGATAGAGCTTGTAGCCTCATCCAAAATAAGTACCGGAGGATCTGCAACCGCAGCTCTTGCAATAGCAAGAAGCTGTCTCTGTCCCTGACTTAAATTTGCTCCGTTTCCGGTAAGCATAGTCTGATATCCATCCGGCAGCCTGCGGATAAATCCGTCTGCATTTGCCAGCTTGGCTGCCTGAATAATTTCTTCCTCTGTGGCATCCAGCTTTCCGTAGCGGATATTATCCATAACCGTAGCGGTAAAAAGATTGGTATCCTGCAATACAATTCCCAGAGAACGTCTTAAATCGCCTTTCTTAATCTTGTTGATATTAATTCCGTCATAACGGATTTTACCGTCCTGAATATCGTAAAAGCGGTTTAAAAGATTGGTAATGGTCGTTTTTCCTGCACCGGTAGAACCTACAAATGCGATTTTTTCTCCCGGCTTTGCGTACAGCTTAATGTCATGAAGCACAATTTTCTCATCTGTATAGCCAAAGTCTACACCATCCAGCACCACATCTCCCTGCTGCTCTACATAAGTGGTTGTATTGTCTGCCTGATGATAATGCTTCCAGGCCCAGTGTCCGGTACGTTCCTTGCTTTCTTTAATCTCACCGTTTTCCTTCTTGGCATAAACCAGTTCCACGTAACCGTTGTCTTCTTCCGGCTTTTCATCCATGAGCTCGAAAATTCTCTTTGCTCCTGCCAAAGCCATAACAATACTGTTTAACTGCTGGCTAATCTGGTTTACCGGTCCTGCAATGCTTCTGTTAAAGGTCAGAAAGCTGGCAAGCCCTCCAAGAGTAAATCCTCCGATGCCGTTAATTGCCAAGATACCGCCTACCACTGCACAGACTACATAGTTGATATTTCCCAGCTGTGCGTTTACCGGTCCTAAGTAATTGGCAAATTTATTGGCATTATCCGCACTTTCAAAAAGCTGGTTATTGATTTTATCAAAAGCCTCTATGGCTTCCTCCTCGTGGCAGAAGACCTTTACTACCTTCTGTCCTTCCATCATTTCTTCAATATAACTATTCACCTTACCGATATTCACCTGCTGTGCCATAAAGTGTTTTCCAGAAAGTCCTGCAATTTTCTTCGTCACCAGCATCATCAGCCCCAGCATTACCACGGTTACTGCTGTAAGCGGAATATTTAAAATCAGCATACTAATAAACACACTGATAATTGTAAGGAAACTGGAAAGCATCTGCGGAATACTCTGGCTTATCATCTGTCTCAATGTGTCGATATCATTGGTATAAACAGACATGATATCTCCATGCGGATGAGTATCAAAATATTTTACAGGAAGACTTTCCATTTTGGCAAACATATCGTTTCGCAGATTTTTCAATGTTCCCTGTGTTACATAAATCATGACTTTATTATACATATAAGCGCATAAAACGCCAATGAGATAAAAGCCTGCCACTCTGGCAATCGCCCATGCAAAAGGAGCGAAGTCGGGCACTTTTGCCTGTGTCAGAGGAATAATATAATCATCAATCATGGTCTTCATGAACATCGTTCCCTGTACATTGGCAAGAACACTGACAAAAATCCCAATAAGAACAAAAATCAAATGGTATTTATAATTCTTTCCCACATACTGAAAAACTCGTTTTAACAGCTTTCCTGAGTCGCCTTTCTTTTTTCCGTCCTTTTTCACTCCTTTTCACCTCCCTGTTTTACATTTTCATCAAAGTCACCGCCGCCTTGATTTTGTGACTGGTAAACGTCACGGTAAATGGCATTGGTTTCCATCAGTTCTTCATGAGTTCCCATACCGTTGATTTTGCCTTCTTCCATGACAATAATCCGGTCTGCATTTTTAATGCTGGAAATCCTCTGTGCAATAATCAGTTTTGTGGTATCTGGAATTTCCTGTGCAAAAGCCTTTCTGATTTTTGCATCCGTTGCAGTGTCTACCGCACTGGTGGAATCATCTAAAATCAAAATCTTCGGCTTTTTCAGCAATGCCCTTGCAATGCAAAGTCTCTGCTTCTGACCGCCGGAAACATTGCTTCCGCCCTGTTCTATGTAAGTGTGATATTTTTCAGGCATATTCTCAATAAATTCATCTGCATTCGCAAGCTCACAGACTCTTTTACATTCTTCTTCTGTGGCATTTTTATTTCCCCATCTGAGGTTTTCTAAAATCGTTCCACTGAACAACACATTTTTTTGCAAAACAACTGCCACCTGATTTCGAAGCTCTTCCAAATCATAAGCTCTTACATCCACACCGCCGACTAAGACTTCACCCTTTGTCACATCATAAAGACGGCTGATTAAGTTTACCAGACTGGACTTTGCACTTCCTGTTCCTCCGATAATTCCAATGGTTTCACCGGAAGCAATCTCCAGATTAATATTAGAAAGTACAGACTCCTGACTGTCTTTTTTATAGGAAAAGCTTACATCTTTAAATACAATGCTTCCGTCTTTTACTTCTTTTACAGGATTTTCCGGATTACAGATATCAGCTTTCTCATTTAAAACCTCTGTAATACGCTCTGCTGAAGCAAAACTCATAGTAACCATAACAAAAATCATAGAAAGCATCATCAAACTCATCATAATATTCATACAGTATGTCAAAAGACTCATCAGCTCTCCTGTAGTAAGGTCACCTACCACAATCATATTTGCTCCCAGCCAGCTCAGTCCCAGAATACAAGCATAAACGGCAAACATCATAAGCGGCATATTTGCCACAATAATATTTTCTGCTTTAATAAACATCTTATATACGTTTTCTGCTGCTTTAAAGAACTTGTTGTTCTCATAATCTTCACGCACGTAAGCTTTTACCACACGAATACCGGAAATATTTTCCTGTACACTGGCATTTAATTCGTCATATTTCTTAAAAACCTGCTGGAAATACTTGGTTGCTCGACTCATAATCAGCACAAGACAAATCCCCAGTCCGATAACTGCCACAAGATAAATACTTGCAAGCTCTGCATTAATGGTAAATGCCATTACCATAGCACAGATTAAGCTTGCCGGAGCTCTTGTAAACATACGTAAAAGCATCTGATATGCCATCTGCAGGTTCGTAACATCCGTTGTCAAACGTGTAATCAGACCTGATGTACTAAATTTATCAATATTGGAAAATGAAAAGGTCTGAATATTATCATACATCGCCTTTCTTAAATTTCTGGCAAATCCGGCAGAAGCTCTTGATGCATATTTTGCACCCATCATACCTGCCCAAAGACCGCAAAGTGCCAATACTACCATTGCAGCTCCTACTTTGCCAATGTGCCAAATGTCTCCCGTTTCCACACCCTTATCAATAATAGATGCCATTAAAAACGGTATCATGGTTTCAAATAAAACCTCCAAAATCATAAAGATTGGTGTCAACACAGAGTCCTTTTTAAACTCTTTTATTTGTGCTGCCAAGGTTTTAATCATATTCTCCTCTCCCTTCTTTTTTAATTGTTAGCTTCCTAACTATTGCGGTAGAACTATTATAAGAAAATCAATTTTTAATGTCAAGATTGTAATTACATAAAAAATATCCATCCAAGATTAGTTTATATCTTAGATGGATATTTTATTTTATATTATTCTACCCAAACGCCTGAGCCATTCACATAGCTTCCATCTATCCAAGTGTCTGATGCCATGTGTCCATC
>CAJKQE010000031.1 GCA_905201915.1 uncultured Lachnospiraceae bacterium
ATTTGACGTACGGAATATATGCAGGAGGCAAAGATGCTGTACCCATGTTTGAAAAAAATGGAGTTTGTCTCTTTGCAGGAAATCTGGTTTTGCATAATGCCATTATGGAACAGTTGGAAACTGAGAAATAATTTCTAATAACAAATATTTATAGAGAACTTCTGCTTCAAACATCATTTAAAATATCTATACATTTTTAGCGAATTTGTCGAGCACGCTTTGAGATTGTGAGCTCAAAGTGAGCACAGACTGAGCGTAAAATGTATAGATATTTTTGATATACGTTTGAAGCAAAGAGCTTCTTTTTATCTCATAATCAGATACGCCGTATAAGCAATGTAAGAGCAAGTCATCACAGCTCCCATAACTCGTCCGATTTTCTTTCTGAGAAGAATTGGAATATAGACCAGTATGGAAACAATAGTCAATAAGCCCACATCATACAGATAAGTCTTTGTGACATTCATAGGCAAAATCGTGCTGGATAATCCCAAAATAAGAAATACATTAAAAATATTAGAACCTACCACATTTCCAAGAGCGATGTCACTTTCTCCTTTTCTGGCAGCTACAATAGAAGTAACTAATTCCGGCAGAGAAGTACCTACTGCCACAATGGTAAGACCAATAAGGGCTTCACTAAGACCAAAGGCTCTGGCAATTTCTTTTGCTCCATTTACAGTCATATCTCCACCGATAATAATACCTGCAAGTCCGACAAGAGAAAGCAGAATGCTTTTTCCCATAGAATATCCAATGACAGTTTCAGCTTCTTGTATACACAGATTTTCAGCTCTGCTTTTCAAAGCATCTTTTACAGCCAGATACATGAAAAATCCAAATCCCACCAGCAATAAAACTCCGTCAAGACGTCCTAAGACCATGCGGGAGTTTCCAGTAAAAAATTGATCCATAATCAGCACATTTAAAAGAAGTGTGGCAGCAATAGACAAAGGATAATCTTTTTTTATCATGCTTGGTTTTACGGACAGAGGGCAAATCAGAGCACTCATACCAATAACTACCAGAATGTTAAAAATGTTGGAACCTACTACATTCCCAATGGCAATATCATTACTCCCCTTTACAGCAGCAGTAATACTTACTGCAAGCTCCGGTGCGCTGGTTCCAAATGCTACAATAGTAAGTCCGATAATTAAAGCCGGGATACGCAGACGTCTTGCAATAGAAGAGGCGCCTTCCACAAACCAGTCTGCGCCTTTTACAAGTAGAAAAAATCCTACTAATAAAAAAATAACAGATTTTAACATAATTTTCCTCCATAATTTTTTCATTTTCCACTTTATTACCATATCATTTTATAAAGAAAATAACAATCTTTTTAAGAAAAATAAAAAGTCATTGTCCCAAAAGGATTTCTTTGTTATAGTGATTAAGGAATAAAGCAAGAAAAAGGAGTGTTCCCATGAACATATTAAATATAGAACATATCAGCAAGATTTACGGAGAAAAAGTGATTTTCGAGGATGCCAGCTTTGGAGTTCAGGAGGGAGATAAAGTAGGAATTATCGGAATTAACGGTACAGGAAAGTCTACTCTTTTGAAAATGCTGGCGGGAGAGGAAGTTCCCGAGACAGGACAGATTATTATGCAGAACAATGTAAGACTTGCCTATTTGCCACAAAATCCGCAGTTTCCGGAAAATGCCACAATTCTTTCTTATATACAGGATTGTGAGGCAGAGTGGAAAGTGCAGAGTAATCTGACACAGCTTGGAATTACAGAATATGAAAAACAGATTGCAGTGCTCTCAGGAGGTCAGAGAAGAAAAGTAGCATTGGCAAAAATTTTAGCGCAGGATTTTGACATTCTTTTACTGGACGAGCCAACTAATCACTTAGACGAAGCCATGATTTCATGGCTGGAAGAATATTTAAAGAGTTTTCGGGGAACGGTTTTGATGGTTACACATGATCGTTATTTTATGGATAAGGTAACGAATCGTATTTTAGAAATTTCTCACGGAAAAATGTACAGTTATGAAGCAAATTATTCAAAATTTCTGGAATTAAAGGCAGAAAGAGAAGAAATGGAACTTGCATCAGAGAGAAAACGTCAAAGTGTTCTGCGTATGGAATTAGAATGGGCAAAAAGAGGCTGCCGTGCAAGAACAACAAAACAGCGTGCCAGACTGGAGAGATTAGAAGCCCTGAAAAATACAGCAGCTCCTGTGGGAGACCAGAGTGTGGAATTAGAGTCTGTAGAAACACGTATGGGGAAAAAGACCATTGAATTAAAGCACGTTTCTAAGAAATACGGTAATCAGGTTTTGGTAGAAGATTTCAATTATATTTTATTGAAAAACCAAAAACTGGGTATTATCGGTCCAAATGGATGCGGAAAATCTACACTAATGAAATTGATGGCAGGACTGGTAGAGCCCGATAGTGGAACAGTAGAAATGGGAGAAACCATTAAAATCGGATATTTTGCTCAGGAAGAGCAGGAAATGGATGAACGTCAGAGGGTTATTGATTATGTGAAAGATATTGCAGAATACATTAACACAAAAGACGGAAAAATCAGCGCATCTCAGATGTTGGAACGTTTTTTGTTTACTCCTGATATGCAGTATGCTCCTATTGGAAAACTGTCCGGTGGAGAGAAAAGGCGTTTATATCTTCTGGGTGTTCTTTCCAGTGAAATTAATGTGTTGCTTTTAGATGAGCCGGGAAATAATCTGGACATTCCTACACTTACGATTCTGGAAGATTATTTGAATTCTTTTGCCGGAATTGTAGTGACGGTTTCCCATGACCGTTATTTTCTGGATAACGTAGTAGACCGAATTTTTGAATTCACAGGAAATGGGAAACTTCAGCAGTATGAAGGGGGATATACAGATTATCTGGAAGCAAAAGCAAGAAGAAATGATAGTGTAAAACAGCCTGTTCAGACAGAGAAAAAAGAAGAAAAGAAAACTTCAGCACAAACATGGAAGCAAAATCGTACAGTAAAATTAAAATTTACTTTTAAAGAACAGAAGGAATTTGAAACGATTGATGATGATATTGCAAAGCTGGAAGAAAAACTGGAAAAATTGGAACAGGAAATTATGAAAAATGCAACAAATTCCGGAAAGTTAAACGAATTGACTTCAGAAAAGGAAGAGGCAGAAGCACTTCTGGAAGAGAAAATGGATCGTTGGGTTTATTTGAATGATTTAGCGGAAAAGATAGCGGCACAGTCCTAAGGGCGTGCCGCTAAAATAATAGGATTAATCTTCATCATCCGGAATGCTCAGTGCAGAAGGAGGAGTGATGGTTTTCTGAACAGGCGCTAAAAGTACTTTTCCGGTACCACGGTATACATTTACCAGTCCTTCACCTGATGCAGCAGAACCAATCAGGCTCTTTCCGGAGCGCTCCACAGTAAAGTCAAGGCTTCCGCTCCATGCAACAGCCATATTTCCGTCAACTTTTAATACATCATTATCTAAAGTAATGGTAATTAATTCTTCTTTGGGACATGGAGTTTCCAGACATACAACACCATTGCCTCTTAATCCCAGATTGAACAAACCTTCATTGCCGAATACAGCAGAAGAAATATTCGAGCGCATAACTGCCTTATGTTTTAATTCTGCATCACAGGCAAGAAACAATCCGTCATCCAGAACAACAGAACCATTCCAGTCTTCTACATCTAATAAAATCAGATGCTTGTAGGTGGGTTCTAATACAAGCACCCCATCGCCTGTATATTCCGGTTTAATTGTACCTTCTCCTGTCATTTTACCGCGAACTGCTTTTCCGAAAAAGTCACCCACACCTTTTAAACCTGTAGTAGCATTGACATTTCCCACAGTCCACTGCATAGCGCCGGACTGTAAAGTGACATTGGCTTTGCTTAAGTCACATACTACTTGGCGCTTACGCACATTCATTGCATGGCAAAAATAGGCTTTCTCTGCATCTGAAGGAGAAACGCTTAAATCTCGCATATATTCAATAATGGTAAAAGGACCGGCGGAATCTAAAATTCTTACATCGTCATTGTCTGTAAAATTAGAAATTTTGAACATAAAAACCCCTCCTATAAAGAATTATTTTCTGGATAGAAAATCAGGCAGTCCGTCTGTGCCCAGAGGAATTTCTACAGCGCCCTGAATAAGAGGAAGGGCATAAGTAAGAAATGCATCTGTTACATCAGAACCATCTTTGGAAATCCATTCCAGAGGAACTGTTTTTTCCTGATTACAAATCAAATTTACATCTTCAAGGCCAAGTGTTATGCGATAAGGTAAATCAGAAGTTCTAATATAAGAAACCATCTTTCCGGTAGCACCCTTTAAAGCTTCACGTACACCGAATTGTCCTGCTAAAACAGCTTCTTTCTGGTCTGTGGCTGACATCATGGAAGCTGAACAACGTTGACTTACATTTAATTCTACAGAACGTGCTTTTACACCCAGACGGTTACGAACGAGATTTTCCAGATATTTTCCGCAGCCTGCCAGCATTTTGTGACCAAATGTATCTGTACCTACGGAATTATCATATTCACAGATGAAAGTTCCGTCTTTATCATGAATACCTTCAGAAACACAAACAATGACATTTGGATTTTTTTCAAAGCAGTTGTTTACTTTTTCAAGAAAAGCTTCTTCATCAAAAGCAGTTTCCGGCAGATATATAAGCAGAGGATTGTCTCCTACGCTTTTTCTTGCCAAAGCGCTTGCTGCAGTGAGCCAGCCGGCATGACGTCCCATAATCTCAACAATAGTAACAGATTTTGTTTCGTACACATTGGCATCAATGACAATTTCTCTTACAGTAGAAGCAACATATCTGGCAGCGCTGCCAAAGCCGGGAGTATGGTCTGTCATAACCAAATCGTTATCAATGGTTTTTGGTTCGCCGATTACACAAATGTCACTGTTGATTTTTTCGGCATAACGGGACAACTTGCTGACGGTATCCATAGAGTCATTTCCGCCGATATAGAAGAAATAGCCAATGTTTAATTCTTTGAATTTCTGAAAAAGAACAGGATAAACAGGGTCGTCCAAGTCTTCAGGCAGTTTGTAGCGGCAGGAACCCAGATAGGCTCCGGGAGTGGTTTTTAATTTTTCTAAATCATTGGAAAAGAGTGTTTCTTCAAAATCCAAAACCGTTCCTCGTAAAAAGCCTTCGATGCCATTTACCATACCGTATACCTTGCCGATAGAAGGCTGGGAAAGTGCTTCTGAAACAACGCCGTATAAACTACTGTTAATGACTGCGGTAGGACCTCCGGATTGTCCAACAATTAAATTTTTTATTTCCATAGTGATGATTATATTCCTGTTAAATATTCTTAAAAATAAGTATATCATGAAACAGGATAAATTGCATTAAGAAATACTTGCCTGAAAATGAAAATGTGTTATAATGGTTTTAGGTTTTAGACCCAATAAAAAAAATAAACGGAGGTCATTGAATATGTTAGTATCAGCAGCAGAAATGTTAAAAAAAGCAAAAGCAGGACATTATGCAGTAGGTCAGTTTAATATCAATAACATGGAGTGGACAAAAGCAGCGCTTTTAACTGCAGAAGAATGTAAATCCCCAATTATTCTGGGTGTTTCTGAAGGTGCAGGAAAATATATGTGTGGATTTAAAACAGTTGCAGACATGGTAAAAGCTATGATTGATGAATTAAACATCACAGTTCCGGTTGCTCTGCACTTAGATCATGGTACATACGATGGATGCTATAAATGTATTAAAGCAGGATTTTCTTCTATTATGTTTGATGGTTCCCACTACCCAATCGAAGAAAACGTTGAAAAAACAAAAGAATTAGCAGGTGTTTGTAAAGGTCTTGGACTGTCCTTAGAAGCAGAAGTTGGTTCTATCGGTGGAGAAGAAGATGGCGTTGTAGGTATGGGCGAATGTGCAGATCCTGAAGAATGCAAAATGATTGCAGACTTAGGCGTTGATATGCTTGCAGCAGGTATCGGTAACATTCATGGAAAATATCCTGAAAACTGGGCAGGACTTAGCTTTGATGTTCTGGACAACATCCAGAAATTAACAGGAGAAATGCCATTAGTTCTTCACGGCGGTACAGGTATTCCAGCAGATATGATTAAGAAAGCCATTGATTTAGGCGTATCTAAAATCAATGTAAACACAGAATGTCAGTTAGCTTTCGCAGCAGCTACACGTGAATACATCGAAGCTGGAAAAGATAATGAAGGAAAAGGATACGATCCACGTAAATTATTAAAACCGGGATTTGATGCTATCTGCGATACAATTAAAGAAAAAATGGAACTCTTTGGTTCTGTTGGAAAAGCTTTCGAATAAGATAAAATATCAGGATGGGGCTGTCACTTTAAACATTATTTAGAATGTTTAAAGCGACAGCTTTGTTTTTTTCATAGGAGAATGATTTGGGGCATAGGCTTTATGAAGAAAGAAAAAGGAACGAGCAATGTCAAATTTTATTCATTCTCTTCAGAAATTCGTATGGGGACCTGGAATGCTGGTATTTTTTCTGGGAGCAGGTATCTGGTTTACCATACAATCAGGATTTTTTCAGATTACAAAGATACATATATGGCTGGGGAATACCATTGGTGTATTAAAAAAAGGAAAAACAAGAAATAAGTCTAAAGAAAGTAACTCTGTAACACAATTTCAATCTTTTTGCACAGCTCTTGCAGCTACGCTGGGAACAGGAAATATAACAGGCGTTGCAACTGCACTGATGTTTGGAGGACCGGGAGCTATTTTCTGGATGTGGGTATCTGCCTTTTTTGGAATGATGACAACCTATGCAGAAAATTTTCTGGGAATAAAATACCGCTATAAAGATGAGAAAGGGCAATGGAAAGGTGGAGCCATGGTCTATATGGAGAGAGGTCTTGGGTGTAAGCCTTTGGCAGTTACTTTTGCAGTCTGTTGTTTAGGAGCATCTTTTGGCATGGGAAATATGGTACAGGGCAATTCTATGGCAGTTGGACTTGAGAAAGCTTTTCATGTGCCTGCATTTATTTCAGGAAGTATTTGTATGATTGCAGTGGCAGCAGTTTTAACCGGAGGAATGAAACGGATTGCGACCTTTACAGAGAAATTGGTTCCTATTATGGCTGCTGTTTATTTCGTAGGAGCTATAGTTGTATTGCTTTTTTACAGAGACAGAATTACAGGAGCAATCGATTTGATTTTTCAAGGGGCTTTTCATACTTCTTCTGCAGTGGGAGGAGTGGCGGGATACAGTGTAAAACAGGCTTTGCGTATGGGAATTGCAAGAGGGATTTTTTCTAATGAGGCAGGTCTTGGTTCTTCTGTTATGGCTCATGCCCACTCTGATGTAGATGATCCACAAATTCAGGGGATGTGGGGGATTTTAGAAGTATTCATTGACACAATTCTGGTTTGTACGATTACTGCTCTTGTAATATTAGTGAGTGAAGTGCCGTATCAGCAGACAGTTGCTATGGATGGAACAACTCTTACAGGAATGGCATTTGAATCTGTTATTCCATGGGGAAAAGAGTTTCTGGCAGGCGCTACAGCACTCTTTGCCTTTGCTACTATGATTGGCTGGTTTTACTTTGGTTCTCAGACAGCTGATTATCTGGCAGGAGAAAAGGGTGTAAAAGTATATCGTTTGTGTTATATTTTAATTACTTTGCCGGGATGTATGAGTGCACCTACTATAATTTGGGAACTTTCAGATGCTTTAAATGGAATGATGGCAATTCCAAACCTTTTGACTCTTTTTTTTCTAGGAAGAGAAGTAGAGTATAAAAGAAAAAAGGAAAAATTGGGCTGATTATATAAAAAAAGAATATGATGATATAAAAGATTGGTAAAATGCCTAAAATACTTTTTGCGTTTTATAATTTATTGTTGATTTGGTGAGATACTCATGATAAACTAAAAAGTAAGCAAAACATTTTTACTAGAAGAGTATTCAATTTTGGAAATGGATACAGTGATACTGGAGGAGAAGAAATTGAAATATAAAGAAATAAAAAAAGTGCTTGCGCTTACTATGGCGCTTAGTTTGACAGCTCCAGCGAATGTCTTTGCAGCAGATGTGCAGATACCGGTAAACAACAATTCAACTGTTGAAGTACCGCAAGAACTGCAGATTCCACAAGAACTGGAGACACCAGAGCAGTATGAGAAGAGAACAGGATATCAGCTGCCGGAAGGACATCATTATGTAGTGGATGAAAATGGCTATGTGGTGTTTAATGAAGATGGTTCTGTAAAGATAGAAGCTGATCAGACACAGGAACCGGAGATACCACAAGAGCCGGAGGCACCTGTATTAGAGACACCAGAGCAGTATGAAGAAAGAACAGGATATCAGCTGCCGGAAGGACATCATTACGTATTAGATGAAAATGGTTATGTAACATTTAATGAAGATGGTTCTGTAAAGGTAGAAGCTGACCAGACACAGGAACCAGAGATACCACAGGAACCGGAGGCACCTGTATTAGAGACACCTCAGCAGTACGAAGAAAGAACAGGATATCAGTTGCCGGAAGGACATCATTACGTATTAGATGAAAATGGTTATGTGACATTTAACGAAGATGGTTCTCCAAAAATTGAGGCAGATAATGTAGACGAAGTGCCGTCACAAGAGACACCTCAGCAGTATGAGGAGAGAACAGGATATCAGCTGCCGGAAGGTTATCATTATGTGTTAGATGAAAATGGTTATGTAATTCTTTTAGATAATGGTTCACCAAAGGTTGAAGCAGATGATCCGGAAGTACCATCTACGAATGAAGAATTGGTGCAAGAACAGGAGATTATAGAAGTTCCTACGATTGTAGAAGATTTCCGTTTTTGGACAGTAGCCAGAAAATATGCTTTTGCTAATGATAAAATAGATATTTACGAAGAAATGACAGATGAGGCTCGCAGTGTGGGAACACTTGCTAAGAAAGGTGTATGTTACATACTGAAAGAAGAGGAAGATGGATGGCTCTATGTTGAATCCGGAAATGTCAGAGGTTTTGTAAAGGCAGATGCTGTTACGACAGGAGAAGATGCTCAGAAAATTCTGGAGAGATATCAGAAAGAAGCAAAATCGTTAGCAGCAAGATTTAACGAAGAGTATAAAGGAATTGAAGGTGTTGCACCTACAGCAAAAGAAACAGTTCCATATAGAGAAAATCAAGCTTTTCTGTATTTAAGAGCTACTGTAAATCAGACAGTTGTAGATAAAGAATATGCGCTTACAACGGCAAGTCTTTTGAATGTAAGAGAGGATAAGAATACAGATTCACGCATTATCGGAACGCTGGATGAAAATAGTCTTTGCTATGTTCTGGCAGATGAAGAAGAAGATTGGGTATACATAGAGTCCGGAGATGTAAGGGGCTTTGTGGATAAAGAATATCTGAATATGGAAGAAACTGTACAGGAAGAAGTAACAGAAAAAGGTGAAGATACTTATACACTTGCAAAAGAAGAAATTGCACCGGAAGAAAATGAAGCTTGTTATTATACACTTACTTCTGTGAAGTCAGGAGTGCCTGGAGGTCATCTTAGAAATTCTGTAATAGAATTTGCTTCTCAGTTTATTGGAAATCCTTATGTATGGGGAGGTACCAGTTTGACAGAAGGTGCAGACTGTTCCGGTTTTGTACAGAGTATTTTTAAAGAATATGGGTATGATTTACCACGAGTTGCAGCAGATCAGGCTCAGTATGGTACGAAAATCGCCGTAGAGGATGCACAGCCTGGAGATTTAGTTTTCTATGCGAAGAATGGATATGTATACCATGTTGTTATCTATGCGGGAGATGGTAAAACGGTAGAAGCTATGGGCAAAGATTATGGTATTGTCCAAGGCAACTTAAACACAAAAAATGCAGTATGGGCAGTACGTGTGTTAGACGATGAGACTGTTTCTTATGGAAGCGGTGATATTGCGGAAGTCAATGCCACACCTGAGATGTATGGTGAGAAGCTGGGTAACTTTAAATTGACTTATTATTGTTCCTGTGAGATTTGCTGTGATGTGGAAACAGGTATTACAGCAACAGGTACACCAGTAGTAGAAGGCAGAACCATTGCAGTAGACCCAAGAGTCATTCCTTATGGAACACAGGTAATTATCAATGGTCATGTATTTACTGCAGAGGATTGTGGTGGCGCAATTAAAGGAAATCGTATTGATGTCTATGTAAATGACCATAACAGAGCAAATGCTTTAGGTGTTAATTATGCAGATGTTTATCTGGTAAAATAAGAAATAAAGATACAAGGTGTTGCATTTATGTAACACCTTTTGTCTGTTTAAAAGGAGATTAGAATGAATTATCGTTTGGATATTCAATATGATGGAAGCAGATATGGAGGTTGGCAGCGTCAGAAGGATACAGACAATACGATACAGGGAAAGATTGAAGATGTATTAACGAAGATGCTGGGAAAAGAGATACAAATTCAGGGAGCCGGAAGAACGGATGCAGGAGTTCATGCCAGAGGGCAGGTGGCTAATTTTCATGCAGATTGTGAAAAGAGCTGTGAAGAAATCTGTCAATACTTAAACGAATATTTGCCGGAGGATATTGAAATTTCTAAAGTGAGTGAAGTAGAGGATAGGTTTCACAGTCGTTTAAATGCAAAAGAGAAAGTATATCAGTATCGAATTGTATCCGGTATCCATAAAAATGTTTTTGAAAGAAAGTATCAATGTCCTCTTCATGAGACATTGGATGTAAATGCAATGAAAGAAGCGGCAAAGTATCTGGAAGGAACTTATGATTTTAAAAGTTTTTGTTCCAATAAAAAAATGAAAAAATCCTCTGTAAGAACAATTTACAGTATCGAAATTGTAGATTTAACACAAGAGATTGTTATTACTTATACAGGAAATGGATTTTTATATAATATGGTTCGTATTTTAACCGGTACTTTAATTGAAGTAGGCAGGGGACGAAGAAAACCTGAAGACATGAAAGCAATTTTGGAAAGCTGTGACAGAAAAGATGCAGGTTTTACAGCTCCGGCAAGAGGACTGACACTTTTAGAAGTAAGATATTAAAAGGAGAGAGAATATGCAGCAAATAATGGAACAGGAAATTAAAAAACAGATGGAGATGCTGTACCCTAATTCGCCGGAGCATTTGTATAATAAAATGCAGGTAGAATTTTATTCCTGCAATTATGAGAAAAAGAGTCTTACTTTTCGCTTTCCTATACAAAGATGGGAATTAAATCACATGTCCACTATACATGGGGGTATAATTGCTGCTGCTATTGATACAACCTGTGGAGCTATTGTAAGAAATGTAAGCGGAAGTAAGAGTATTCCCACAATTAACTTAAATATCAACTATTTAAGTCCGGGTATTCCTGGTGATGCATTGCTGGTAACAGCAACCGCAGATAGAGCAGGACGAAAGGTATGTAATGTTCATGCAGTATGTAAGTCAGAGAAAAACGACAAAATCATTGCTACTGCAACGGCAAACTTTATGATTTTAGACTGAAATTGGAAAAAAATATAAGCAAAGCCTTTGAAAAACAATGATTTTATGTTAGTATATTTCTTAAAGTTATTATTTAGACAAAAACTTGGTTTACGCCAAAGAAAATTACCATAGATGGAGGAGAAAAAAGTGGAAAAAGAAACAGCAAAAGAAACCGTTTCTAAAAACTTTATTGAGCAGATTATTGAGAAAGATTTGGCAGAAGGAAAGTATGATGAAATTTGTACCAGATTTCCACCTGAGCCAAATGGTTATCTGCATATTGGTCATGCAAAATCAATTTTATTAAACTATGGTTTGGCACAAAAATACCATGGAAAATTTAATATGCGTTTTGATGATACTAATCCTACAAAAGAAAAAGTAGAATTTGTAGAGTCTATTAAAAAAGATATTCAATGGCTGGGTGCTGACTGGGAAGATCGTTTATATTTTGCATCTAATTATTTTGATCAGATGTATGAAGCAGCAGTAAAGCTGATTAAAAAAGGCAAAGCTTTTGTATGCGACTTAACAGCAGAAGAAATCAGAGAATACAGAGGAACTTTAACAGAGCCGGGAAAAGAAAGTCCTTACAGAAACAGAAGTGTAGAGGAAAATCTGGAATTATTTGAAAAAATGAAAAACGGTGAGTTTGAGGATGGAAGCAAGGTTTTGAGAGCTAAAATTGATATGGCTTCTCCAAATATTAATATGCGTGATCCTGTTATTTATCGTGTGGCTCACATGACACATCACAATACAGGTGACAAATGGTGCATTTACCCAATGTATGATTTTGCACATCCTATTGAAGATGCTATTGAAGGTGTTACTCATTCTATCTGTACATTGGAATTTGAGGATCACAGACCGTTATATGACTGGGTTGTTCAGGAGTTAGAGTATGTACATCCTCCAAAGCAGATTGAATTTGCAAAATTATATTTGACAAATGTAGTAACAGGAAAGAGATATATCAAAAAACTGGTAGAAGATGGCATTGTAGATGGCTGGGATGATCCTCGTCTGGTATCTATTGCAGCTTTAAGAAGACGTGGTTTTACACCGGAATCTATCCAGAAATTTGTAGAATTGTGTGGTGTTTCCAAGGCAAACAGTTCTGTAGATTATGCAATGCTGGAGTATTGTATCAGAGAAGATTTGAAGATGAAAGCGCCTCGTATGATGGCTGTTTTAGATCCTGTGAAATTAGTAATTGACAATTATCCGGAAGGAGAAATTGAATATCTGGAAGTCCCAAATAATATGGAAAATCCGGAATTGGGTACAAGACAGGTTCCATTTGGCAGAGAATTGTACATTGAAAGAGAAGACTTTATGGAAGTTCCTATTAAGAAGTATAAACGTCTGTATCCTGAAAATGAAGTACGTCTTATGAATGCTTATTTTGTTACTTGTACAGGATGTGAAAAAGACGAAGAAGGAAATGTAACAGTTATCCACTGTACTTATGATCCTGCTTCTAAAGGTGGTAATTCACCGGACGGAAGAAAGGTAAAAGGAACCATTCATTGGGTATGTGCAGAAACAGCAGTAGAAGCAGAATGTCGTTTATATGAAAATATCGTAGATGAAGAAAAAGGTGTATACAATAAAGAGGATGGAAGTTTGAACTTAAATCCTAACTCACTGACAGTTGTGAAGGGATGTCTTGTAGAACCGGAATTAGGAAAAGCAGAATCTTATGATAGATTTCAGTTTGTAAGAAATGGATTTTTCTGTGCGGATTGCCATGACAGTAAACCGGGAGCACCGGTATTTAATCGTATTGTATCATTAAAGAGTTCTTTTAAATTAAAATAAAATGAACGAATTGATAATTTTTATAGATAAGGAGTCGAAAGTTCCTATCTATCAGCAAATTTATGAATTTATAAAAAAAGAAATAGAGAAAGAACAATTAAAACCGGGAGACAAGCTGCCCTCATCCAGGGCGCTTTCCCGGTATCTTTCTATCAGCAGAAGTACCGCAGAGCTTGCTTATGATCAGCTTGCTTCAGAAGGATACATTGAAGCTATGCCATGTAAAGGATATTATGTCTCTCAACTGGAAGGCGTTTATTTTTCAGATAGTCGTTTATCAAAATGTCAGGAAGAAAAGCCAATTGTTCAAGAGAGAGTAAAGAAATATTTCCATGATTTTGCTTTAAATGAAATTGCCAGAGGAAGTTTTCCTTATAATGTGTGGCAAAAGTTGTCAAAACAGGTACTGGCAGAGGCCGATGAGGAATTTTTTCAGCTTGGAAATCCCTGTGGGGAGGATGGAATTAGACAGGCTGTAGCTGAATATCTGTATCGCTCCAGAGGAGTAAAATGCAAAAGAGAGCAGATTATTATCGGAGCAGGAAATGATTATCTTTTAATGCTTTTAGGGACAATTCTGGGAGCTGGACAGACAGTTGCAATGGAAGTGGCTACCTATATCAGCGCATATTATGATTTTCGTCATATAGGTTATGACATAGAGCAAATTAAGCAGGATGAACAGGGACTTGATATCAGTGATTTAGAAGGAAAAAGTGCAAACATTGTATATGTTATGCCTTCTCATCAATTTCCTATGGGAATGATTATGCCTTTAAAACGCCGTATGGCTCTTCTAAATTGGGCAGAAAAGTCACAAGAGCGTTATATTATCGAAGATGACTATGATAGTGAATTTCGTTATAAAGGGCAGCCTATTCCCAGTTTGCAGGGTTTTGACAGAAATGGCAGCGTGATTTATATGGGGACATTTTCAAAATCTGTAGCGCCTTCTATTCGTGTCAGTTATATGGTTTTACCAGAAAGACTTATGCAGAAATATTTGAAGAAAAAACATCTTTTCTCTGTAACAGTTTCTAAGACAGATCAGAAAATACTGGAACTTTTTTTAAACAAAGGTTATTATGAAAAACACTTAAATCGTATGCGTAAGATTTATAAAAATAAGCATGATTTGATTGTGAAATATTTGAAAGAAATGCAGGATATTTGTGTATTTCATGGGGAAAATGCAGGAGTTCATTTTGTTTTAGAATTTATTAACGGCCTAACAGAACAAGAAGCAATAGACAAAGCCAGAGATGTAGGTATACAGGTTTATGGAGTATCGGAATATTGTATTTCAATAAACACGGAAAAAGAAAATAAAGTACTTTTAGGATATGCCGGTATGGAAGAAAAAGAAATTGAAGAAGCCATGAAGCTTTTAAAAAAAGTATGGCATAAGAAATAGAAAGTTGTGAAAGGGGAATGCAAAAAACATTCCCCTTTTAGAAATTATATTTATTCGTTTATTTCTAAGATTTTCCCTACAGACTCATCATATCTGCAGTATTTTCCATTTCCGGAAATAAACGGGGAATAAGTTTTCGTTTTAATATTTTTGATATATACAACTTTTGTAGCAATCATGTAAACGAGAGAAAATTTTTCATTTAAGCTGGAAATCCATTTGTATACTTTATTGTCTTTTTCAGAAAGCACAAGCTCATATCCACCGTCACAAGGTTCTAAGGAAAAATAAATTTTTTCATCTTTTTTTAAAGGAGTAAAGACCTGATTGTAAATGTATTCTGAAAAATGTTCTTTTACAAAAGCTTTAAATCCTTTTAAAGTATAAGTTTCTAAAGAAACTGCATCTGTAATTTTATCTCCTCGCTCAATACGGATTTTTAAAACTTTGAGAATATCTACCGCATCGTTAATAAAACTCAATCGGCTGTATTCCATACTTTCCAGTAAAAAAGAAATTAATTCTTTTGATAAAATATCATCATTTTTTGCCTGCTCAAATAAATTGTTATCCATAGTAAATTCCTCACTTTATAAATAGTTGAATACCCACTAAAGTGATTGTATTATGAATAGAAGATTTTTACAAGAGCTATTTTAAAGTTCATCGGAAGTGTTTTTATTTTCTTCGTCTTCTTTTTCACAGAAACAGTCCTTTACGGTTTCTTTTACAGTTTCTGTAACATTTTTGGTAGCTTTTTTTGTGTCTTCTACTGTATCTTTTATGTCTTCTTTCAGTTCTGCCATATCTTCGGCAAGGTCTTCAAAATCATCTTCAAAGATATCATCTTCGGAGAATTCTTTCGCAAGTTCATCAGTTTTGTTGACTGCCTGATCTACTGATTTTTCAACTACTTCTTTAAATTTGGAAGCTACGTTTACTGCAGAGGCAGCAGTTTCTTTTAAATTATCCTGAAAGTCTGCGAATTCTTCCTGAAGATCAGGATTTTCTTCTTTCTTTTTTGTAAAATAATAAACGGCAGCTCCGGCAGTTGCACTTAATAGCCCAATACCTAATAATTTTTTACCTAAATTTCCCATAATCAAAATCCTTTCTGAAATTAAAATTCCCTTACTCTACCTATATGTTCTCCATTATAATCCTTTTTCACTCAGGAAGGGAAGTATTTTTTCATTAATTTTCTATGAAATTAATGTTCTTTTGTTGAAAAATGATTGACAAAAAGAAAAAAATCAGTATTATAGTAGTTAGTTAAAACTAATTAAAAAAGCGAAGGTTGTAAGAAATTCTTATTTTTTTAATTATAAGTTAGATAAGACTAATCAAAGAAAGGAAGAATGGCATGAGTATTGTAATTATTGGCGGAAATGAACGAATGGTAACACGTTATGAAAATTTGTGCGAAAGTTATGGATGTAAGGCAAAAGTATTTGTAAAAGAAAACAGTTCTATTAAGAAAAAAATGGGATGTCCGGATTTACTGCTGCTCTTTACAAATACAGTGTCCCATAAAATGGTGATGAATGCTTCTCAGGAAGCAAAGAGAAATAATATTCCTATTCGAAGAATTCACAGAGCCAGTACAGCAGCATTGCAATCTGTATTGGAAGATATAAAAGGGGAGGAAAAATAGATGTTGGAAGAAATTTTAATCAGATACAGTGCACCTACATTGGCGGGTTTAAAAACAGCTAATCTTTTCTGGTATTCTTGGGAGTCTAAAGCAGAATTTGAAAATAGTATGGAAGTCTGGACAAGGATTTTTGAGGAAAAGGGACTGGATATTAGAATTATGCGTACTACAGCGCAGAGAGCACTTTTATATGTGAATAGAAAAAAACAGTTGGAAGCAGACTTAAAAAGAGAGAAGACACGCAGAATGCTGGAAGCAGAGGGATACGATTATAGTAGTGTGGAGGAAGCAGTAAAAATCTTGCAGAATAAATTACAGATGTATGAAACCTTTCCTCATGAAATTGGATTATTCTTAGGATATCCGGAGGAGGATGTACAGGGATTTATAGAAAATCAGGGAAAAAATTGTAAGTGTTGTGGGTGTTGGAAAGTATATTGCAATGAATGTGATGCACAAAAAATGTTTTGTAAATTTAAAAAATGTGAGCGTGTGTATGAGAGGTTATTTTTAAAAGGAAGACCTGTAGAAAAAATGATTGTGGCGGCATAAAAATGCCGTCATTTTTGTATAGATAGAGAATTATAGGAAGCAGAATTCCAGGGCAACCGCATAAAAATATCCATTTAGAGAAATATTTCCCTAGATGGATATTTTTAAATGTTTTCCACAATTTTCTCAAAAATCAATTCCTGCACATATTCTAAATGATATGTATATAACATACTCATTTTCTTATAAGTCATTTTTTCCTTTTTATCAAACCGTTTATCCAATTTCATCAGATAATCAATATCCTGTGAGATTTTGTACTTCCTTTTTTCAATCCGCCCATGATTTTTTTCTAGTGTCTCATAGGCCCTGAGCTTTTCAGGTTCTTCCTTTTCTGCATAAGAAAAAGCGAGAAGATTTGCAGGCTTGTGTAAAAAGAATGCTGAAAGTGATCTTCCAGACACTGGGATATGAAGATTGCGTAAGTTATGGAGCACAGTTTAGATAAAAAGAGATTAAGAGCCAAGAAATCAATAGGATGTTCGTGGCTCTTTTTGAGGTTGTGCTAATTTTTATGATTCAAATATCTTAAAATAGTGAAATCACAGATTGCCGTTCTACAATTTCAACATCTATCTTCACATGAATAGGCGCTTTATTACTTCCTGTACGAATACGTTCTAATAAAAACTTTGTGGCAAGCAGAGCCTTCTGCGTAATGTTCTGAGAAATAGAAGTTAATTTCGGAACTGTATACTGACATAATTTCAGATTATCATAACCGATTACAGACAGTTCAATAGGAACACGATAACCGCCTAGACGGGCGCCCTCCATGATGCCAATGGCACAGATATCAGCGGTAGTGACGGCTGCAGTAATCATATTCTGCATGGAAGCGATTTGTTTTCCTGCCTGAATCCCTCCTTCATAGGAAGGGGGGAAAGAAAAAACATATTCTGGACGAAATGGGATATCATTTTCTCTTAATGCCTGGCGGTATCCCTGAAAACGTTCTGTCAAAAGAAAGTTATTTTCATAATCTGCCACAAAAGCAATGTGTGAGTGTCCGTGATTAATCATATATTTAGTGGCCAGATACAATCCTTTCTGGTCGTCGGAACGGATATTGATCAGGTTGGGAAGCTCCAGATAGCTGTCGAAAATAGCTACAGGGCAGGGCAGAGACGGCAGAAGCTCACTCAGGGTATCCTGAAAATTAGGATAAAGAAAGATAATACCGTCCACATTCCAGTTTTTTAGGAGTGTGATCACATCTGTATTCTGATATATGGAACGTACCATCGTATAATATCCGTTAATGCGCAGCTCCTTTTCTATCGTTCCAATCATGGTGCTGATATAAGGATTCTCCAGAAGGTTTTCATCTTTATTATCCATGGAAATAATAATTCCAATAATATTGGAGGTCTTATTCGTCAGACTCCGCGCGCTAAGGTTAGGAACATAGCCACATTCTTTGATAATGGCATTTACTTTTTCTATTGTTTTTTGGGAAACACGATTGTGTTTCCCATTTATTACATTTGAAACGGTCATCATACTTACGCCGGCTTTTTCTGCAATATCTTTTAGAGTCATAGTATTCACATCCTTATAGCTTTATAAACTTATATAATATTTATATTTGTCATATATAAATTTATTATATACAAGAAACTAAAAAAAATCAATGAAAAGTACCGACACGTTATTGTGAAAAACACACAAAAATAGAGATGTATAAATGTTATATGTGCTGAAAAAGTAAAAAAATATTGACGAATAAAAAAAATAATGGTAATTTAACAATAGATTTAACGCTAAATCAAGTGAACGAAAACCACATTTTATCAAGGAGGAAGTAAGTATGAGAAAAAGAGTAATTGTAGCAGCATTAGCGGCTATGATGGCAGTTACAGGACTCGCAGGATGCGGAGGAAGCGGAACTGGAAAGAAAGAAGCTAAGAAAAATATAGAGGTTCCTACAGAGCCTTTTGGAGATACGATTAAGTATGATCCTTCTGTAGAGATTAATGGTGGAAAGGATATTACCGTGGAATTATGGGAGTGGGGCAGCGATGAACTTTTCCAGGAAATCATTGATGGATATACAGCCATTCATCCGAATGTAACGATTAATCTTGTGAATAATCCCTGGGAGGATTACTGGACAAAACTTCCGCTGGCTCTTGACGGAGAGAATGGCCCTGCAATTTTTAATATACATAACAGTTATCATGAGAACTTAATCAATTATATGGCACCGTTGGAGATTCCTCTGGAAGATCTTCAGGCTGATTTTACCGGTGTGGATGCCCATGTGATTGATGGAGAGGTTTATTACATTGACTATGGTATGATGACAGGATCTGTATACTACAATAAAGATATGTGGGAAGCAGCCGGACTCACGGAAGCAGATATTCCAAAAACATGGGATGAGATGCGTGAGGTTGCGAAAAAGCTCACGATTAAAGAAGGAGATACCATTATTCAGGCTGGTCTGAACTTCAATGATGATTTCCATCAGAATTATCTTCTGGGTCTGAACTATCAGTTGGGAGAAAACCTGTTTGAAGAAGACGGTGTGACACCAAAGGTAAACTCAGATGCAATGAAACAGGTGATGCAGATGTTGGTAGATATGTATGAAGTAGACGGCATCGGTTCTAAAGATTTTGGAGAAAAAGGTGCAGACAGCTTTGGACAGGGACAGTCAGCAATGGTTATTCAGTGGGGACATTACTACAATACCCTGCAGACTACCTGGAGCGATATTAATTTTGGCGTATTTGAGATTCCTACCTTTGACGGAAATCCATATGCATACAATCGTTACAATGGAGAGTCTACGTTCGGTGTAAATAAAAATGCGCCGGAAGATCAGCAGGCAGTAGCTCAGGATTTTATTAAATATTTCCTGGCAAATGATGATGCACAGGTAGCATTTAATCTGGCTATGAGTACATTCCCTGCTAAGAAATCTCTGGCAGACAATGAAAAGATTCTTGAAAATCCATCTCTGAAAGTATTGGCTGAGCACATTGACCACTATATCTGGCCGGGGCCAATGCCTGCCACAATGGAGACATCACTGAAAAAAGCGGGACAGGATATTTTCTTTAACGGTGTTGATATTGATACTGCTTTGAATGAAGCACAGCAAAACATCATCAAAGATATGAAGAATAGTGATTTTAAATCTGTAGAGAATTTGTACGAATACGCAAAATAAAGCAGACAAAGGAGGTAGGTCTTATGTTTAAGAAATCCCACCCTTTGCAGAGTAAGAGTGAGATTATTCTGCGGAATATAGTAGTAATTGCAATGATCGCATTTTTCAGTATTTTTCTGATTGTTCCTATTGGAATTGCTTTTGCAGGAAGCTTTCACGAATGGAATCCTTTAAGCGGAACCTATAATTTCCTGGGCCTGGAGAATTATAAAGAGGTATTTACCAGTTCTCTGTTTGGAAAATCAATGCTAAATACACTGATCTTTTCAGTGGTGGTCATTATTTTCCGTGTGGGACTGGGATTGGGAATTGCCTATGCGATCTATTCTCCGTTGGTAAAACACAAAAGCTTTTTCCGAGCAATTTATTATATGCCGGTTGTTACGCCGATGGTGGCGGTGGCGTTTGTATGGAAGTTCATGTATAATCCGCAGATTGGAACGATAAATCAGATCTTCGGATTGGATGTGAACTGGCTGATGAATCCGAAGATTGCATTGCTTGCAGTTATTATCATGACGATTTGGAAAGATTTTGGTTATGCGGTAGTTATGTATATGGCCGGACTGTATTCGCTGCCTTCGGATGCATTGGAAGCGGCAAAAGTAGACGGAGCGAATGGATGGCAAACGTTCAGATACATTACAATTCCGCTGCTGAAACCGATGACACTGTTTGTAGTAATTACTTCTATTATTTCTTATATTCAGGCTTATGTTCAGATACTGATTATGACGGAGGGCGGCCCTGGTACAGCTACCTATCTGGCATCTTATATCATCTATGATGAAGCCTTTGTAAAATATAATTTTGGTTATGCGTCTGCATTATCATTTGTTTTGTTTGTTATTACTGCTGTATTCAGCTGGTTATCTTTCCGGGTATCCGGAAGTGAGGAATAGGAGGTGCCGTTGTGAAAAGAAAAATAAACAGTGTTGTATTGAATATTGGTCTTCTTCTACTGGGGTTGATAACGGTATATCCGTTTGTATGGATGATCCTATCTTCTTTCAAGCAGAATAAAGAAATTATGGCTCTGGAACAGCATTTGCTTCCACAGGAGTTTATTACGACCAACTACATGAATATGAATGCGCATTTTAATTTTATGCGGTTCTTCCTGAATAGTTTGGTGATTACATTGGTGATTACGCTGATTGTGATTTATACCAGTACGATTTGTGGATTTGTACTGAGTAAATATCAGTTCAAGGGCAGAAATATTTTGTTCGGTTTCGTGTTGGCTACGATGATGATTCCCTGGTGTGTGACTATCATTCCGAAATATTCCATGATTCAGTATTTTGGATGGATGGACAGTTATAAAGCACTGATCATTCCGGCAATGTTCAGTGGGTTTGGAATCTTTATGATGAAGCAGCATATTTCCTCTCTTCCCAATGAAATTTTAGAAGCTGCGCGGATTGACGGGGCAAATGAATTTTTCATTTTCCACAGAATTGTCTTCCCCATGGCGAAAAATGGTATTTCCAGTATTGCCATCTTCCAGTTTTTATGGGCATGGGAAGATTTCCTCTGGCCGTATTTGGTGATTAATACCAAGGAAAAACAGCTTTTGGCGGTAGGGTTGAAAATGTTCAACGGACAGTATTCGACAGATTACGGAGCTCTTTTTGCAGCCACAGCAATTTCGATTGTTCCAGTGCTTTTGATCTATCTGTTCTTCCAGAAGCAGTTTATTGCCGGAATTGCGGCTTCCGCAGTGAAAGGATAAAAAGGAGAAGTAAGAGTATGAAAGATATTTATAAGGTACAGACCCGTCCAGTAGCGCTGGAGGCTAATATGGTGATCGGTGAAAAATACAGAATCACCATGCTGACAGAGGGTCTGATTCGATTGGAATACAGTGAGGATGGTATTTTTGAAGATCGGGCTACACAGATGGCGTTTTTCAGAGATTTTCCAGAGACAAATTACAGACTTCTGCACATGGAGGACAGAATTGAAATTCATACCTCTCGCATTCATCTGATCTATAATGAAAAAGAATTTTCGAGTCATGGACTGAGTATTCAGGTAAAAGGAAATCTGAGCGCTTACCATAGTATCTGGCATTATGGAGAAGAAATTCACGACCTGAAAGGTACAGCCAGAACTCTGGATATGGTGGATGGAGAGACAGAATTGGAGCACGGTGTAGTGTCGGAGTTTGGTTATTCTCTTCTGGACGACAGCAAATCACAGATTTTGCTAGAAGATGGATGGATTGAGCCTCGGAAGAAAGGGATTCAGGATTTATATTTCTGGGGATATGGACACGATTACAAAGAGGCCCTTCATGACTTTTACTATCTCTGTGGAAAGTCTCCCATGCTGCCCAGATATGCATTGGGAAACTGGTGGAGTCGTTACTATAAATACACAGAAGACAGTTACCTGGAGTTGATGAAGAAATTTGAAGAAAAAAATCTTCCGTTTACAGTAGCTGTCATCGATATGGACTGGCATATGGTAGATATTGATCCCAAGTATGGAAGCGGATGGACTGGTTATACTTGGAACAAAGAATTGTTTCCAGATCCTGCCAGATTCTTGAAAAAGCTTCATGATCGGGGAATGAAAGTGACATTAAATGTGCATCCTGCAGACGGTGTGAGAGCCCATGAAGAGATGTATCGACAGATGGCAGAAACCATGGGCGTAGATTATGAGCAAGAGGATCCGGTTAGCTGTGATCCGGCGGATCCCAAATTCCTTGAAGCATATTTTGAATATCTGCATCACCCCAGAGAAAAAGAAGGTGTGGATTTCTGGTGGATTGACTGGCAGCAGGGGAATAATACAAAAATCGAAGGACTGGATCCTTTATGGATTTTTAACCATTTCCATTTTCTGGACAGCAAAAGAGAAGGAAAAAGACCCCTTACCTTTTCCAGATATGCTGGTCCGGGAAGTCACCGATATCCGATTGGATTTTCCGGAGATACGCATACCACATGGGATTCTCTGAATTTTCAGCCGTATTTCACAGCGACAG
>CAJKQE010000032.1 GCA_905201915.1 uncultured Lachnospiraceae bacterium
CGCGGCCTCGACCTTGGCAAGGTCGCGCTCCACCAACTGAGCCACTCGCGCATATCGTGTTGAAATATCTCTCAAGCACGAAATATAATATACTATATGTTTCTGTATCTGTCAATACTTTTTTTAAATTTTTTTATTTTTTTCATGTGCGTAAAATTGCACTGAGCACATACTGATTATTTGGAAAATTCTTATGAGTAATATCCTCTAATCGAATTAAATCTACATCCAGCCAAAGCTCCTCTGCTACTACCATTAGATGAGAAAACATCACTCCAAAGTTCATTTCCTCATATTTTCCCAAATGGTTTAAATTATGCTTCTTAGCAAACACATGAATACGATTATCGTACACCACAAACCGCCACGGCTGGCTGTTATAACTGGAAGGTGCAAGACGCGCTGCTTCTAAAAGTTGTTTCATCCACTGCCTTGGAACTTCCTTATATACACAAAGTTCTTTTAACTCCATTCGTTTTGCCTCTACCGGTTTTCTGGTGTAACTGCCCTTACTTTTTCCAAATGCCATGGTAATCATAAATTTCAAATCACCCTTATGAGGATTTCCAAATTTGGGTTTTACACTTCCTAAAAAACAGGTTCCCAGACCTTTGGTGCACAAAAACAAGGCAATTTGCTCCATAATATATCCGGCATTCATCTGAGCCAAGTCTTTCTCTTCTGAGTAAAATACAATATAATAGGGTGCTTTTACGCCCAAAAAGTGCATTCTTTTATTTTGTCCTTTTGTATTATCTATAATAGAAATTTCTGTACGAATACCCGGATTTAATCCTTCAATCTGTGTATAAAACTCCTGTATCTCCTGTAGTATTTCAGGAGATATTGATTCCATCTCATAATTTCGTACTGACTTTCTTAAAAAAATAGCTTCGTATAAATTCATATTCTCACCTTTAATCTATATGTAACAATATTGTAACATATAAATTTTGAAATGCAATAATTTTTTTCTAAAATTTCTATTGACAAATTCTTACAAAATTTGTATTATTGTACTAATCAAATAATACAGTAATACAATTTATCACTTACAGGAGGTGTTTACAGATGTCTTGGAACTTAAATCCTGAGTATCCTATTTACACTCAGATTATGGAGCATATCACTTCTGATATTATATCGGGAGTTTATACTCCCGGTTCAAAACTCCCCTCTGTTCGCGAATTGGCGCAAACTGCCGGAGTTAATCCCAATACCATGCAGAAAGCCCTTTCTGAATTGGAGCATACAGGACTTTTATATAGTCAGAGAACCAGCGGTCGATTTATTACGGAGGATTTATCTATGATTGAACAAGTTAAAACACAAATCGCATCCCAGCAAGTAAAAGAATTTCTTCAGAAAATGGAACATCTGGGTTACAGTAAGCAAACCATTATCCAGCTCATTGAAAAAATTCAAGTTAAGGAGGAAGAATGATGAACCCTATTTTAGAATGTCGCAATCTTACAAAATATTATGATAATAAAATTGCCCTGAATAAAATAAATCTTTCCTTAGAACGAGGTAAGATTATCGGACTTTTAGGTCCAAACGGAAGTGGAAAAACCACACTGATTAAATTATTAAACGGACTTCTGGTTCCTACAGAAGGATCTATTTTCGTAGATGGACATACACCCGGATTAGAAACGAAAAAAATTGTTTCTTATCTTCCTGAGCGAACTTATCTTTCCATGCACATGCGGGTTTCTGAAATTATTAACTATTTTGCTGACTTTTACAGCGATTTTGACAGAAGCCGCGCTTACGATATGTTAAAGCATTTAAACATTAACCCTTCTGACCGTTTACACACGATGTCCAAGGGAACAAAAGAAAAAATCCAGCTTATCCTCGTTATGAGCCGCAGAGCAAGCTTATATTGTCTGGATGAGCCAATCGCCGGCGTAGATCCTGCTGCCAGAGATTATATTCTTTCTACTATACTGAATAATTACGATGAAAATGCAACCATTATTATTTCTACTCATTTAATCTCCGATGTGGAAAATATTTTAGATGACGTAGTATTTATCCAAAATGGTCAAATCCGTCTGTCTGACAGTGTAGATAATATTCGTTTTAATCAGGGAAAATCCGTAGATTCTTTATTTAGGGAGGTATTCAAATGTTAAAAAAATTATATAAATATGACTTAAAATCCGTCTCCTTATTACTTTTCATTTTACATGCTGTACTCATTGTTTATACTGTGATAGGACGTATTGGAATTTTTGTTGCTGAAAAAGCGCAAGCCTTCTCTTCTTTAGAAGCTTCAAGGCTTTGGGGAATTGCTGGTGCTTTTTATATTCTGGGATTTGTTTTATTTATTTTCGCCATTGCAATTGCAACGATTGTATTTTTAGGTATCCGTATCCAAAAAAATCTATTTTCTGATGAAGGTTATTTAACACACACACTGCCGGTTACACCAGCTCAACTTCTTTGGTCAAAGATTTTTGTTATCTGGACATGGAGCGTAATTGATTTTATCTGTGTTGCGATTTCTATCTTTACTTTAATTACCTACAAAGATACTCTGCCGGAAATTTTAAAAGGAGTTTCCACTTTATTTGGAACTTTATTCGGAAGCTTTGGTTTTACAAACTGGTTAGAAGAAGTTATGACTCTTTTAGCAGGATTAACACAGTATTTCGGTTTTTATCCTATGCTTCTTCTATTTGCTATGTGTTTGGGAAATCTGTTTAAGAGCCATAAAGTCATGGGAACTATTCTCTCTTTCTTTGGCTTAAATATTATACTGGGTTTTCTTAATACCATGATAACTTTTTTTATTCCCGGATTAAGCCCCTTTATGCAGACTAATCTTACACAGGATAATCTCTCTGTTTACAGTAGCAGACTGATGATTTTCACCCTTGTATGGAATGTTCTTTTTTCCATCATCTTCTTTGTAGGAAGCCAATATATTCTTACAAAGAAATTAAATCTGGACTAAATAGGAATATTTACACTTCTATGCTCGGTCTATACTGGCAAAAAAGGGAACTGTGACTGCACTTATCGTGGCAGCTTCAGTTCCCTATTTTTCGCTTTCTTTTACTTCTTTTTCTACTTCTTTTATCTGTACTTTCACATCTTTTTTAAATTTCTCCCACTGTTCTGAGTTTTCCACATAATATTTTGGGCATATCTTTCCTGTTACATCATAATGGCGAATTACATCTTCTTCTGTAAGGTTAAAGCGATAGCACAACCACCCGGTCAACCGAACAAGGGACAGGTAAGTAGCATCGGTAAACTCTCCGGTTTCGTCTACATGACAGCACTCAATTGACAAAGTATCATCATTTCTGGAATTTGAAGCATAAGCCACCTCTGAGCTTGGAATACACTGAACAATTTCTCCGTCAATCCCCACAATAAAGTGACTGCTTACTTTTGTTTCATGGCTTTCTTTTAGTCCATCAAAATAATCTCTGTTATTCTTTGCCGTACTTCCCGGATTTGCTGTGTAATGTACAACAACTCCCTTTATTTTTCCTAAAGGCGTTCCCGGTCTGGAATATTCATTTGGTTCTATCAAGTCCACATCAAAAGGTGGGGCTCCTACAAACGACTCATTTCTGGCTTTTAAAAGTCTGTGTTCTTCAATTTTATCTTTTACTTTATTTACAAGGAAAAAGAACAACAGAACCATGAAGATAGAAAACAAAAACAGAAAAATTCTACGTCTGCGCTGTCTTATCCTTTTCTTCCTGCGCTGCTGCCTTCTGCTTTCAAAATCTAAGAGTTCCTCATCTCTTTCCTTTTTTCGTAACATCATCCTATGTACACTCCTGATTGAAACTAATTCTTCAAGCTACTATTCTCATTGTGCACATAGTCCTTGCAACTGTCAAGTGATTTCCCTATAATTTCGTTTTATTTAATTTTCTTTTTTGATTTGATTTAATTGAGTGTTCAGCTCTAAAAGCTGTTCTTTTGTCATTTTCTCGCCAATTGCCCCCATAGTATTGATCATTCTAAGCACAGTAAAACTACCCAACATTTGCATCATGCCCTCTGTTTTTTTCTTTGCTTTTTCATCTTGCACTTCTGTGTTCCTGTTTAAAAACTTTCCAAAAATATGATTAAACAAAGCTTTCCCCTGTTTAGATTTTAAAATTTCAGAGACTTTATCATTTAAAGAATAATGTCCTGGAATTTCTTCAATGTCAAACCAGTTTAATACAGTGCCCTTTTCTTTTAAACGATATTCTTCATAAAATTTCTCTGTCTTTCGAATAAAGCTTTGGTCTTTACAAGCTCCTGCTTTTGCAGTGATAACGGTTTCCCCTTTATTGGGAACAGTAAAATAAAAGAAATGTTCATCGCTTACCTGCTTTTCGTATTCCTGTCCGTTCAGATATAAGGTTACTTCCGGAAAATTAGAATATACCGTTATTTTTGTTTTCTCTTCTACCCTGTTTATATAACGTTTTCCACAGATATGCACAAAAGGTTCTTGAGAAAGCCATGCCTTATATGCATAAAAGGCATCTTTTTTATATTTTCTGTCAAAAGTAATAAGCCCTTTATGGTTTTGTCCGTTTTCTCCCCCTTCATTTCTTGCATCAGCCCCAAAATCAAACATATTCCATACATAAGTTGCCCACAGATACGGTCTTGTAAATAATTGCTTAATCAATTCTTCATGATAATATGCCTGATATTCTTCCGTATAATCTCCCTGTTGCGGTTCTGATGTATGCCA
Organism: uncultured Lachnospiraceae bacterium; assembly: GCA_905201915.1. Lineage (GTDB taxonomy): Bacteria > Bacillota > Clostridia > Lachnospirales > Lachnospiraceae > Blautia. Next base: position 4,724 of record CAJKQE010000032.1, read on the forward strand.
GTTTAATGCTTCACATCCATACTCGCTGACACCAATAGGAATTTCAGAAAATTCTTTATGAAAGTTATCCAGCCACGGACCATTCATAGATACATCTCCTCCATACCAGCCAAAATAATGATTATAAGAAACCACATCTGGAATTTGAATATAAGGATGGTGAATATCGCACATAGATACCACCGCTATAGTAGTCAATCTTGTATTGTCCATTTCATGGCACAAATCATTTAAAATTTTATGATTTTCCAATAAGTCTTCTTCATCTGTATCCTGCATGGTAATTTCATTGGAAAGTCCCCATACAACAATACTTGGGTGATGATAATTCTGTATGATTAATTCTTTCATCTGGGAAATGGTATTTTCTCGCCCATTTGTTAAATGAGCAGATATATAAGGAATTTCAGCCCACACTACCATTCCTCTTTCATCACACAAATCATAAAAATACTGATCATGCTGGTAATGTGCCAATCTTATAGTCGTTGCCCCCAGCTCACAGATTAAATCCATATCTTCTTTGTGATGTTTGGGCAAAAGGGCATTTCCAATTCCCCATCTATCCTGATGTCTTGATACCCCTCTTAAAGGATAACTTTCCCCATTTAGCAGAAATCCTTTTTCCGGATGAATTTCAAAAGTACGACATCCAAATCTGGTATATACGTTGTCCAAAACCTCACCATTTTCTGTTAATTCCACTTCTGCGTAATAAAGATAAGGATCTTTTCGTCCCTTCCAGCGATGAACATTTTCGATTTTCATCTGAACTTTTCGTTCCTTTGCAGAGCAAATCTTCTGTGCCACAATCTGCCCTTTTCGGTCACGAATTTTATATACAAGGTTTTGTCCTTCTTTTTTTTCTGTAATCCATGTTTCTATGGTAATCTCCGCATCATCCCCCTGAAGAACAGGAGTTACCTGAAGTCCCTCTCCCCCATAATAATCCAAATCAAAATGGGAAGCAGAAACTGCCAAAATGTTCACATCACGATACAGACCACCATAAAAGGTAAAATCAGCCTGCTGAGGATAAACGCTGTCATTTTTGCTGTTGTCTATGGTAATCACGAAAAGACTTTCTTCTTTTAATACATTGGTAATATCCACACGCCAAGTAGAATAACCGCCATCATGGTGTGCCAGTTTTTCTCCGTCTACATATATATCAGCAGAAGAATTTGCCCCTAAAATTTCCAGAAAATATTTATCTGCCTGTGGCAGCTCTGCTTTCTTAATTGTCTTAGCATAATATCCTGTTCCGCGATAATAATCATTGTTTCCATCCTGCCCGTCTATATTATTCCATGTATGTGGTAAATGTACCCAGCACCATCTTTTTGGCATTTCTTTTGGAATTTCATCTGCGTCTTTTGTAAACGCCCATTTTTCGTTAATATTGATTACCTGTCTCATCCTGCACTCTCCTGTTCTCTTCTTTGTTTTAATGCTGTTATATTTTCTTCTACCCGCTTTTTGTTCAAAGGATAAAGAAACAACAGGCTAAAGGCAACTCCCAAATAAAGAATTCCCGGAAGCAACGTTGCAACATTGTAAATTCCATCCAGAACTTCCTGACTCTGTACAAGCTTAGCCGAATTAAACCCAATAATTCCCAGAGCATAGCCACCTAGCCCTCCCGCAAACGCTTGTCCGATTTTCCTTGCAAAAGAATAAGTTGCATAAATAGTACCGTCCTCTCGCTTACCTGTCCGCACTTCCTGATCATCAATGACGTCCGTAATAAACGCCCATAAAATCAAGTTAAAAATTCCAAATCCCAAAAACCCAAGAACATTAATTCCGATATAAAGTGCTGCTGACTTTGTATGAAGAAAAAACAACAAAAAGCAGGAAACAGAGCTGCATAAACATCCAAAAATCCCAATTTCCTTTTTCCCAAACCTTTTTGAAACAGGTACTGCTAAAGGCGCTAAAGCAAGGGATGGCAGAACACCTGCTAAAGTCATAATAGAAAGTGCTTCTTTGTTTTTAAAATAGTCAATAAAAAGATATTGATTAATGGACTGTGTCATAATCTGTGCCACCAGCAAAAGCAATGCAGCCAGAATAATGCCCAGAAGTGCTCTGTTTGAAAGAAGACTTTTTACAGTCTGTGAAAAGCCTGCTTTTCTCTGCGTTTCCTTTGTTTCCACTTTTACACGTTCCGTAGTCATAGAATAACACAACAAGTAACAAATAATTGCAGCAACAGAAAATGCTCCTGCAACAAAAGTAAACCTGCCTTCATTTACCAACTGATTTCCCGCTGCATCTGTAGTATATACCAATAAAGGCGCACCTACCCCCACGATTAACTGTGCCAACACTGCTCCTACGCTTCGGAAAGTAGACAAGGACGCTCTGTCATCTGCATCAGGACTTAATACAGATGCCATAGAACCATAGGGAATATTGATTGCCGTATAAAAAATACTTCCCCACAGGATATACGCCAAAAACATATACACGACTTTTAAGCCCATAGAAGCGTCTTTCATTCCACTTTGGTACATTAAAAAACTGGCAAGAGCTACCGGGCCACACATTCTTAAAATCCATGGACGAAATCTACCTTCTTTTGAAGGTTTACTTCGGTCTACAATTCTTCCCATAGTAATATCTGTAAAAGCATCCACACACCGGGCAACCAAAAATAAAGTTCCTACCATACCTGCACTGATGCCCAATACTTTTGTATAAAACACCATTAAAAATACGCTGGCAAAAAGAAAAGTAAAATCATTTCCAAAATCGCCAAACATATATCCGATTTTATCTTTTATTCCAAATGCATTATTTTCTGTTCCCGTTCGTTCCATTATTCTGCTCCTTATTTTATTTAGTATCTTAAAAAATATTAAGGTCAAAAGATGCCTGACGAATTGTTTCGTGCTTCGCACTCTCACAATTCTTGGTATCTTAAAAATAATATAGCCTGAATTTACAAGTTTCATACATTGTAAATTCAGGCTATATTGTTTTTAAAATTTTTTATTCTATATCTATTTTTAAATCTTTATAAAAATATTCGTTATCTCTTTCCCCGATTTCTCTCAAAACCCTGCATGGATTTCCCACAGCTACTACATTAGCAGGAATATCTTTTGTAACAATACTTCCTGCTCCTATAACAGAGTTTTCTCCAATAGTAACTCCGGGCAAAATAATTGCTCCTGCTCCAATCCATACATTATCTTCAATGTGAACCGGACGATTAAACTGTATGCCTCTGCGCCTTAAATCCGGCTTTATGGGATGCGCAGCAGTGACAATGGTAACATTTGGCCCAATCATAACATAATCCCCAATGAAAACATCTCCATCATCCACCACTGTCAGATTAAAATTAGCATACACGTTTTTCCCCATTGAAAGATGGTGTCCGCTCCAATTTGCATAAAAAGGCGGCTGAATGTAACAATTCTCTCCACATTTAGCAAACATTTTTTTCATCAGCTCTTCCCTCTTTTCTACCTCACTGGAAGGAAGTTCATTAAACTCTTTTAACGCATCCAAGTACGGGAACTGTTCCGCTAAAATTTCTTCATCTCCGGGATTATATAAAATCCCTTTTTCCATACGTTCTCTCTCTGTCATAAAATCTTTTCCATCCCTATTTTTCTATTTGTTTTACTGCTTCTACTGCTTCTTGCAACTGATTATCTTCTTCATAAGTGACAACTGTTTTCTTTTGTAAATCTTCTGATAGTTCCACTTTAATATCCGGTTGAATTCCTGTTCCGTGAATACATCTTCCTTTTGGTGTATAATATTTTGCTGTAGTGGTCTTTACCGCACTTCCATCTGTAAGAGGAATAAGACTCTGTACAATTCCTTTTCCAAAAGTTGTAGTTCCAACAATAGTTCCAACACCATAATCCTGTATTGCTCCTGCAAAGATTTCTGACGCACTGGCACTATTTCCATTCACAAGAACTACCAGAGGCATATCTAATTCACTTTTCCCATCCGAATGGAGTTCTTCTCTTTTTCCATCTTTATCTTCCGTGTATACAATTAAACCTTCCGGTAACATATCATTTAAAATATTGCATACCGATGTTAAAAGTCCTCCCGGATTGTTTCTGACATCTACAATAAGACGTTCCATGCCCTGACTTTTTAAATCTTCAAAAGCTTTCAAATACTGAGGTTCTGTCTGTTCTGTAAATTCATACAACAAAATATAACCTACATTGTCCTCCAGCATCTTATGTTCTACAACAGGAATATTCACTTCCTCTAAAGGAACGTCAAATTCCAGATAGTCATTTTCACCCTCTCTTGCTACTGTCAAATGTGCAATTTCACCTTCTGAAGTCTTTACCTTTTCTACGACTTCCGAAAGCTCCATCCCCATAATATCTTCATTATTTACTTTAATAAGAATATCGTCCGGCAAAAGCCCTGCCTTTGCTCCGGGAGCTTCTTCATAGCATCTCACCAGCTTTACCATACCGGTTTCTATGTCCATTTGCATGACAACACCAATTCCTTTATACAGACCTGTAGTCTCTGTATTTAATTCTTCATATTCTTCCTTCGTATAATATGCAGAATATGGATCTCCAAGACTTGCCATCATGCCTTTATACATACCGGTTTCCATAAGCTCCTTATCGATTTCGCCGGTAAATTCATCCTCAATGATTTCTTCTAATACCCTTGCTTTTTCCACAAAATTCTGATTTACTGCATTATCTTCTCCACTTTTTTCCTGTGCATAATTATAAATTTTTAAACCTGCACCGCCTACAAGAAGTGTCAGTACAATACCCAAAAGAAATCCTTTCATAAACTTTTTTCGTTCCATTTTTCTGCTCCTTAAATGTTGTTTTAGATAGATAAAGAGGACTGCATTGGCAGCCCCCTTTATCTTAAAAATAATTCATAGGATTTACATATACCCCATTTTTCATAATACCGAAATGAAGATGCGGTCCTGTTGAATACCCTGTTGAACCTACTGCTGCTATCTGCTGACCGGCACTTACTTTCTGCCCTGCCTTTACATAGAGTGCAGATGCATGCATATATACTGTGTGGAAACCATTTCCATGATCTATAGTCACATAATTTCCTGCTGATGCTGAATATGTAGAAACAGTTACAGTACCTGATGCAGCTGCTACAATAGATGAACCGCTGCCTGCCCCAATATCAATTCCCTTATGATTACTGGAAGCACCTGCAGTAGGTGAATTCCTGTCTCCAAAAGGACTTGTTACATTATGAGAAGATGGACAAGGCCATGTAAATTGTAGTGAACCACTGTTTTCTGACTGACTGTTATCCGGTTTCTCTTCTGGCTCTGGCTTTGTTTCCGGTTTTGACTCCGGTTTTGATTCTGGCTTTGTTTCCGGTTTTGATTCTGGTTTTGATTCCGGCTTTGTTTCTGGTTTTGACTCTGTCTGTTGCTGTTCTGGCTTATCTGTACTGGAAGTTGTGTCTTCATTTGAAGGAGAAGAATTTTCCTGTCCTCCTGCACTTTGTACTTCCTGTTTCATTTGTTTCAAAATCTCATTTTGAATTGCCAACTCACCTTCTAAGTCTGACTGTTCCATCACTGCAGCATCAATTCCAGCCTCAAACTTCTTGATTTCTTCCTGTTTTTTACTAATAGAAGTTTCTATATTGCTTTTTTCTTTTTCAGCTGATTGTTTATAACCTTCTAAATCTGATTTTTCTTTCTTTAAATCTTTTTCCAGATTTTCAATTTTCTTACAGGTCTTTTTATACTCTTCTAATTGTTTTCGGTCATAAGAAGTAAGTTGCCTGAAATTTTCTGTTCGGCTCAAAGCTTCAGCAAAATCATTCGCACCCAGAATAATGGAAATCATAGAGATATTTCCTGACTCATAAAGATATTGTATTCTCTTTTTCATATCTTCATACTGGATTTCTTCTTTTTCTTTTGCTTTTTCCAGTTTTTCACTGTTCTTTTCAATTTCAGCATTTTTCTCTTCTATCTGACCAGTTAAAGTATCCAGATTTTTCTGAGCATTGCTATACTTTTTATCCAATTCCTTAATAGCAGACAGTACCTCTGTTTTCTGTTGCTGCAAAGAGCTTACTTGCTCTTCTTTGTCTTCTATCTGACTTTCCAACTCTGTTTTCTTCTTATTTACTTCCGTCTCATTTGTTGCTGACACAGAAAGCACATTGGAAATAGCCAAACAGCCTGCCAGCAATACAGCTGTTTTCCTGTTTTTTATCTTCATGTGCCCTCCAATCTTATACTTTCAAGTGTTTTCTAAGAGAAACAATACTTCCGATTAAACCAATACCAATACCTAAACCTACACCGATTGGCAATAAGTAACGGAATACTTCCCAAACATCTAAAAACTGAAGAAATCCACCCAGGATGTTAAATCTGGTAATCACATATTCCACAGCTTTCTCATAAATCATATATAAAATACCCATTGGAAGAGCCGCACCAATCGTTCCTAAAAGAATACCTTCAATCACAAATGGCACTCTGACAAAAAAGTCTGTAGCTCCAATAAGCTTCATAATACCAATTTCTTCCTGACGAATAGAAATACCCATGGTAATAGTGTTATTAATTAAGAAAAATGCTACTGCCAAAAGAATTAAAATAATAACCAGGGATACGTATCCTACCAGTTTGTTAAAAGTTGACAACATATCTGCTGCTTCTTTTGACTGTTTTACTTCTCGAACGCCCTCCAGGCTTTCAATATGTTCTACCAAGTCTGCCTGACTCTCTACTTCTTTTAGATATACATCAAACCGTGCGGAGTTTGCAAGAGGATTATCCTGATCTTTAAATCCTTCTGCCATATCTTCGTCACCGCCTAAGTATATTTTACTAAATTCATCCCATGCCACATCTGCAGAAATATAGTCTACTTTAGCAACTTCCGGTTGTTTCTCGATATCTGCTCCTATCTGATCAATTTCTTCCTGTTTAATTCCTTTATCAAAATATACAACAACTGCTACACCTTCCTCCGCAGTATCTACAATATAGCGGAAGTTCATAATAATAGCAAGGAACAATCCGAATAAAAAGATACATGCTGACATAGTTGCAATGGATGCCAGAGAAAATCTCAGATTTCTCCAGATATTTTTAAATCCCTGTTTTAATACATAAGCAATCGTACTAATTCTCATTCAGATATTCACCTTCTTGTTCATCACTTACAATGACGCCTTTCTTCATAGTAATTACACGTTTTTTAAACGCATTTACAATTTCTCTGTTATGTGTAACTACCAGAACTGTTGTACCTCTTTCGTTAATTTCCTCTAAAAGTTTCATAATTTCAAAGGAATTCTTAGGATCTAAGTTTCCTGTAGGCTCATCTGCCAGTAAAATACTTGGTCTGTTTACCAGTGCTCTTGCAAGGGCAACTCTCTGCTGTTCTCCACCTGAAAGCTGGTCAGGCTTTGATTTATATTTTTCTGCTAAGCCCACTAATGTGAGCATTTCCGGTACTCGCTTTTTAATAATACGGGTAGGGCGCTGAATAACTCGTTGAGCAAAGGCTACATTTTCATATACATTTCTATCTTTTAAAAGACGGAAATCCTGAAATACAACACCAACTCCTCTACGGTATTTGGCTACTTTTCTGCGTCTCAATTTATTGAGCACCTGTCCATTTACTGTAATCGTTCCGCTTGTGGGGTCCAATTCCTTTAACAGCAGTTTGATAAGAGTTGATTTTCCAGAACCGCTATTTCCTACGATAAATACGAATTCACCCTTATCTACGTGAAGTGTCATGTTGTCAATGGCCGGCTGACCCTTGCTGTATGATTTACTCACGTTTTTTAAATCAATCATAATAACCTCCTGTTTTCCTGTGGGAACAGATGGATAAATTCTGTTCCTTAGTAATCAAGTGTCTCCATGTACTTCATATACTTTACTACCATCAACGCAATTTTAAAGGTAATCGCATCTTCAAAAACTCTCAAATCAAGCCCTGTGCTTTTCTGAAGCTTATCCAAACGATATACCAGTGTATTTCTATGAATATAAAGCTGTCTGGAAGTTTCTGAAACATTTAAGCTGTTTTCAAAGAATTTGTTAATTGTAGTAAGCGTCTCCTCATCAAAATCATCAGGAGAATGTGAATCAAAAATTTCCCGAATAAACATTTTACAAAGAGGAATGGGCAGCTGATAAATAAGTCTTCCAATTCCCAGAGAACTGTATGCAATGACATCTCTATCCCCAAAGAAAATTTTGCCTACATCCAGAGCCATTTTTGCTTCTTTATAAGAACGTGACACTTCCTTCAATTCTTTTACAATGGTTCCGTAAGCAATATGTGTCGTACCATCTTTTTCCACACCCAGAGCAGCCAAAATATGATTAGCTTCTTTCTCTAACTGAGGATATCCGTCAGATGGAGCTAATTCCTTAACAATAATAATATTTTTTTCGTCTACTGCAGTGACAAAATCTCCAGGTTTTCCTCCTAAAAGGTTTTTAATATTTTCCAGAGAACCGTAATCCTTATCTTGATTACTTTCTAATATATACACAACTCTGCGTACGTCTACTTCAACATGCAGTTTCTTGGCACGATTATGAATATCTACCAACAGCAGATTATCCAATAAAAGATTTTTAATAAAGTTATCCTTATTAAATCTCTCCTTATATGCTGTAAGCAGTCCCTGAATTTGAAATACTACCAGCTTTCCTAATGTATAAACGTCATCCCCTGCACTGCTTACAACTAAAACATATTCCAGCTGATGGTCATCATATATTTTAAAATACTGATTTCCTTTTACCACCTGACTGTCTGCCTGAGAATTAGCAAATGCAGTTACTTCCTCCTGTCCACATACACTACCGGAAAAAGTAGATGCTAAAACTTTTCCTTCCATATCTGTTACACAAAAATCGCTTCTGGATATCCCTTTTAAACCATCCAGTGTATTTTGCAGTATCTGATTTGATATCATATTTTCTCCTTCTTTCATCATATAGTTATTTTGTTGTTACATCTCCCATAAAAACCCTACTATATATACTAATACAAAATCCCAAAAAAAGAAAGAGAAAATGCAATTTATTACATCTTTTTTTCAAAATGTAACAATTTGTTCACATTTTCTCCATATCTTCATTATACTTTGATACCATTTTTTTGAAATTATTCTTTTCTATAAAGCGGTTAAACCAGCTTGGTTTTTTGCCTCCTTCACGAAAAATATCAAGGCAGCTTCCCAGACTAAACCACAACTTTGTATTAATTTTTTTTCGATGTCTTTTTACAAAACGCTCCAGATCATATACTCTGGAACAGCTTAGAACTGCCTGAGGATTCCACATATTAATCTCATTAATCGCCTTGTCCACCTGATCATCTTCCTCGCCCATCAGAAAATCTTTGCCAAGTATGACTATATCCGGATATTTCTCCTGCAGATATCCATATAATTTCTCTGTATCTTCCTCATTTTCTCCTAAAAGAAAAATTTCGTTCTTATAATGATTTAACAACCAAAAGACTGTTCCAAAAAAACCGTGTTCAGAAATATCATTTTCCCATTCCTGATCCTCAAGTCCTGCTGCCTTTACAATTTCCGGCTCATCTACTACTGCCTTATCCAGTGTTTCTATATACTCTTTTAATTCTTCATCCTGCTGAGCTGCCAACAAAAGATTCATAGTCAGCACCCCATAAGTAGCTAACGTTTCCTGATACCACTGCTGGTTAATACTTTCTATAACATCCTCTGCATAGCATTTCTCAACAGAAATTCCCATTATTTCTATTTTCTCGCTCATTACTATCCTCTTGGGAATTTATCCCGAATGTCAGTATTTTTAAACATATTCTACTAATATAACAGAATTTTTTTTAATTATCAAGTATTTTTTTCCAATTGCTTCATTAAATATCTGCCTACAACAGGGGAAAATCCGGAAATATTTCGTATATAGGCAAAATCCTTTCCGAAAATTTTCTTCTCTGCCTGTAAATCCTTTTCTTCTCCTGCAAAAACACCTAATACACAAACTCCTTGATTACGAAGTCTTCTCACTGCAAATCCTGTATCTTTTATAGCATAATCCCCATAATAAGGTTTTGGATTTCTGGCATTCGGACGATTTAAAATCACATCATAGGGCTTTCCGTCACTTAAAACAATTAAGATTTTATGCTCTTCTTCTCTTTGCAGCAAATCATATTCTACAGCTTTAATTGCAAGCCCATCTCTATTATTTGAAGATGTTACATATTCAAAAATATTACTGTTTTCTATTCTGTCTGCATCATAATCCCGAAAATTATGCAATACTGTATAATCCCAAAAGGTACAAAAACTATTCACTCTGTGAGGAATTCCTACATTACTTAATGCCTCACTTAAAATATATGCCTGAATAGCAACCTGCCCCTGTCTGGAACGCTGAGAGCCGCTGGCGTCAATTAAAACATCTACCACAAAACTGCTGCTGTCTTCATAAAGCTCTTTTTTGAAAACCTGTGCATTTCCTGTTCGTCCAATACGCCAAAGTCTGCGAGGCAATAATGTTCCTCTGTCTGACAAGGTTTCCTCTTTTTCATCTCTCATAGTAAGGGTTTTTTTGAGCATATCTGTGAGAAGACGAATATTATTTTTTACTGCTCTATGATTGTCATGGTATTCATAAAGATTCTTCCCCTTTTGTTTTCTGGCATACTCGTACTGATAATTACGAAGCACAGGCTCTTTTAAAATCCCCTTTGTAAAATAAAGACTGCAGTCGCTGTGTATTCCCCGACACACAAGAGCATTAATTTTCTTTTCCTCACTCTCAGTGAGATAAGTCTTTCCATAATTTCGCTCCACATAGGAATACATCTTTTCCAAAGCCTTTTCATCCACTACTAAAATACGCTTTGTGGCTTCCTCTGTGTTTTTTTCCTGTTCTTCTTTCTTCTCAGCTTCTCTGGTGTCCAGATTTGTCATATTTTCTGTAACTTTATCCAAATAAGTTTCCAATGTATTTTCCAAAGCTTCTTCTTCTAAAAAATCTTCCCATGAAAACTCTGCCAGTTCCTCCAAAGTTACAGACAGCACTTTCGTTAAATCTCCCTGATTTCTTTCAAAATACGGATCAATCAATTCATTATACAGTTTATCTGTTGTTTGAATAAGTTTCATCGTATCCTGTGCATGAGAAAGTTCCTGCACCATATCCATAAAGTACCTCTGTCTCGCCTCTACAGCTCCTTTCCCATTTAAAATTTCGCGAAAAAGAGCTACTTTTAATTTACCTGCAGGGTTTCCCGATAATTTGTGAAAATCCATATCCAGAATGTCCTCACAGGCACGTCTTCTGATGTTGGAAACTCCTTCCCTCTCTGCTATAATCTTCCCCGAAACTGCAAATTCAATGCAAAGCTGCGCCAAATCCATGAGCGGAGCCTCCATTGCATGAAGATAAATCTTTTTTACCAGATACAGAGAATATTCCTCTCTGTCAAAATATCGTGCAAAGGCCCCCTGTTTAATTCCATCATACAACGCTATATATTTTGATTTTGCAAAAGCGGCTAAATCCGGCTTAAATTCCAGAGAATAATCACCACTGACCGTCCACATAAGATTTTTTATTCTATTTTCCAGTTCCAGTTCAAATTCTTCCATAATAACCTCTATTTCTCAAATACATCCTGTGGAGTCCATGTATCAGGAATTCTGGTAAGCACTACATCCTGTACAATTTCTTTCTCAAAAATATCAAAGCACTTATTTACTACGCCAATCTGTACAGCCAGCCTTGGCTTCAATCCTTGCTTTATCGTTTTTAATGCTCCTAAAATCCCTCGAAGATCCAGAGCCTTTGTACTGATTTCACTATTTTGCGCTTTCAACTGTAAGTCCATAAAAAGCCCAATCCACTGTTTCTTTGCATTCTCTTTCAATGTAGGAAACTTAGAAGATAAAATATAATCCAGAGTTTCTTCATCCTGAGACGGCATATCAATAACCATAAAACGAGATACAAGAGCTTCATTTAACTCTTTTGTTCCCGCATAACCGTAGTTCATAGTTCCAATAAATCTGGCAGCCTCATGAATATCAATTTTATCATATCCCGGAACATCAATACTTCTTCTATAATCTAACGAAGCATGAAGCACGGAAACAGCATCATTCTTTGCCATATTAATTTCGTCTAAAATTCCGAACCCACCATACTGAGCACATCGGTAAATACTTCCTTTTCGAAGCTGTACTTCATTATTTACAAACGTATCTGTCCCAATTAAATCACCGCTGTCTGTGTTCACATGAAAAGATACATTATACACAGGACGTCCGAAAATCCAAGCCAGATTTTCTGCTAAAACATTCTTTCCCGTTGCCTTTGCTCCTGTAAGCAGAAGATTTTCACCTTGAAGAAGCGCCGCAATTCCCATTTCCAGTACTTCTCTGCCGTAAAAATACATATCAGGACAACTTACTCTGCTCTGTTCCCTTTCTTCCACAGGATATCTGCGCCGAAACTCCTCCACTCCTTCAATCAGCCCCTTATCAACCTGCTGTTCCCTTAAAAATTCCAATTCCTTCATATACACAATCCTCTTTCCATCTTCTCATTATTCCACAAGCATTTTCACTCTCAACCATTCCCTGCAATTCCTTTCAGAACAACCAACTTCTCCATCTTGATTACATACAAAAAGAAGTTATTACACTAAGCGTATTAGAGATATTGATATATTTTCAGCGAATTTGTCGAGTACGCTTTGAGACCATAGGCTCAAAGCGAACGCAGACTGAGCATAAAATATATCAATATTCTCGATACGCACTTAGTAGAATAACTCCCTTATCCTTTACACTTCAAACAATAAATCTCCATAAGACGGCATTGGCCAGATTTCCTTATCCACAATCATTTCCAATTCATCTACCGGTTTTCTCAACGCTTCCATTGCCGGAATTACCTGCTGGCGATAATAAAAAGCTTTATCTTTTCCATCTTCCATAGCTGCCGCTATTTCTGTTACCTCTTTCAGATGATTTAAAGCATTTTTTGTTTCTTTTAAAAGTACAGATGTTTCATTTAATAAATCTGTCTGTACCTCCACATCTAAAATACCGGCTGCAACTACTGCATTAATAGAATCTGCAAGCTGCCTTGTATATTTAATTACTGCAGGAATAATCTGCTTTCCTGCAACATCCAGCATAGTTCTCGCTTCAATGTTAATTGCTTTTGCATAAGCTTCATATTTAATTTCTTTTCTGGACTCTAATTCCGCTTTTGTAAAGACACCAAATTCTTTAAAAAGCTTCACCGTCTTTTCACTGGTAAGAGTTTCTATTGTCTCTACCATGCAGCTAAGATTGGGAAGTCCTCTCTTTTCGGCTTCCTCCACCCATTCCTTTGAATATCCGTTTCCGTTAAATACTATACGCTGATGCTCTGTAAAGTTCTTTTTCATTAAATCATGAACTGCTACATCAAAATCCTCTGCATTCTCCAGAACATCACACACTTCTTTAAATGCCTGTGCCACAATGGTGTTTAACACTACGTTGGCAGGTGCAATAGAGTCTCTGGAACCAACCATACGGAACTCAAACTTATTTCCTGTAAAGGCAAAAGGTGAAGTTCTGTTTCTATCTGTTGTGTCACGCATAAACTCAGGAATAGCCTTTACACCTGTTTCCAGTTTTTCCATTCCAATACTATGATTTGCCATACCGGTAGTAATCAACTGATTCATAACATCCGTAAGCTGAGCACCCAAAAATACAGAAATAATTGCCGGTGGCGCCTCATTTGCACCTAAACGATGGTCATTTCCCACATCTGCTGCTGACTCTCTTAAAAGAGCTGCGTGTTCATCCACTGCCTTTAAAATACAGCTCAACACAAGAAGAAACTGAACATTATCATGAGGTGTAATTCCGGGCTCTAAAAGGTTATGTCCTGTGTCTGTTGTAAGAGACCAGTTATTATGCTTTCCAGAACCATTTACCCCTGCAAATGGTTTTTCATGAAGCAGACATTTCATACCATGCTGAGAAGCAACTCTCTTTAAAGTTTGCATAACAATCTGGTTATGATCAACTTCCACATTTGCTTCTGCATAAATCGGTGCCAACTCATGCTGTGCCGGAGCTGCTTCATTATGCTGTGTCTTAGAAGTTACCCCAAGTCTCCAAAGTTCTTCATTAACATGCTTCATATATGCAGAAACCTTCTGACGGATTGCTCCCAGATAATGGTCATCCAATTCCTGTCCTTTTGGTGGCATAGCACCAAACAAAGTACGTCCTGTGAAAACTAAATCTTTTCTCTGTCTGAATTTTTCATCACTTACTAAAAAGTACTCCTGCTCAGCGCCTACAGAAGGTGTAACTTTTTTCGAAGTAGTATCCCCAAATAAACGAATTAAACGAAGAGCCTGTGTATTGATTGCCTGCATGGAACGCAGCAATGGTGTTTTCTGATCCAATGCTTCTCCTGTATAAGAACAAAATGCTGTAGGAATACATAAAGTAGCTCCTGCTGCATCATGACGTACAAAAGCCGGAGAAGTACAATCCCAAGCTGTATAACCTCGCGCTTCAAAAGTAGCACGCAGTCCTCCTGATGGAAAAGAAGATGCATCCGGTTCTCCCTTAATCAGCTCTTTTCCGGAAAAGCTCATTAATACCTTTCCATTTGGAAGGGGTGCGGTAATAAATGAGTCATGTTTCTCAGCAGTTACTCCTGTCAATGGCTGAAACCAATGGGTATAATGGGTTGCGCCTTTTTCAATCGCCCATTCTTTCATTTCATGGGCAATTACATCAGCCATTTCCAAAGATAATTCTTTTCCTTCAAGAATTGTCTGCTTCAAATCTTTATATATTTTCTTAGGAAGACGCTGCTGCATTACTACATCATTAAAAACATCCTCACCAAAAATTTTTGATACATCGATATACTCACTCATTCTTTCGTTCCTTCCTCTCATTGCAATCTTATTACACTGTCGTAAAACTGCTTTTAAGATACCTCAAAAGCCGTCACATTGCAAGCATTTTTTATCTTTTCCACAAAAAGCTCATTGCTAAAAGCAAAAGACATACACCACTTACCCACGATAAATCTTTCTGAGTTGTATTGCGAAATACACATCCCAGCTTCCATCCCAGTTCCATCATCGCAATTCCACATATAAAAGTCCCCGCAGCCAAAAAAAACTGTCCTGACTGTAGCAATCCAGTCCCCACTCCTACGGCAAGGCTGTCAAGAGAAAGCAAAAATGCCAACGTAAAACCTTCTGATGCAGTAAGTTCTTTATAAATTTCCTGTTTTTCTTCTTTTTGAAAGAAAAAACTTAAAATTCGATATAACCCAATGCTAATAAGAAGAATTGCCCCCAAATACATTGTTACATCCTCCGAAAGAAAACCAGAAAGAAAACCACCTGTAAGAAGAGATAGACCTAACAGTCCACTCATAATTACATTCATTCCTGCTACAATTTTAAAAGGCATTTTTACTTTTCTCATGCCATAAGCAAAACTGACCACAAAAGAATCTGTGGTCAGTACAAAAATCAATAATATTTCTTTTATTATTATTGCCATTCCTGTTGCCCACCTGCTTTGTCTGTTTAAAATATTATATGACAAAATCAGCAACAAGGTTTCTTTTACTCAGGTGGGTTAATTAAAGGCACCTCTTCATTTTTCGCCAACATAATGTGAACTACATGTTTCAGATTTTTAATTATCACACTTTTATGAAGTCCTCCAAACTCCCCATCCAGTGTCCATGAAATTTCTTCTTCACATTCAATGGATAGTTCTGTAGCCTTAAACACCTCAATCATCTTCGTATCATTTGTTCCTACAAGAGATGCAATAATTTCATTTAATTCTAAAATATTCTTTGGTCTTCTGATAAACATAACTTCAAAGACACCATCATCTAACATGACATCCGGACCTGTCAGACGTTTAAATCCACCTACAGAAGTAGAATTACTAATCATACCGAAAATAAATTCGCCTGAAAGCTCTACATTATCACTTTTTACATGTAAATTATAAGATTTAATGTTAAAAAGTCTCTGTGTTCCTTCTAATATATATGCCGCATGTCCCAGAATATTTTTCATATCCTGATTTGTCTCATAAGATACATCTGTAAACAATCCAAATGCCGCAATATATACAAAATAATCCTCATTAAATCCACCTACATCAAAGGCGTGAGGTATCCCTTCCACAATATCCGTTGCTGCCTGCAGCATATTTTTAGATATATGCAGACTATTGGCAAAATCATTGGTACTTCCCGCTGGAATATAACCAATGGGAACTTGATGTCCTCCTATAAGCATACCGGTAACGACCTCATCAAGAGTTCCGTCACCACCACTTGCAACTACAATATCATAATCTCCTGCTTTTCTTTTTGTCACCTTTAGTCCGTCCATATAGGCCTGTGTAGGGTGAACGGTAATTTCATATCCACCTTTCACGAAAATATCCAGAATATCCATAAGGCGGTTTTTAATGCTGCCTTTTCCAGACCTTGGATTAAATATAAAAAGCATTTTTTTCCCCATACGACAGTCCTCCTATTTTTTTCTTCGATTTTTTATTGTACTACTTTTATAAAAATTAGACAAGCAAAAGGTAAATAAAAAGTGGCTGAGACACAATATTTGCATCTCAGCCCTATTTTTCTGTTATTATTATACTAATTCCAGAACTACTTCCATCGCTGCGTCACCTTTACGTGGTCCGATTTTGATAATTCTTGTGTAACCACCGTTACGATCTGCATATTTTGGTGCGATTTCTGTAAATAATTTTTCTGTTAAATCAACTTCTTTTGTGTTTTTCTTTTTACCAGCTGCAGCTGTTGGAACTTCTTTTACTGGGTAAAGAACTTTTAACATCTGTCTTCTGGCATGTAATCTGGAAGGAGCATCCTTCTTGATTTCTTTCTGTACTTCATCGTATACAGTAACTTTCTTTCCGTCTACAACTTCTTTTACTCTCTTGCCTTCTGCGTCTTTGCGGGCAACTTTTGCTGTAACAGTAACGGTTTCAAAGTTATCTTTTTCACGAACTGCCATTGCAATCAGACCTTCTGCAATTTTGCGAACTTCTTTTGCTTTGGTTTCAGTAGTAACGATTTTTCCATGATACAGTAAGTTTGTTACCTGGTTTCTCAGTAACGCTTTTCTCTGGTCAGATGTTCTGCCCAATTTTCTATATTTTGCCATTTTAGATTTCCTCCATTTGTGGAACA
>CAJKQE010000033.1 GCA_905201915.1 uncultured Lachnospiraceae bacterium
CTTGAGAAAGCTGTAGTAACCGCATTATATGCTGCAAACCAGAAAAAAATAGAAAGTAAAATCATATACAGACTTTTCTTCACTGATCTTGGCAATTCTTTCGTATTTGCAGCTACTGTTTCCCCTGCAATCTCTTCTTCTTCGATTTCCTCTTTTTCAATTTCTGCTGCAATTTTCTTTTCTTTTACAGTTACAACCAGCAAAATCACAGCAACTACCATAAGAAAAGCAACCCCGGCAAAAACTGCTGTATAATCCGGGCTTGTTCCTCCTTTTACCAGAAAACGAATAAGAAGAAGAGTATATACACCCCCAATAGCACCCATTAAATTAATCACTGCATTTGCCTTACTTCTCAAAGGTTTTGGTGTCAAATCAGGCATCAATGCCACTGCAGGAGAGCGATAAAATCCCATTGCCACTAATAAAACGGCAAGACATATCACAAACATGATAAAATTCTGCTTTTTATCCGCAAAAGGCAAAACCATTAAAAATAAAACTGCAATAGATGTTCCTACAATAATAAAAGGTGTTCTCTTACCTAATCGAGTATTGGCTTTATCAGACAATGTTCCAAAAAAAGGAAGTAGAAAGACCGCCAGAATATTGTCCGCTGCCATAATGGCTCCTGTAAATGTTTCATTCAAATGAAATGTATTTTGCAAAATCAGCGGAATAACATTATCGTACATCTGCCAAAAAGCGCAAATAGATAAAAATGCAAGCCCAATAAAAAAAGTTCTCCTATAGTTCAGTTTCTCCATTCTCTTCCTCCTCAAGTCAGGCTTACGCCCGTTTATGAAAACATTTTATCATAAACAGAAATAATACTCAAATAAAACAGGAGTCCCTGTATGAAACAAATCAAGTTTCATACAGGGACTCCTGTTCTTATTTACAGTTCTGCCAAAAATTAAATTCTAGCCACACCTGTTTTTCTTGCTGCTTCTGCTACTGCTTTTGCTACTGCCGGTGCTACACGTTCATCAAATGGATTTGGAATGATATAGTCCGGATTTAATTTATCTTCTTCGATTAAGTTTGCAATGGCATAAGCTGCCGCTACTTTCATTTCATCATTAATATCTTTTGCACGAACATCTAACGCTCCACGGAAAATTCCAGGGAATGCTAAAACGTTGTTAATCTGATTTGGGAAATCACTTCTTCCTGTACCTACCACAGCTGCTCCTGCATTCTTTGCTAATTCAGGCATAATTTCAGGAATTGGGTTTGCCATTGGGAAAAGAATTGGTTTTTCAGCCATATTCTTCACCATTTCTTCTGTAACAGTACCTGGTGCGGAAACACCGATAAACACGTCTGCACCTTTTAATACTTCTTCTAAAGTACCTTTTTCCATGTTCTGATTACAGATTTCAGCCATTTCCATTTTTTCTGCATTTAAGTTTTCTCTTCCTTTGTAGATAGCGCCCTGACGGTCACACATTACTACATTTTTCAGTCCCAGACTTACTAAAAGTTTAATGATTGCAATACCTGCTGCGCCCGCTCCGGAAGTAACTACCTTGATATCTTCCAGATTTTTTCCTACTAATTTTAAGGCATTGATTAAAGCTGCTGCTGTTACAACAGCTGTTCCATGCTGATCATCATGGAAAATCGGGATATCACAGCATTCTTTTAATTTTCTTTCAATTTCAAAACATCTTGGAGCAGAAATATCTTCTAAGTTTACTCCACCGAAGCTTCCTGCTAATAAACTAACTATTTTTACAATATCATCTACATCTTTGGAACGTACACATAATGGAAATGCATCTACATCTGCAAAAGTTTTAAATAATGCACATTTTCCTTCCATTACCGGCATACCTGCTTCCGGTCCGATATCCCCAAGACCAAGAACAGCAGTTCCATCTGTCACTACAGCTACCATGTTACCACGGCGTGTATATTTATAAGACAAATCTACATCTTCTGAAATTTTCAGACATGGTTCAGCAACTCCCGGTGTATAAGCAACTGCTAATTCTTCCGGTGTCTGGATTTTTGCTCTGCTGATAACCTCAATTTTTCCTTTCCAGTCTTCATGCTGTTTTAATGCAAATTCTTTTTTGTCCATTGTCATAATCTCCTTTTTCTACTGTTCTTTTACCTGTGCCCAGAAATCTTTTAAAATTGCTACAGATTTGTTCATAGCCACTTGTTCTTCTTCATTCATCGGTATTCTCAGACATGTTTCAATTCCTTCCCATCCAAGACGGCATGGTAAAGAAACTGCAACTCCTGCCCATTCACCAAAGCTTTCATCCAGAACACATGCAGCTGGAAGGATTGCACTGTCATCTTTCATAATCGCTTCTACAATATTGGAAACGGACATTGCAATTCCATAGAATGTTGCACCTTTTAATCCGATAACTTCTGCGCCACCATTCTTAGTATGTTCTGCAATTTCCTTTTTGTCAAGTGTCACTCCCACCTGTTTTGCATAATCTTCAATCGGGAAACCACCTACCATGGCTGAACTCCAAACTGCAACCTGACTATCACCATGTTCACCAACAATATATGCCTGGATATCTTCTACGTTTACATGAAGTTTTGTACTTATATTATAACGAAATCTTGCTGTATCTAAGGAAGTACCTGTTCCAATTACACGGTTTGCCGGAAGTCCTGATGTTTCCTGAACAGCCTTTGTAATGATATCTGCTGGATTAGAAACAACCAAAAGAAGTGGATTTTTCGCGTACTTCATAATATTTTCTGTGATACTACGAACAATGGATACATTTGTCTTTGCAAGCTCCAGACGAGTCTGTCCCGGTTTTCTTGCAATTCCTGCTGTGATAATAATCATCTGTGCATCCTTACATTCTTCATAGCCGCCCTGTCTTACCCATACCTGCTTATGGAAGCTGGTACCATGTGCAATATCAATCGCAGCACCTTTGGCTCTGTCTTCATTTACATCAATTAAGACAATGTCATTCGCCTGTTTTCTTACCATCAATGTATAAGCAATGGCTTCCCCTACATTTCCGGCACCAATAACTACAATCTTGTCTCTGTGTGTGTTCTTCATTTTACGTATCACTCCTGTTGTTTTTTGTAGTATAGAAATATCACTTTAAATCAGCAATGAAATTCGTTAAAAATTTCACTTTTCCACTGAATTTTACCACAATCTTTATTTTCTGTCAACGACTTTGTATTAACAAAAAAACAAAAAGAGCAGATGCATTAAATGTATCTATTATGAATATTTATACATTCAACACAACTACTCTTTATCTTTGTTCTAAATCTCTTTGTATCCCTTCTAAAAAAGGAACTAAAATATTTCCTGTCTTTTTCAAAAACCATTGATTCTCAAGTTCTGTATATTTAAAGTGTTTCAAACCACCATTTCTGCCTCTTTCCCAAAATTTCAAAACCTGAGCAAAAGGCATATAATAAATTTCATCTCTGTGAGAAAAATATAAAATCAAAAATGCAATTCCCTGCTGTTTCTCAAAATCTTTCATAAATTCCACCTGATGCGCATGAATATTTTGTAAGGGAAATTTATCGGTATTACACTCTTTTGCATCGAAACATACAGGAATTCCCTGTACAGCACCTATATAGTCCACTGTACTTTTCTGGTCAAAATATGCCAAAGTAATGTGCCTGCTTTGTTGGTCAATACGCACCGGTGTAATGGGAGTTGGCACTTTCTGAATAAGCGCCAACCCCTTTTCCCGATACTGCTCACAGGTTCGATTAATAAGTTCCTCTAAAGTAGAACCGCGAAGTCCTCTGGAATTCCAAGTTGCCATATTTTTTCTCCTATTTCAGTATTTTAATACCCGGAAAATACCGTAATATGGCTTTTCCCACAATCTTATCTTTTTCTACATAAGGCTGTTTCCAGAAACGGGAGTCTCCGGAATGCTTACGATTATCTCCTAACATAAAATAACTGCCTTCCGGTACAACATAAGGACCATAATTTCCCATAGGTGTTTCCGGTGTAAAACTGTCGTCCAAAGGTGTATCAGAGCCATTAATATAGACTTTTCCTTCCCTAATTTCCACAGTTTCTCCTGGCAGACCAATCACTCTTTTAACGAACAACTGGCTCTCATCATCAGGATATTTAAACACTACAATGTCAAATCGCTCTGGATCATTGAAAAGATATGCCAAACGATTTCCAAAAAAGCGATCTCCTGTCATAATCGTTTTTTCCATAGACTCTGAAGGGACTCTGGCATTAATAAGCAAAACATTATTAACAATCAATACCACCACTATTACAAAAATAATCATTTTGATATATTCCCATAGTTCCTTCCATATTGAATTTTTTACAACTGGCTTACTCATGTTTCTTAACATCTCCCTTATTTTTTTCTGATGCAAATTCTAAAAGACCTTCCCCTTTTAATACTTTTTGGAATTTTTCAGGTACATCCGCTGTGATTGTTTTTAGCGACAGTTCTTTTAAAATCCCATTTGTTTTCGGAAAGATTAATTTCCATGCATGAAGTAATTGATATTCAACTCCATATTTTTTCCGAAAGCTTTCATTTTTATCTTTTTCTCCATATTTCCAATCTCCGATAACCGGATGACCAATCCCGGCTAGATGACTTCGGATTTGATGAGAACGCCCTGTTAAAAGCTCTACCTTTAAAAGCGTATCTCCATTTTTTGAAATACCTAAAGGTTCATATTTTGTTTCAATAGGAAGGCTTCCCTCCCTCTTTTCCTGATATACAACTACTTTATTATTCTTTTCATCCTTCCAAAGATACCCTTTAATATGAGCAGGTCTCTCTACTTTTCCTTTTACCAATGTCAAGTAATATTTATGCAAATTTCTTTCCTTAAACCACTGAGACATCTCCTGAAGTCCCTGAACTGTCTTTCCTGCTGCCACGAGACCACTGGTATTTCTGTCTAAACGATTGCATATCCCCGGTCGAAAAGTCCTTAAATCATCCTTTGTCAAGGATTTATTTTTTAACAAATGGCCGGTTATATATTCTACCAGAGATACGTCATCTTTTTCAGCTTTCTGAGATAACATTCCAGCCGGTTTATTTACAAATAACACATAACTGTCTTCATATACAATATCCAGCTCAGTCAGGTTGCTGCTTTTTTCTTCCCCACAGAATTTTTCTAATGTATCATCGGATAAAAATAATTTAATTTCATCATTCGGTTGCAATTTTTCATTTCCTGTAGCTTTTTTACCATTCAGTGTAATATTTTTCTTTCGAAGCATTTTGTAAATAAAGCTTTTGGGCGCTTCTTTTAAATATTTTCCCAGAAATTTATCAAGCCTTTGACCACTTTCTAATTCTTTCACTAATAATTGTTTCATCGTTTCTCCTAAAGGGAAATTGCACAAATTACCCTTTTTATTTTTTCATTTCTTGTAAGTTCAGGTTCATCTGGATCAGGTTTAAATTTAATATCCTTTTCCAGCGCTTCCCGATGTTCCCACATAGTTTCCAGACGTTTCGTATAATCTCCCAACTTTCTGAAAATTTTCACGCTGACATAAAATCCATTCTGCCTTAAAATATCCTGTATATGTTTTTCTACAAAAGCAGTATCTGTTTTTTCTTTGCTGGTGTATCCTGCTACTGTGTTTCCGCAAATTGCAACAGAGTCCAGAAAGGACTGCTTTTCATAAGCAGAAACTACAAATTCATAACCACATACCAATCCATGTCTATGCTTTTCAATCTCCCGATAATCTTCTTCTTTCATAGGCTTTTGCATAAGCATCATAATCATACCTACTGCAAATTTACATGCAGGCAGACATGCCACTGCTGCAAATACAGTAAAGACATTCTTTCTTTCACCATATATGGCAAGTCCTGTAAAAAACATAATTAAAGGCGGCGCAAAAGCAAGCAATGTATAAATCACACGCCTCTTCTGCTGATTTTTGATATATCCAAAATCTCCTTTTTGTATTTTCTTTTCTTTATCTTTCATTTTTTTCGCTCCTTAGGGATTTCTTTTTCACATAAAATGCATAATAAACTTTCTGGGTATAAATTTACATACCACTCGCAAAGCTTTCATAGAAAAACCATACACAGAAATCTCCCGTCCTCTTTCGCTGTCTTTTAGAGCCTTTTCCACCACAGCTTCTGCATCGGCAATAAAAGGCTTTTTATAAAAAGGCATATTTTCCTTTCCGCCCATTTTTTCTAAAAAAGGGGTATCTACAGGTCCCGGACACACTGCTGTAACCACAATTCTTCCCTTTTGCTCAACTCCCAGCGCTCTCGCAAAAGAGAGCACATAAGCTTTAGAAGCCGCATACACTGCAAATCCAGGCTGAGGAACAAATGCTGCACCACTGGAAAGGCATATAATACGACTGCCCTTTTTGCAATAAGGAAGGCAAAGGCTTATAAATGCTGTCAGTGCTGTACAATTTAATTCTGTCATCTGACACAGTTGGTCTACGGCAGTATCTTCTACCTTTCTTTGAATTCCCATTCCTGCGCTTTCTACCAAAAGTTGAATACATGGTTTTTTTCTTTTCAAAAGCTCACAAAATTCATCCAAAGCCTGTCTGTCTGTTAAATCCATAGACAAAATACATAGTTTGGGAATTTCCTTTTTCAATTTCTCTAAAACCTCTTTTTTTCTGGCAATTACCCATATCTCATCCAACTCTTTATATTTTTTTGCAATCTGTCTGGTAAAAGCCTTTCCCATACCGGAAGAAGCACCTGTAATCACTGCAATTTTCATAAATTATCCCTTCCTCTTATGTACATTTCGAATGGATTTCTTTTTCTTTGCCACAGGTTTTTTTCCGCCTTGTTCTTTTTTTGCCATTCCCCTTGGACGAATTAAGCATTTTTTATCAAAACCAATTAAATCTTTTCTTCCTGCCAGAAGTAAAGCCTCTTTTACCAATTCATAATTTTCCGGATTTTTGTATTGAAGCAAAGCTCTCTGCATGGATTTTTCCTTAGTAGTTTTCGGTACATAAACCTTCTTTCCTGTTCTTGGATCTATGCCTGTGTAATACATACAAGTAGACATCGTAGATGGTGTAGGATAAAAATCCTGTACCTGCTCCGGTGTAAATCCCATGTCCCTCACATATTCTGCCAATTTTACAGCCTCTTTTATGGTACAGCCCGGATGAGAAGACATAAGATAAGGAACTACATATTGTTTCTTTCCAGATTTTGCATTTGCCTTTTCAAACTTTTTTAAGAACTGCTGGTAAACTGCATGTTCCGGTTTTCCCATGTAATACAACACTTCATCGGATATATGCTCCGGTGCTACACGAAGCTGTCCGCTGACATGATATTTTGCCAGTTCTTCCAAAAATACGGAAGATACGTCTGCATTCACATAATCAAAACGAATACCCGAACGTATAAAAACTTTTTTCACCCCTGACACATTCCGCAATTTTCGAAGAAGCTCCAAATAATCTTTATGGTCAACTTCCAGATTTTTACAAGGTTTTGGAAACAAACACTGCTTATTGGTACATACCCCTTTTGTCTCCTGTTTCTTACAGGAAGGATGACGGAAGTCTGCCGTAGGGCCTCCTACATCATGAATATATCCCTTAAAATCCTTTTCTGTTACATAAGATTTTGCTTCCTCTATAATAGAAGCATGACTTCTGGTCTGGACAATTCGCCCCTGATGAAAAGCCAATGCACAGAAATTACATCCTCCAAAACAGCCTCTATTACTGGTAATACTAAATTTAATTTCTTCAATTGCAGGAATTTTTCCCTGCTTTTCATACATAGGATGGTAAGTTCTTGCATAGGGCAAGTCGTAAACCTCATCCATTTCTTTCTGACTCAATGGTTTAGATGGAGGGTTTTGAACTACAAACCCTCTGTTTCCGTAACTTTCTATAAGAACTTTCCCTGAAAAGGCATCTGTATTTTCATACTGTATACGAAAACTATCTGCATAAGCTTTTTTATTTTCACAGAGCTGCTCATAAGAAGGTAAAACTTCTCCCTTTGGCATTTCTTTTGTCTTATATACTGTTCCCGGAATAAAAGTAATGGAACTTACCGGAAAACCTTTATCCAATGCTTCTGCAATTTCCAGAATACTCCGTTCTCCCATTCCATAAGAAATCAAATCTGCCCCTGAATCCATTAAAACAGAGCGTTTCATTCCATCAGACCAGTAATCATAATGTGCCAATCTTCTAAGAGAAGCTTCTATTCCACCCAAAATAATAGGTGTATGCTTATACGTCTGACGAATTAAATTACTGTATACAGTTACTGCTCTGTCCGGACGCAGTCCCATTTGTCCACCCGGAGAATAAGCATCCTGTTTGCGATGTTTTTTTGCTACAGTATAATGGTTAACCATAGAATCCATATTTCCTGCTGAAACCAAAAATCCAAGTCTGGGTTCTCCAAAAACTGCAATGCTCTCCTTTTTTCTCCAATCAGGCTGTGCAATCATTCCCACAGAATACCCACGACTTTCCAAAAGTCTAGTAATAATGGCTGCTCCAAAAGAAGGATGATCCACATAAGCATCCCCGCAAATGTAGACAAAATCCGGCTGCCAAATACCTCTGGTTTCCATTTCCTTTTTTGTCACAGGCAAAAATTTTGTACTCATAAATTTAATACCTCATAATAATCCTCTATGTAATAGTCTGCAAGTCTGCGTTTTTCTGCCTCTTGCCTTTTACTGTAAGCATCTTCCACAGCGCATACCTGCATTCCCGCATTCTTTCCCGCCATAATTCCCATAGGCACATCTTCAAAAACAAGACAATCTTTTGGCTCAGCCTTCAGCCCTTCTGCTGTCTTTAAATAGACATCAGGCGCCGGTTTGCTGTTTGGCACTTCACAACAAGTAGTAATACAGTCAAAATACTTTTCAATCCCATGAGCTTTCAAAACAGTTACAATCAAGTCCCTGCTATTGCTGGAACTAATTCCAACGGGTATATTTCTATTTTTCAATTCTTCTAAGAATTCTCTCACTCCTGGTTTTAGAGGAACTTCCTTGGAATATTTTTCCTCTGCCATCAAAATCCAGGTCTTTTTAATTTCTTCTAAAGAGTCTTCAATTTGAAATCTGTTTTTAAAGAAAACCGCTGTTTCCGTAAATCCCATACCTTCCAATTCTTCCTGAAACGCCTGAATATCCGCAGGTACGGCTATTCCCTTTTTCCCTAAATATTCTACATCTATAGATTTCCACATCCACATAGAGTCTACTAATGTTCCGTCTAAATCAAATATTACTGCTTTTATATTCTTAAGCATTTTCTTTCAACCTCACAATCTCCTCTGGTGTCAACAAACGATATTCTCCCGGCAAAAGATTTTCATCCAATACCAGACTTCCCATAGATAGCCGTTTCAAGAATACCACTTCATTTTCCACTGCATGAAACATTCTTTTTATCTGATGAAACTTTCCTTCTCGAATAATAATTTCAACTTCATTTTTTTCCTCATTTAAAAGAAATACTTGCGAAGGCATAGTCAGCTTGTCTTCTCCAATATCCACGCCTTCTTCTAAATGTTTTCTGTTTTCCTCAGATAAAGCATTCTTTAAACGAACAAAATATTTTTTATCTACGTGCTTTTTAGGCGCTAACAGATTATGTGCCAATTCTCCGTCATTGGTAATCAGCAGCAGTCCTTCCGTATCTTTATCCAGACGTCCCACAGGAAATAAATCTTTTCTTTTTTTCTCCTGAATGAGCTCCAAAACTGTCCTATCCCGTCTGTCCTCTGTGGCAGATACCACGCCTTGAGGCTTATTTAACATATAATAAACCATTTTCTCATAAGCAATTTCTTTTCCATCTGCCAAAACCACATCTGTCTGTATATCTATTTTGTATTCAGGACTTTTGATAATTTCCTGATTTACAGAAATCCTGCCTCTTTTTATATCTTTTTTTACCTCTGTTCTCGTACCCAGCCCCATATCTGCTAAATATTTATCTAATCTTATTTTTCCCATTATTGCATTCTCCAGCCCGGATAATATTTATTTTTTAAAATTCCTCTGTCCAACTTTCCAAATCCCAGAGAATAACCATCTACACAGACTAGCTGCCAGCCTTTTTCTCCCATAGACTTTAAATCTGTCACATCAATGGTTTCTCCCTTTAAATATTTTACAGTCCGAATATCTTTAGAAGAGAGCATGACACAAGAAGAAAATGTCTTTGGTGATAATGCCATTGCCAAAGCCTGACTGGGCTCAAAACGATTTTTTCTCATCTCTCCCAGATAAAGACCTGTACGCAAATAGCGAAGCTTCGGCATTTCTATATCTCCGGGTAAAAAATATAGCTTGTCTTTTTCCTTTTTTATCCTTCCATGGGAAAAATCAAAAGATACCATTTTTAAAAATTCTTCTACACAAGCATCTAACTTTTCTTCCTTCTTTGCAGTTGATATTTTCTTTGGTGTACTCTTTTTATCCTTTTCTTTCTTCTGCAGCAATGCCAAAAAATGTCCTTCTCCTGGCATTTTATGAGGAAAAATCCGCACACATTTCTTTAGCTGACTGCATATTTCATCACTTTTTCCTTCTAAAGGAAATCCCTCTGAAAAGCCTTCGTAACCGGAAGGTGTAAGCACCTCCATATCTTCACACTGCTCCAGTAAATAAGCAATCGTCTCCTCATTCTCCTTTTTCGAGAAAGTACAGGTAGAATACAGCATTTTACCTCCCGGTTTTAGCATCTGTGCTCCCTGAATAATCAGTTCCTTTTGAATTTTTCCATAATAATCCGGAGATTTCTCTAGCCAATACTCTGCCATTTTCGGTTCTTTATGAAACATCCCCTCCCCTGAGCAAGGAGCATCAATTAAAATTTTGTCAAAAAATTCCGGGAAGTTTTTGACCAGTTTTACAGGCTCTTCACTGGTAACATAAAAATTTGGTGCTCCGGTAAGCTCCAGATTTTTCAAAAGAGCTTTTGCCCTGCTGTTGCTCAAATCATTTGCCAGCAAAATCCCTTTTCCCTGCAATCTGCACACCAGCTCTGTAGCTTTTCCCCCGGGAGCTGCACACAAATCCAATACCTTATCATAAGGCTGAACCTCCAGACGGCTGGCAGGTGTCATAGCGCTGGGCTCCTGCAGATAATAAAGCCCTGCAAAATAATAAGGATGTCTTGCGGGATTTCCATCCTTTTCCTCTGCATGAACATAATATCCGTTTTCTACCCAGGGAATCTGTTCTTTTTCAAAAGGCATCATTTCTTCCCATACAGGTTTTGTCAATTTATAAGGATTAAAGCGCAGTCCCTGTCGGACAGGCTGTTCATACGTTTTCTTGTATTCCTCAAACTCTATCCCCAATAAACTGCGCATTTCCTTCTCGTATTCTTCCGGTAAATTTATCATACTTCCTCTATCCTTTATCCTATATATCTTCGTATATCAATGCCTGTGCACGGCATCCCTCTGCAATAAAATCCAGTTCCTTGTAAAAACTTTCCAGCTTTTTAGAATTCTTTTCCTGATACACCTTATAAAATTCTTCTAATATTTTGCTGGTTTCCCTGCGATTTGCATAATAATAAAGATTTTCTATATTATTCAAAATATCTGCTATCAGATTAGACTGATGAAGCATGGACTTCTGTGCATCCATAACCTCACTGCGTACAAGCGACATTTCCTCATCCAACTTCAATACGGAATTTGCAGCTTCTGTTAATCTGTTTGCAAGATCTGCCGGCACATTTCCTTTATATTTATACTGCAAAGAGTGTTCTATGGTTGCCCAGAAATTCATTGCCAAAGTCCGAATTTGAATTTCTACATGAATTTCCTTTTTTCCTGCCAGAGTTTCTGCACAGTAAGACACAATAATATGATAACTTCGATAACCACTGTCCTTTCCCTGTGTCACATAATCTTTTTCTTCCAGCACTTTCATATCACTGCGGTTTCGAATCAGAGATGCCACCTTTTCAATATCTTCGCAAAACTGACAAATAATCCTCACGCCGGCAATATCCTCGATCTTTTCTTCCAGTTCATCCCAAGAAACATGTTTATCCTGCATTTTTTCCAGAATACTGTTAATTGATTTTACACGACCGGTCACTTGTTCAATAGGAGAATAAAGATTTTTCTCCCTGTGTTCTTTTTTCAGCAGTTTAAATTTCATAACTAAATCTTTCACTGCAAGTTCATAAGGAATGAGCAATTCACGCCATAAACGTATTTCCATAAAACATGACTCCTTAACTATCATTAAAGTATAGCATACTTCTTTTCTTTTTAATAGAAAAAATTTTTCTGCTTCTCTTGTAAGAACTGCAGCACCGGATAAGGATTTAAAGGATATTCTTCTCTGCCTTTTGCAGATATGTAAATTCCTAGATGAAGATGTGGCGGAAATTTTCCTGTTGTCCCTTCTTCTCCATATCCTGTATCTCCTAAAAATCCTAAAATTTCTCCTGCTTTTACCTGATCCCCTTCACAGAAATTTTCTGCATAAGATGACAGATGTGCATAATAAAAGTATCCACCTCCCGGACTTCGAACACCTATGCGATAACCCCCCAGAGGAAGCCAACCGATTTTTTCTACCATCCCATCTGTCATGCTTAAAATCGGATAATAATCCGTTTTTGCATCTTTAGGGAAAATATCACATCCCTCATGAGAACGTTCCCCTCCGTAATGCCTTTTTTCATGCCAACTGTTTTCATAAGAAAAAGTTTCTGTTTTTGTATTAATCCGCCCTGCAACAGGAAAACATTTTAAGTCCTCCCAAAAAATCAAATATCTTTCCATATCTGCTTTGGAAACTCCTGCACTTTCCATGCTTTTTACAGGAAGTCCCCTCTGGCTTAGTTCCTCTAAAGAGGCTTTTTCTTTTAATTCCCCTGTAAGATTTACATTTAAGAACAAAATCATACATAATAACAGTAGTTTTTTCAGCACAAAAAACCTCCGTTTACACACAAGATATTCCGGTAACTATGTTCTTACCATTACATATCATTCTATGCGCAAACGAAGGCAATTATGACATTATTCTTTTATTCTTTTTAAAACTTCTAAAAGGTATTTCCATACACGCTCTACGGAAGAAATTGAAAGCTTCTCTTCGGAAGTATGAATGTCTTGCATGTCAGGACCTATAGAAACACAGTCCAGTTCTGCGATTTTTTCATAAAATAAACCACATTCCAAACCGGCATGAATTACATTAACTACCGGCTCTTTCTCATACATTTCCTGATATACATCTACCAATACCTGACGAAGCTTGGAATCCTGTTTAAATTCCCATGCAGGATATTCTCCTTCTATAGTAAAAGTACCACCTAAAAACTCTGTGAGATATGCAATCTTATCAGCCAGAGCTTTCTTTGCTGTACCTACAGAACTTCTCACACTGGCAGAACAACTCAATGCAGCAGGAGTAAGTTTTGTAATTCCCACATTGCAGGAGGTCTCTACCAGTCCATCAATAAAACCACACATTTTCTGAATTCCATTAGGATAGTTTAAAAGGAAAAACAACACTTTTTCTTGACTTACCGGATGAAGTACCGGTTCTGTACCCTGTCCTTCTCCTTCTATTGTAATGGTAATTTCCTCATCACTTCCTGTATATTCTTTTCTCAGTGCTTCTGTATAAGCTGCCGCATAAGCAGAAAGCTTCTCGCCTTCCTCTTTTGAAGCCAATACTAAAGCTTCTGCTTCTCTTGGAATTGCATTATCCTTCTGTCCTCCGAAAAGTTCTGAAATAGAATACTCTATCATTTCTTTTCCTTCATGAAGAAAACGTGCCAAAAGCAACGTAGCATTTGCTCTGTTTTTATCAATTTCTGCACCGGAATGACCGCCTAAAAGTCCTGACACTTTTATTCTCCATTTATAATCTGTATACTCTTGATAGCGAACAGGAATTTCTGAAACCGCTGTCATACCTCCTGCACAGCCTGCACAAATATATCCTTCTTCTTCAGAATCCAGATTGATTAAATATTTTGCTTTTAAAGGGGTTGTATCAATAGAAGCTGCTCCTAAAAGTCCGATTTCCTCATCTACAGTAATTACTAACTCCAGTGCCGGATGTGAAAGAGTAGTATCTTCCATAATTGCCAGTCCATAAGCAACAGCAATTCCATTATCACCGCCCAAAGTAGTATTTGTTGCAGAAACAAAATCACCTTCTATCCGAAGTTCTAAAGGATCTTTTGTAAAATCATGTGTGCTGTCTGTTGTTTTTTCACAGACCATATCCATGTGTCCCTGAAGCATAACGGTAGGTGCATTTTCATACCCTTTCGAAGCTTCTTTAAAAATAATTACATTATTATCATCATCCTGAATACAGCGTAAGTTATGGGAATGGGCAAAATTTACCAGATAATCACTGATTTCCTTTGTATTCCCTGAACCATGAGGGATTTTGCTGATTTCCTCAAAATAATAAAATACCCTTTCAGGCTGTAAATGTTCTAATACTGCCATTTCTGTTTCCTCCTGTTTCTTTTCTTTCTTCATTCTTACACAGATTGAAAAAAATATCAAGCTTTCCGGAAAAACTTGAATATTCTATTTCTTCTCACATATATTTTAGATAAAAACTCTGGGATTTTTCATGAAAAAAATAATTCTTCCTTTTGCTTTACTGTTTTTTTTATTTTTTCTCTTATTATTTCCCTCTCAGGCATTTTCCTATGCCAAAGCAGGACTTATGTTATGGTTCTATACCCTTCTACCTTCTCTTTTACCTTTTATGATTTTATCCAATATCTGCATCAAAACCAGAGTACTGGACAAACTTTTTGAAGCCCCCAAAAAATTTTGGAAAAAGGGTTTTGCTCTATCACCATCAGGCGCTTATGCGTTATGCATGGGAATTTTCTGTGGATATCCCATGGGCGCCAAAATTACCGCAGACCTTTACATAGAGCATTGTATCTCGAAAGAAGAGGCCTCCTACCTATTGACCTTTGCATGTTTCCCGGGACCTTCCTTTTTATCTTCTTATTTATGTATGGGGCTTTTTAAAAATACACACCTGATTTTCCCTACCTATTTTATTCTTTACAGTTCCGGTTTTTTATGCTCTTTTCTTTTTCGTCCTAAAAAAAATACGGAATTTCCTTATCTCGAAAAAAAGAAAAAAGAGATATCCAGCTCCGATTTCCTCGGAGAAATTCTGGATACCTCTATTATGAACGGTTTTGAAACAATTACAAAACTGGGAGGATACATTTTAATTTTCTCTATCCTTCAGGGAATTTCCAGCATTATCTTTCGCTCTTTTCCTATCCTTAGCTATTTTCTACAAGGACTTACGGAAATGACTACCGGAAATGCAGCTTTATCAAAAGCTCCTTGGGAATTTGATTTTCTCTATCCTCTTATTCTTGCATTTACTTCTTTTGGCGGCTTAAGCGTAGCCGCACAAACAAAATCTATGCTCGCAAATACAGACTTGCCATTTTTCTCTTACATAAAAGGAAAACTATGTAGTTTCGTCTGTACCTTTATCATAGCTTTTTGCTTAGTCAAAATCGTCAAAGTCATCATCTAAATCGTCATCTAAGTCTAAGTCGTCCGGTTGATAAGAAGCTGTAGACTCTTCTTCCTGAACTGGAGCTTCATTATTCTGAACAAGCTGAGGAGATAACTCGGCTCTGTTCTGGTTAATAACTTCTAAGGAATTACGCAATGCCTGAACAAAGTCATTGTATTTTGCTGCTGCATCCTCTAACATATTGCTGGCAAGCTGTCCCATATTTGCCATCATTTCATCCGTATAAGATACGGCACTTAAACGCAATGTATTTGCATCATTCGTAGCTGCATCAATAATTGCCTGAGCCTGCTGATTTGCACTATTAATTGTTTCATTTGCCTGTGCATAAGCCTGCTGCATAACTTCAGACTCTTTCACCATCTCCTGCACCTGTTTTTTAGTATCTTCAATAATATTATCTGCTTTTGCCTGTGCATCTGCTAAAATCGCATCTTTATTGCTGATAATTTTCTGATATCTTTTAATCTCATCGGGTGTTTTTAAGCGAAGTTCTCTTAATAACTCTTCGATTTCCTCTTTATTTACAATAATTTTTGTTGTAGATAATGCCTGATATTTACAACTTTCCACATATTCTTCAATTTCTTCAATAATCTGTTCAATTCTG
Organism: uncultured Lachnospiraceae bacterium; assembly: GCA_905201915.1. Taxonomy (GTDB): domain Bacteria; phylum Bacillota; class Clostridia; order Lachnospirales; family Lachnospiraceae; genus Blautia. The sequence goes on from CAJKQE010000033.1 coordinate 16,163, forward strand.
CTGCTCATCTTTTATTTCTCCTTATTGTATTCTTTTCCCAAATGCCTCTGCCTGTATTTTTCCTCCACCTGTCGTACTACAAAATCCGGTGCAAAATTTGAAATGTCTGCTCCAAAGGACGCTGCCTCCTTCAATGTAGTGGAACTTAAATACGCATACTGAAGGCTGGTAGTCAAAAACATAGTATCCACATCAGTTGCCAACACGCGGTTTGTCTGTGCCATCTGTAATTCATATTCAAAATCAGTAAAAGCTCTCAAACCACGAATAATTACCTTTGCCTCGCAGCTTCGTGCAAAATTAACAGATAACCCATCGAAAGCCTGAATTTTTACGTTGGGAATATCTTCTGTTACATTCTCTAATATATTAACACGTTCTTCCACAGAAAACAACGGACTTTTTGCAGAATTATTCAAAACTCCTACAACAACCTCATCAAATAAGCTTGCCGCCCGTTTTATAATATCTAAATGACCGTAAGTTACCGGGTCAAAGCTTCCCGGATAAATTGCTCGTACCATTTTTTATGCCTTTCTAATAAAAATATGCTGGTTTGTCTTGTATCTTTTGATTTTATCAACAGAAAATCCCATCTCCTCCAGATAACTGAAATCAGTCTCCAAAGAAGCCTCCACTATAATTCTGGTATCCTCATTTACAAACTTTGCATCTTTTAAAAGCTCCAAAACCTGTTTTTCCAATTCCTGATTATAGGGCGGGTCCATGAAAATACAATCAAACGGTTCTTCATTTTCTAAAGAAGCTACTGCCTGAAACACATCCTTGCACCATACCTCGCCTCTGTCTGCCAGTCTGGTAAATTTCAAATTGTCTTCAATTACGGCTGCTGCCTTTCTGTTTTTTTCAATAAAAACACAAAACTGTGCACCTCTGCTTAAAGCTTCTATTCCAATTCCGCCGCTTCCCGCAAAAATATCCAAAAATCGACATTCGCACAAATACGGCTGAAGCATATTAAATAACGTCTCCTTCACCCTGTCTGTGGTCGGTCTGGTTTCCAAACCCGGAATTGTTTTTAAAGGCATACTTTTTGCACTTCCTGCAATAACTCTCATAAGCTGTTTTTCCTTCTTCAGTATCTTTTATCGGTTTAAGCGGTAATCCAAATCTCCCTGCTCCAGTCCCAATATCAGAGACTCTGCCGTTGCAATATTCGTTGCAATAGGAATATTGTACTGGTCGCAGCAGCCGGATATCTGATATACATCCGGTTCCGTGCCGTCAATCATCGCCGGATTGTAGAAAAAGATTACCATATCAATATCTCCACGCTCAATCATTTCTGTAAACTGTTTATCTCCTCCCATGCTTCCCGGAAGGAATTTGTGGACACGCAGATTTGTAACCTCTTCAATTCTGCGTCCCGTAGTCCCTGTTGCATAAATCTCATGCTTTGCCAAAATATTCTTATAAGCAATGCAGAAGTCCTCAATCAGGGCTTTTTTACTGTTATGCGCTATAATTCCAACATTCATTTACATCAATCCTTATTTATTTTAATTCAATCAAACCATCCGGTTCTCTTGTATTCCAGAGTCTATTATAGCAAAAGCACCAACTTTTTGCAATTATTTTTTATCATTTTATACACTTTTTACAAATTTTGTGTACTTTCACAAAAAAATCGACTTGAAACCCTAAATCCGAATACTCATTGTAATACAATTCACATAATTTGTCAAAACTTGAAAGAACTTCTAGTGTAAAAACTTTTTTAAATCACATACTAGCATTGTAACAAAAATAAATTCCAAAGGAGGAAATTAAAATGTCTAACAATAATTCTTCAAACAAAGCAGTTGTACCGGAAGCAAAGGGAGCATTAAACCGCTTCAAATATGAGGTTGCAAACGAATTAGGTGTACCTCTTACAGACGGTTACAACGGTAACTTAACATCTAAACAGAACGGTTCCGTTGGGGGATATATGGTCAAAAAAATGATTGAAGCTCAGGAACGTCAGATGTCTGGAAACGGAAGCACACAGCAGTTTTAATGTACAAAAAAATCATTTGTAAAATTTAATAGCCAAAGAAAGGGATTTTCTTCTGCTTATTTCTAAAATAAAAAGAAGGAAGTCCCTTTTTATATCCCCGGCGTTTCCATTCTTTCTTTTCCATAAGAGAAAAGTCTGTCCCTCAATCTTTCATGCTGTGGTAAGGATAAATCCGGATCTAGGGTTAAAATTGCTCCTGCTGCTTCACTGGCTTCTTTTAAAATCTCTGCATCCTGATAAACATCTGCAATTTTAAACTCCATCAATCCACTCTGACGAATGCCAAAGAAATCTCCCGGCCCTCGCAGCCGTAAATCTTCTCCTGCAATCTGAAATCCATCATTAGATTTCACCAGAATTTCCAGTCTCTCCTTTGTCTCCGTATCCTGTCCTCCCTGCACAAAAATACAGTAAGACTGATGTTCTCCTCGTCCTACCCGTCCTCTCAGCTGGTGAAGTTGAGCAAGTCCGAAACGTTCTGCATTTTCTACCATCATCACAGTTGCATTGGGTACATTTACTCCTACCTCAATAACCGTTGTGGACACCAGAACCTGTATTTTATTTGCAGCAAAGTCTTCCATAATTTTATTCTTTTCTCCTGCCTTCATTCTTCCGTGAAGATATGCGACAGAAATATTGGAAGGTAAAGTATCTTTTAAAATCTGTGTGTAATCAATAACATTCTCTGCTTCCAGCCCTTCACTCTCTTCTACCATAGGACATATCACATATACCTGCCGTCCTTCTTCTACCTGCTTTTGAATGAAATGATAAGCGCGAGGTCTGTAAGAAGTATCTACCACACAGTTTTTAATAGGCAGCCGCTTTGCAGGCAACTCATCCATGACAGAAATATCTAAATCTCCGTATAAAATAATTGCCAATGTTCTTGGAATTGGTGTTGCACTCATAACTAATACATGGGGCTTTGTTCCTTTTTTCGATAAGTCTTCTCTCTGCTGAACTCCAAAACGATGCTGTTCATCTGTAATTACTAATGCCAGATTTTCATACTCCACCTTTTCCTGTATCAATGCATGAGTTCCAATAATAAGCTTTGCTTCTCCGGAAGCAATCTGTGCATATCTCTCCCTTTTTTCCTTTGCTGTATTAGAGCCTGTAAGAAGAACAGTTTTTAATGGTAATTGATGCTGCTCCAGCAATTTATTCATTTCCTTGAAATGCTGCTTTGCCAATACCTCTGTAGGAGCCATCAACGCCGCCTGATATCCATTAAAGGCTGCCAGAAGCATTGCTAAAAATGCAATAATTGTCTTTCCGCTCCCTACATCTCCTTGTACCAGTCTGGACATCAATGTATGTCCTGTCATATCTTTTTCAATTTCATTCCAGACTCTCTTTTGCGCATTGGTCAATGGATAAGGCAATCCATCAATCACATTTTCTGTTTCCCATACAGGTTTTATAGCAAAAGAATTTGGAGTATCCTGCGTCTTTTCTTTCATCATTCGAATAGAAAGAATAAAAAGTAAAAATTCATCAAAGACTAATCTATGATGACCCAGAAGTAAATCTTTCTTATCTTTTGGAAAATGAATATGTGAAACTGCATAGTTATATTCTGCCAGTTGATAATAGTTTCTATACTCCTCCGGAAGATATTCCTGTATAATTTCTTTATTTTCCAAGATCTGGCGCATGGTTTTTACCATAAATTTATTGGTTAATCCCTTTGTCAGACCATAAATAGGATACAAACTGTGGAGCAGAACCTTGTAATCCTCTCTCCCAAAAATTTCAGGCTGCTCCATTGTCCTTCGCCCATTTTTCTCTGTCACCATTCCTCTAAAAATATAAATCCCACCAGACTGTAAATTATTGCGTAAAAAAGGCATATTATACCAGGTAAGCTGCAAAAAAGAATTTTCTTCTTTTAAAGTGGCAGTCACAACGGTAAGTCTTCCTGTATTTCTTACTCCTACTTTTCCTGTAAGTCTCCCAATCACTGCACATTTTTTTCCTGCTGCCACCTGAGAAACTCCTACTGGTTCTGTATATTCATCATATTCTCTCGGATAATATCTGAGGAAATCCCCCACGGTAGTAATCCCTAATTTTGCCAAAAGTTTTTCTGTTTTTTCCCCAATTCCTTTTAAATTTCGGATACTTTCTTGTTCCTTCATTTTAAAAATCCTCATAAAAAAGAAGCGGTTAAGGCTATCGCATAAAGTACAACAACCCCAACAGCTCCTCTGTCCATCTCTTATTCTACAGAAACTACATAGTAATAAATAGGCTGTCCACCCTGATTGATTTCTACATCAAAATCAGGATACAATTCCTCAAGGCGCTCACATAACTGTTCTGCATCTTCTTCTGTAACATCAGCACCATAGTAAATACTGATAATTTCTGTGTCTTCGTCTACCATCTCTTTCAGAGTTTCTACAGTAATATCTTCAATACCCTGTCCAACTGCTAAAATTCCTTTGTCACCAATACCCATGATATCGCCCTGACGAATTTCTTTATCATCAATCTTTGTATCACGTACTGCATAAGTCACCTGACCTGTTTTTACATGTGTCATGGCTTCTAACATTTCCTCTGTGTTCTGCTCTACTGTCTTATCCGGTACATAAGAAATCATCGCTGTAATACCTTGAGGAATGGTTTTCGTAGGAATAACAATAATGTTTTTATCTTCTGTCAAATCTCTTGCCTGATTTGCAGCCAGAATAATATTTTTATTATTCGGGAAAATAAATATATTTTTTGCATTTACATGAGAAATTGCCTGAAGCACGTCCTCTGTACTTGGGTTCATAGTCTGTCCGCCTTCAATGAGGTAATCTGCCCCCAGTTCACGGAAAATCTCACCCATACCTTCTCCTACAGATACAGAAATAAATCCAACTTCTTTTTCCGGTTCTGCTTTTGCCTGCTGTTCAGCTACTTTCTCAGCATCCTTGATTAAACGTTCATGATGCTCTAAACGCATATTGTCAATCTTCATGTTAGAAAGCTGTCCATAAGTCAAAGCTCTCTGAATTGCATCACCAGGTGCATTAGTATGTACATGCACCTTTACAATCTCATCATCTGCCACTACTACTAAAGAATCACCAATAGATAACAGATATTCTTTAAAAGCTTTTTCCTCTTTTTCAGGGAACTCTTTTTCTAACATAATAATAAATTCTGTACAATAACCAAATTTAATATCACTTTCTTCTGCAGATACTGGTTTGCTCATGACTGCGTGAGCCGGTTTTTCAAAATTCATGTCAATCTCTTTGCCCAGATATCCGTCAAAAGCACCTTTTAACACTTCTAAAAGTCCCTGTCCACCGGAATCTACCACACCTGCTTCTTTT
>CAJKQE010000034.1 GCA_905201915.1 uncultured Lachnospiraceae bacterium
ACAGGCACCTGAAGCCTGCGCGTCTGCCAATTCCGCCACTCCTGCATTTCTTATTAAGTTTGTGCTGTCTTAAGCACAAGGTATATAATACATGATGTTATTCAAAATGTCAACAGTAAATTTGAAAAAAATTTAAGTTTTTTTATGAGAATATTCTACACAAGAGTATGAAAAAAAAGGTTGAAAATTACTATATGTTGTGATAAACTTTTAGCAATTTGGGAAAAAATAGGGCTTTATAAAAGAGCCGCTCAGAAAGGAAGACAGGTGAAAGCATGAAAGCATTTTTGATACTGGAAGACGGAACTGTTTTTACAGGAACCAGCATTGGTTCTAAAAAGGAAATCATCAGTGAAATTGTCTTTAATACATCTATGACAGGCTATTTAGAGGTGCTTACAGATCCTTCTTATGCAGGACAGGCAGTCTGTATGACCTATCCTTTAATCGGAAATTATGGTATTTGCCATGAGGATCAGGAGTCTTTAAGACCATGGCCGGATGGTTATATCGTAAGAGAATTATCTCGTATGCCAAGCAATTTCAGAAGTGAAGATACGATTCAGAACTTTTTAAAGCAATATGATATTCCGGGAATTGCAGGAATAGATACAAGAGCTCTTACAAAGCTGTTAAGAGAAAAGGGTACAATGAATGGAATGATTACAACAGATGCGGCGTATAAATTAGAAGAAATTATTCCTAGATTAAAGGCATATAACACAGGAAAAGTGGTTGAATGTGTAACCTGTGAAGAAAAGACAGTTTTAAAGGGAGAAGGCCCTAAAGTAGCTTTGATGGATTTTGGCGCAAAAGATAATATTGCAAAATCCTTAAATGAAAGAGGCTGTGAAGTAACTATTTATCCCGCCTTTACAAAAGCAGAGGAAATTCTGAAGACAAATCCTGATGGAATTATGCTTTCTAACGGACCTGGCGATCCTAAGGAATGTACATCTATTATAGAAGAAATAAAAAAATTGTATGACTCTGAAGTACCTATTTTTGCTATTTGTCTGGGGCATCAGCTTATGGCACTTGCTACAGGAGCAGACACAAAGAAAATGAAATATGGACACAGAGGAGGAAATCATCCTGTAAAAGATTTGGAAACAGGAAGAGTATATATTTCTTCTCAGAACCATGGCTATGTAGTTGATACAGATACCTTAAATCCGGAAATTGCTGTTCCAGCATTTATCAATGTCAACGACAAAACAAATGAAGGATTAAAGTATACAGGAAAGAACATTTTTACAGTACAGTTCCATCCGGAAGCTTGCCCTGGACCGCAGGACTCAGGATATTTATTTGACAGATTTTTGAAAATGATGGAGGTGACGAAATAATGCCTAAAAATCCAGATATTAAAAAAGTATTAATGATAGGTTCCGGTCCAATTGTTATTGGACAGGCAGCGGAATTTGACTATGCAGGTACACAGGCATGCCGTTCCTTAAAAGAGGAAGGAATAGAAGTCGTTTTATTGAACTCCAATCCTGCCACCATTATGACAGATAAGGATATTGCAGATAAGGTTTACATTGAGCCTCTGACAGTTGAAGTGGTAGAACAGCTTATTTTAAAAGAAAAACCAGACAGTGTGCTTCCTACTTTGGGTGGACAGGCAGGATTAAACCTTGCCATGGAGCTGGAAGAGAGAGGTTTCTTAAAGGAACATAATGTGCGTCTTATTGGAACAACATCCGAAACAATTAAAAAGGCAGAAGACCGTCAGGAATTTAAAGATACTATGGAAAAAATTGGAGAGCCTATTGCAGCTTCTCTGGTGGTAAAGAATGTAGAAGACGGAATTGCATTCAGCAATAAAATAGGTTATCCGGTAGTTCTTCGTCCTGCCTATACATTAGGAGGAAGCGGTGGCGGTATTGCCAATAACGAAGAAGAATTAATAGAAATTCTGGAAAACGGACTTCGATTGTCTCGTGTAGGCGAGGTATTGGTAGAGCGTTGCATTGCAGGCTGGAAAGAAATTGAATACGAAGTAATGCGTGACAGTGCAGGAAACTGTATCACGGTATGTAATATGGAAAATCTGGACCCTGTAGGAGTTCACACAGGAGACAGTATTGTAGTGGCACCTTCTCAGACATTGGGAGATAAAGAATATCAGATGCTTCGTACTTCTGCTTTGAATATTATTACAGAGCTGGGAATTACAGGTGGATGTAATGTACAGTATGCTTTAAATCCAAATAGCTTTGAATATTGTGTTATTGAGGTAAATCCTCGTGTATCACGTTCTTCTGCACTGGCATCAAAAGCTACGGGATATCCTATTGCAAAGGTAGCAGCAAAAATTGCTCTTGGATATACTTTAGATGAAATTAAAAATGCGATTACAGGAAAGACTTATGCCAGTTTTGAGCCAATGCTGGACTATTGTGTTGTAAAAATTCCTCGTTTGCCATTTGATAAATTTATCAGTGCTAAGAGAACATTGACAACACAAATGAAAGCAACTGGAGAGGTTATGAGCATCTGCAATAACTTTGAAGGTGCTTTAATGAAAGCAATCCGTTCTTTGGAACAGCACGTAGACAGTCTTTTGTCTTATGATTTTACAGGTCTTTCTAAAGAAGATTTATTAGAACAGCTTTGTCTTGTAGATGATATGCGTATCTGGAGAATTGCAGAGGCAATTCGTAGAGGCATTGATTATAAAACCATTCATAATATTACAAAAATTGATAATTGGTTTATTGATAAAATTGCCATTCTTGTAGAAATGGAAGGAAATCTGAAGAAGAAAGAACTTACAGAAGATCTTTTAAGAGAAGCTAAGAGAATTGAGTTTCCGGATTATGTGATTGCAAAACTGACAGGTAAGACAGAAGATGAAGTAAAAGCGCTGCGTAAAGAATATGGTATTACAGCTGCTTATAAAATGGTAGATACTTGTGCAGCAGAGTTTGAAGCTAGTACACCGTATTATTATTCTGTTTACGGAGGCGAAAATGAAGCAGACGGTAAAACAGATAAGAAAAAAGTGCTGATTTTAGGTTCCGGTCCTATTCGTATCGGACAGGGTATAGAATTCGATTTCTGCTCTGTACACTGTACATGGGCGTTTGAAAAAGAAGGATATGAAACGATTATTATCAATAACAATCCGGAAACAGTAAGTACAGACTTTGATATTGCAGATAAGCTTTATTTTGAGCCGTTGACACCGGAAGATGTGGAAAATGTAGTAAATGTAGAAAAGCCGGATGGAGCAGTCGTACAGTTTGGTGGACAGACAGCAATTAAGCTGACAGAAGCTTTGATTAAAATGGGTGTGAAAATTCTGGGAACTTCTGCAGAAAATGTAGACGCTGCAGAGGACAGAGAGCTGTTTGACGGTATTTTAGAGGAATGTCATATTCCAAGACCAAAGGGGCATACAGTATATACAGCAGAAGAAGCAAAGAAAGCTGCAAATGAGCTGGGATATCCTGTTTTAGTACGTCCTTCTTATGTATTAGGCGGACAGGGCATGCAGATTGCTATTAATGATGAAGATGTGGAAGAATATATTGGAATTATCAATCGTATTGCACAGGAACATCCAATTCTGGTAGATAAGTATTTACAGGGTAAGGAAATCGAGGTAGATGCAGTATGTGATGGAGAAGATATTTTAATTCCGGGAATTATGGAACATATCGAAAGAGCCGGTATTCATTCCGGAGACAGTATTTCTGTATATCCTGCAAGAACTATCAGTGAAACTGCGAAAAAGACCATTGAGGAATACACAAGAAGACTGGCAAAATCTCTTCATGTGTTGGGTATGATTAATATTCAGTTCATTGTATGCGGTGAGGAAGTATATGTTATTGAAGTAAATCCACGTTCCAGCCGTACTGTACCATATATCAGCAAAGTAACAGGTATTCCAATTGTTCCGTTAGCTGCAAAGGTGATTTTAGGTCATAAAATAAAAGATTTAGGATATACACCGGGACTTCAGCCGGAAGCAAAATATTATGCAGTGAAAATGCCGGTATTCTCTTTTGAGAAAATCAGAGGTGCAGATATTAGTCTTGGCCCGGAAATGAAATCTACAGGAGAATGTCTGGGAATTTCAGAAAGCTTTAATGAAGCTCTTTATAAGGCATTTTTAGGAGCGGGAATCAATCTGCCGAAGCATAAAAATATGATTATCACAGTGAGAGATGAAGATAAACAGGATATTATTCCGATTGCAAAACGTTTTTCCGATTTAGGATACAAGATTTATGCTACGAGAAGTACTGCAAAAGTATTAAATGAAAATGGTGTGAAGGCAGTGAGAACCAATAAGATTGAACAGCCATCACCGAACCTGATGGATTTAATTCTGGGACATAAGATTGACCTTGTTATTGATACACCAAGTCAGGGCGTGGAAAAAGCAAAAGATGGATTTATCATCAGAAGAAATGCCATTGAAACAGGTGTAAATGTATTAACAGCATTAGATACAGCAGAGGCACTGGTAACCAGTCTAGAAAATACAGATATTCAAAAGCTGGAGTTGATTGATATCGCAGCAATTTAAGAGGAGAAGGTATGGAAATCTTAGAACTGTTAAAGGTTGTTTTTTTAGGAATTGTAGAGGGTATTACAGAATGGCTTCCTATCAGTAGTACCGGACATTTAATTCTGGTAGAGGAATTTGTAAAGCTGAATGTAAGTAAATCATTCTGGGAAATGTTTATGGTAGTTATTCAGTTAGGTGCAATTCTGGCAGTAGTGGTTTTGTACTGGAAAGATATTTGGCCTTTCCGCAACAAGAAACCAAAACATGAAAATGTGACAAAAGTAGAAAAGGCAGCAGGAACTTTATGTCGTTTTGTCAAAATCGATAAGATGATTATGTGGCTGAAGATTATGGTATCCTGTCTTCCTGCAATTTTAATCGGTCTTCCTTTTGATGACTTTATTGAAAAGAAGTTCAATAACTGGTTTGTAGTAGCAGTTATGTTGATTGTATATGGTGTTCTCTTTTTAGTAGTGGAGGATTACAATGAAAAGAGAACGGTAAAAATTCATTCTATTGCAGATATTACATGGAAAACAGCGCTACTGATTGGAATTTTTCAGGTATTAGCATTAATTCCGGGAACATCTCGTTCCGGAGCAACGATTATCGGTGGAATTCTTCTGGGAGCATCCAGAACAGTGGCAGCAGAATATACCTTTTTCCTTGCAATCCCTGTTATGTTTGGTGCAAGTCTTTTAAAAATTGTAAAATTTGGATTTGACTTTACTTCTTGGGAACTTACAATTTTAGGTGTAGGAACAGTTGTATCTTTTGTGGTGTCTATTTTGGCAATTAAATTCCTTATGGGATATATCAAAAAACACGATTTTAAAGCTTTTGGCTGGTACCGAATTGTATTAGGTATTATCGTAATGCTGTTCTTTACAATATTCAGATAATGAAAAGGGGCTGTCGCAGTGCGTCAGCCTCTTGTTTCTAATTTTATGGGACATTGAGAAAGGAACGAAGGAATTAAGATGGAGAACGAGGATAAAAAGGTTTTGGACTTGTCTATGGAAGCCGGCAGGATTTTATTGGATGCAGGGGCAGAAATTTTCAGAGTAGAAGAAACTATTAAACGTATTGCAATGGCATTTGGAATTGAAAAATGCAGCCCTTTTGTTATGAGTACCGGTATTTTTCTTACAGCCGAAAATGAAGAAGGAGAGATGTATGCAAGTGTAAAGCATATTCCTATTCAAGGGGCAAAACTTCATAGAATAGCGGCGGTAAATCAGCTTTCCAGAGAAATTGTAGAAGGAAAGTATACCATTGAGGAAGCTGAAAAAAAACTGGAAGAAATTAAAAAGGAACCGGGAAAATCAGATATTAGTAGGATGCTTGCATCGGGGGTGGGTTCCGGTGGTTTTTGTTACCTGTTAGGTGGACAGGCTATGGATATGCTTGCAGCATTTCTTTCAGGATTTTTATTATATGTGGTACTTCTTGCTTTTGAAAAACGAGAAAAGACTACATCAAAAATTGTGTTAAATATGATTGGGGGATTTTGTGTATCTCTTTTTGCAGTGTTTTTTTATCGTATAGGACTTGGAAATACACCGGGAAGTATTTTGGTAGGTTCTGTTATGCCTTTGGTTCCGGGAGTATCTTTGATAAATGCTGTTCGTGATTTTGCTGAGGGGAATTATATCGGAGGAGGCGTCCGCTTTTTAGATGCTTTGATGGTGGCTCTTGGAATTGCTTTGGGAGTCAGCCTGATGCATGTAATATATTTTCGGATGACAGGAGGAAGCCTATTATGATTACAGATGCAGTTTTACAATTTTTGGCAGCTTTTTTTGGTACGATTGCTTTTTCTGTATTATTTTCTGTACCAAAAGAACATTATCCGTTGTGCGGTGTAATCGGGGGAACAGGCTGGATGCTTTGCTGGACGTTAATTCATGTATTGCATACCGGTGTAGTAGAGGCTAATTTTATTGCTACTGTATTTATTACATTAGCATCACGAATTGGGAGCACAGTAAGAAAATGTCCGGTAACTTTATTTTTGATTGCGGGGATTTTTCCGGAAGTGCCGGGAATTGGTGTGTATAGAACCATTTATTACAGTGTGCAGGAAAATCATGAAATGGGACTTTATTATGGACGAGAAACATTAGGAATAGCCATTGCCATGGTGTTAGGAATTATTTTGGTATTTGAAATTCCGCAGAAAACCATTAATCGGTTATTTGGAGATAAAGCGTTATATGGAAGGAAATAAAAAAGAGTTGTTGTTATTGTACGCATATCGGAACTGTTTATGCATTTATGCTCAGTCTGCGTTCACTTTGAGCCTGAGGTCTCAAAGCGTACTCGACAAATTCGCAAAATATATAAACAGTTCGAATGCGCTTTTGGTACAACAATTCTTTTTCTTTAAATATAATGCTTTTTGATAATATGGACTCAGTTCCGGAGGTAAACAAAAAACTCTATGCTGTTATAATTGTGCCTGTTTTACCCAGATATCCGTCTTTTGCTTTTGCAATAGAGGTAATAATGGCTTTTCTGCCCGGCTTAGCTTCCACAAAGTCAATGGCAGCCTGAATTTTCGGCAACATTGTATAATCTTCGAACTGTCCTTCTTCCATATATTCTTTTAATTCGGAAGCAGTTACTTCGTGAAGCGCTTTTTCCTGTGTTGTTTCATAATTTACAGAAACACAGTCTACACTTGTTAAAATCAGGAGAATATCTGCATCCAGTTCATTAGCCAGTTTTCCGCTGATTAAGTCTTTTTCAATGACTGCACTTGCACCGGTCAGTTCTTCATCCTGTTCTAAAACAGGAATTCCGCCTCCTCCTGCTGCAATGACAACCTGTCCTGCGTCAAATAAAGTTTTGATTGCATCAATTTCAATAATCTTATCTGGTTTTGGAGCAGCTACAATTCTACGGTATCCCTGCTCAGTCTTTGTTACATAATTTCCCTTTTTTTCTTCTTGGAGAGCTTCTTCCTCTGTAAGTGTTCTTCCAATTACTTTTACCGGTTCATGAAAAGCGTCATCATAAGGATCTACAGTAACCTGAGTCAAAACTGTACTGACAGGTTTGTAAATGCCTCTGCGAAGAAGTTCTGCTCTTAAAGAATTCTGTATATCATAGCCAATATAGCCCTGACTCATGGCAGAGCATACAGACATGGGAACAGCAGTAAAATTAGGATGCACCTTTCCAAATTCATTCATGGCAGTATGAATCATGCCAATTTGAGGTGCATTGCTGTGTGTGATTACAAGATTAAGTCCGCATTCAATTAAATCTGCCAGAATTTTGGCAGAAGATTTTGTGGCACATTTTTGTTCCGGAAGAGTTGTGCCAAGAGCTCTGTGACCGAGAGCTACTACAACTTTCTTTTTGCCCATAGAATAAGTCCTTCTTTCCTATTATTTATAGTTATACATCATTATATCGGTTACAGAAAAGAAAAGCAACAGAAAAAACCCGATACATAAGTATCGGGCCTTTCCAACTTGAGGGGGGAGATAGTGAGTGGTTTATCAACTATCCATGATTTATTATACGGATAAAATATGAGGAAATTATGTCTGGTTTATAAAAAAAATAGAAACTCTCTTAAGAAAAATTAAAAGAAAGTTATCCTAAATAGGATTTTAAAAGTAATAAGGTATTCTGTACCCCTTCTACATGGCTGCGTTCATATCCATGTGAGGCATAAACACCTGCACCAATGAGACCGTGGCGAACATCATAGCCTGCTCGAAGAGCAGCTTCTGCATCAGAACCATAGTGTGGATAAACATCCACAGCGAAATCTACGCCAGCATTTTTTGCAGCGGAAATTAAATCACTGACAAGCTGGTAATTATAAGGACCTCCACTATCTTTGGTACAGATAGATACCTGATGCTCTTTGCAATTTAGTCCGTCTCCTACACAACCCATATCAACAGATAAAACTTCTGTGACACCTTCAGGAATAGAAGCAGAACCGCCATGTCCGACTTCCTCATATACAGTAAAGTGCTGGTAGAGTTTTCTTTCCGGACAAATCTGATTATCTTTTAAATATTTGGCATATCCCATTAAAATAGCTGCACTTAATTTGTCATCCAGAAAACGGCTTTTAATAAATCCGCTTTTGGTAATTGTTGTACGTGGGCAAAAACATACAATGTCCCCTGTCATAATTCCCAGTGCTTCGGTGTCTGTTTTTGAGAAAACCTTTTCATCTGGAACAATTTCCATAACATCAAAATTTCTGGAAGTTTCATCATATTTTCCATTTACGTGGATAGAGGCATTGCATAATTGGCAGGTACCTTCATAGGTGCCGGAAAAACGTGTGATAATTTTACAGTTTTCTCCTTCTGCATTATTAGCATTCATACCTCCCAGTGGAGAAATGGCAAGTCTGCCATTTGCTTTTACCTCTGTAACAATCGCACCCAGAGTATCCACATGAGCTTCCAGAAAAACAGCATTATCAGCATTTTTTCCGCCTAAATCTACTAAAACACCGCCTTTTACGGTTTGTGTTGGCAGATAGCCCATTGCCTTATATTCATCCATGAGATAATCGGTTACATTTTTTGTATAGCCGGTGGGGCTGTCAATGGATAGTAATTTTTGTAATTGTTCTAAAATATAATCTGTGTATTTTTCCATGGTTTTCAATCCTCCTGTTTTTCCCATTGTAGCTTTTTCGTTATGTTACGTCAAGAAAAAGAAAATTGTAGTAGAAAAATTCATTCATTCCATATATAATAGAAATAGTATGGACATATTAAGGACAAGGAGGAATATAACCCATGTATGATATGAAAATTTCAGATTCTGTTGTTTATATTGGAGTGAATGATAAAACCATTGATTTGTTTGAAAGTCAGTATAAGGTACCAAATGGAGTTTCTTACAATTCTTATGTGATTTTAGATGAAAAAGTAGCCGTTATGGATACGGTGGATAAACGTGTCACAGAACAGTGGCTGGAAAATTTATCTCAGGCGTTAAATGGTCGTAGTGTAGATTATCTTGTAGTTTCTCACTTAGAGCCGGATCATGCGTCTAATATTCAAAAATTAGCTGAATTATATCCAAATATGAAAATTGTAGGAAATGCAAAAATCTTTTCTATGCTGCCACAGTTCTTTACAATGGATCTTTCAGATAGAAGTGTTGTAGTAAAAGAAGGAGATACTTTAAGCCTTGGAAGTCACACATTGCAGTTTTTTATGGCGCCAATGGTTCACTGGCCAGAGGTTATGGTAGAGTATGAACAGTCTGAAAAAATTCTGTTTTCAGCAGATGGATTTGGAAAATTTGGTGCTCTTGATGTGGAAGAAGATTGGACAGATGAGGCAAGAAGATATTTTATTAATATTGTAGGCAAATACGGTACACAGGTACAGAACTTATTGAAGAAGGCAGCAACTCTGGATATTCAGACTATTTGCCCTCTGCATGGTCCTGTTTTAAAAGAAAATTTAGGATATTATATTGACAAATATCTTACATGGAGCAGTTATGAGCCGGAAGAAGAAGGTGTGGTAATTGCTTACGCATCCATTCACGGAAATACAGCAAAAGCAGCTGAAAAGATGGCTGAAATTTTAAAAGAAAAAGGTGCAAAGGCAGTTCGCAGTTTTGATTTAGCGAGAGATGATATGGCAGAGGCAGTATCAGAAGCATTTCGTTATGACAAGTTAATCCTTATGTCTCCAACTTATGACGGAGCATTGTTCCCTTGTATGGAAGACTTTTTGTACCATTTAAAAGTAAAAACTTATAAAAAGAGAACAGTAGGTATCGTGGAAAATGGTTCATGGGCGCCTATGGCTGGAAAACTGATGAAAGCTTATCTGGAAACATTGAAAGATATTCAGATTTGTGAGCCGGTTGTCAGTATTAAATCTGTAATGAAAGAAGCTGATGAAAAAAATCTGGAAACATTGGCTGAGGCTTTATTAGGATAAGAAATCGAAAAATCTGTGGAGATGAAACTACAAAAGACAGGAGGGCTTTTCCATGAAGTGTCCATTTTGTGGTCAGGAAAATACAAGAGTCATTGATTCAAGACCTGTACCGGATAATAATTCTATAAGACGAAGACGTCAGTGTGATGAATGTGGGAAGCGTTTTACAACGTATGAAAAAATTGAAACTATTCCTCTGGTGGTAATAAAGAAAGATCAGAGCAGAGAGCAGTATGACCGTTCTAAAATTCAGGGAGGAGTTACACGCGCCTGCTATAAAAGACCAATTTCTGTAAAAAAAATAGAAGAACTAATTGATGACATTGAAACAGAAATTTTCAATAAGGAAGAACGGGAAATCCCAAGCACACTTATAGGGGAAATTGTTATGGACAAGCTCAAAGAGCTGGATGCAGTGGCTTATGTTCGATTTGCGTCTGTATATAGGGAATTCAAAGATATTGATACCTTCATGGATGAATTGAAGAAAATGATGAATTAAAAAAGGGAGTTGTTGCCTTAGACACTATCCGGAAATATTTATACACTTTTGGCGAATTTGTCGAGCACGCTTTGAGATTACAAGCTCAAAGTGAGCACAGACTGAGCATAAAATGTATAAATATTTGGGATATGAATTTAATGCGACAACTCCTTTGATTTATATTGTCTTACATTAAAAATTCAATGAGATTTTCGTAAATATCCTGACTTTTTTCTTTCCAATTCATGCAGACAGCAGCAGCAGATTCCTCTGTGGGAACGGCAATGGTTAAGTCTACGATAGAAAAATCATTTTTTTTCAGGCGGCACCGTACATGGTAACCTTCTATTTCACTTTTATAATAATCTGCAACAGCAGATAATTCTTCTCTCATCTGAATAATATTTTCTTTGAAAAAAGTAGAAATATCAGATTTAATTCCATCAGAAATCTGGTCTTCAAAGTAGGAAAGAGTCTGTTTACCCTGAGCAGTAATTTCAAAGTAAGAAGAATTTCGGATAGTTTTTGATTCAATCAGTTCTGAGTCAATGAGTTCCGAAATTGCCTGCTGCAGATGAAAATAGGTGGTATAGCCTTTATCCAGTATAAAACCGGAAATCTGAGCATTTGTGAGTGGAAAATCTACTTTTTCCAACATATATAGAATAATTAGTTTATAGAGTGTAAGTGGCTCTGACATGACTTAATCCTCCTTATTTTCTATTGGTTTATATTTTTTCCCTTGAAAAGAATGCTGAAGCTTACATTTACGATGGAGCGTATTTAAAACAGTTCGTTTGGCGCTGCTCCACAAAGGAGCAATGAGTAAATCCTTTGGCCCATCACCGGTGAGGCGATGAATGACAATTTCAGGATTAAGATGCTCCAGGCAGTCAATCACAAGATCTAAATATTCTTCCATAGTGTATACTTGAAATTTTCCTGCCAGATAATCATCTGCTAAATCGGTTCCTTTTAACACATGAAGAAGCTGCAATTTAATTCCCTGAATATCTTGATGATTAAGATATTCTATAGTAGACAAAATATCGTTTCTATTTTCACCGGGAAGTCCTAAAATAGTATGTACAATCACATCCAGATTTCTCTTGCGAAGTTCTGAAACAGCTTGTTCAAAGCAGGAAAGGGGATAGCCACGGCGAATATATTGGGCAGTGGTTTCGTGAATGGTTTGAAGCCCTAATTCTACCCACACAGGCTTTTTTTGATTTAATTCATCCAGAAGTTGTAAAATGTCCTTGTCCAGACAATCCGGTCTGGTTCCAATAGAAACTGCTACAATATCAGGGTGAGAAATTGCTTCTGTATAAATTTTTCGCAAGTAATCCACAGGGGCATAAGTATTGGTGTAGGCTTGAAAATAAGCAATAAATTTTGCCACACCCCGTTTTTGTCGAATAGAAGATGCTTGTTTTTCAATCTGTTGTGTAATGGAGTCCTGTCGATTTCCGGCAAAATCTCCGGAACCACCTGCGCTGCAGAAAATACAGCCACGACTGCCAAGAGTTCCGTCACGGTTAGGACAAGTCATCCCTCCGTTTAAAGCAACTTTATATATTTTTTCCCCAAATCTCTCTTTTAGCATATAATCAAAAGAATGATAAGGTTTTCCATTCCAGTTTTCCATAAGAAATCCTTCCTTTTTTTCTTCTGTCTATATCATACCATTGGAAAAATTCTTTTACAAGAGAAAGAATAAGACAGAAATCGAGTCTGAGACATACCCATATCATTGACAAAGCTTTTCTGTTTGTGTTAATGTGGACTTAAATAAATTGGAAAGACAATAGGAATAATACGTATGAAAAGAAATATCAAAAAAGTTATATGTATATTGTGCAGTATGACAGTGTTATTGACAGGTCTTAGCGGATGTAAGGTAGAAAAAGAAAAAGCCAGACCAATAGAAAACGGAACGTTAAAAGTGGGTATGAATTTACAGATTGATAAAATGTGCTATGTATCTTCTGAAAGCAGTATGCCGGAAGGTTTTGAGGTGGAAATAGCACAGAAAATTGCAGATAAGTTAGAATTAAATCTGGAGATTGTAGATACATCAGAAAAAAATCTTTTAAAATCTTTGGATGCAGAATTATATGATTGTGTTATATCTGCAGTAGGACTTGCAGATTGGAATAAAAGTCACTATTCTTATACAGATGCTTATGCAGATATTACAGAGGTAAAAGATGTAATAGGAACAAATACAGCAGATACGAAGATTGCGATTTTTACTAAGAAAGGAAATCCTATGGCTGAGGAAATTAATAAAAGGCTAGTTGAGCTTAGGAAAGACGGAAGCATTGAAGCAATTTCGAAAAAATATTTTGAAAAGGATATCAGTATTCCGATTCAATAAAGAAAAATGCGAGAGGAAACAGGAAAAATATGCCTGAAAAATCCTCTCGTTTTTTGTATAAATTTACAGGTGTTTTTTCAAAAAAACAACTTGATTTTTCAGGAGTGTAATGGTAGCATAAATATATAGTTTAATGACTAAACTAATTATAGTTATACAGAAATTAACGGAATGTTTTTGAAATCAAAAGGTGAAAACCTTTCAGTAGAATAAAAATTTTCAGGAGGAAAAAAGTATGAATTTATCAAACATGCCAGAATTAAAATTAGGTATTGTTGCAGTAAGCCGTGATTGCTTCCCAACGTCTTTATCAGAAAACAGAAGAAAAGCAGTAGTAGAAGCTTACAAGAAAAACTTTAAGGGAGAAATTTTTGAATGTCCTACAGTAGTAGAAAGTGAAACAGATATGCTGAAAGCTGCTAAGGAAATGAGAGAGGCAGGATGCAACGCACAGGTTGTTTATCTTGGAAACTTTGGACCTGAGACAGAGGAGACTATGTTAGTAAAAGCTTTTCATGGTCCTTCTATGGTGGTGGCAGCAGCAGAAGAAGGAAACCTGGTACAGGGCAGAGGTGACGCTTACTGTGGTATGTTAAATGCCAGCTATAACTTAAAGCTGCGTAATTTAAAAGCTTATATTCCAGAATATCCTGTAGGAACAGCAGAAGAAGTAGCAGAGATGATAAATGAATTTGCTCCTATTGCAAGAGCTGTTGTTGCACTGAAAAATCTGAAAATCATCAGCTTTGGTCCAAGACCTGCAAACTTCCTTGCTTGTAATGCGCCGATTAAGAGACTGTATGATTTAGGTGTGGAAATTGAAGAAAATTCCGAGCTGGATTTATTTGAAGCTTTCAACAAACATGCAGATGACCCACGTATTCCTGATGTTGTAAAAGAGATGGAAGCAGAACTGGGTGAAGGAAATATGAAACCGGAAATTCTGCCTAAACTGGCACAGTATGAAATTACATTATTAGACTGGATAGAGGCACATAAGGGAAGCAGAAAATATGTAACACTTACAACAAAATGTTGGCCTGCATTCCAGACACAGTTTGGATTTGTTCCATGTTATGTAAATAGCCGTCTCACAGACAGAGGCATTCCTGTTTCCTGCGAAGTTGATATCTGGGGAACATTAAGTGAGTACATTGGGACAGTGATTAGTCAGGATACCGTAACATTACTGGATATTAATAATACAGTACCTGCGTATATTTATGATGAAGAAATCAAAAATAAATATAATTATACACAAAAAGATACTTTTATGGGATTTCACTGTGGAAATACTGCAGCAAGCAAGCTGACAGCATGTTCTATGAAATATCAGATGATTATGGCAAGAACTCTGCCGGAAGAAGTGACACAGGGAACTTTAGAGGGAGATATTATTCCTGGAGATATCACTTTCTATCGTTTACAGAGCACAGCTGACTGCAAGCTTCGTGCATATATTGCACAGGGAGAAGTGCTTCCGGTAGCAACACAGAGCTTTGGAGGAATTGGTATTTTTGCAATTCCTGAAATGGGACGTTTTTATCGTCACGTGCTGATTGAAAAGAATTATCCACACCATGGAGCAGTTGCTTTTGGTCATTACGGAAAAACATTGTTTGAAGTATTTAAGTTCTTAGGTGTAGAAGTTGATGAAATCAATTATAATCAGCCAAAGGGTGCTTTATACCCAACAGAAAATCCATTTGCATAAAATTTAGAAACATATAAAATTTGACATAATTACAGAGGCTGTCTTTCTATGGGCAGCCTTCATTGTTTCATAGGAAATGCGCGGAGATTGCACTACTGCGCAATCTTTTTATTTCATAGGAGGTTTATTATGTTATATATTGGAGTAGATTTAGGAACTTCAGCGGTAAAATTGCTTTTAATGAATGAAACAGGTAAAATAGAAAAGATTGTATCAAAAGAATATCCTTTACATTTTCCAAATCCGGGATGGTCTGAACAAAATCCAGAAGACTGGTGGAAACAGAGTTTAGAGGGAATGAAGGAATTGACTGCAGAATGTGATAAAAATCAGGTGGCAGGTATCAGCTTTGGAGGGCAGATGCATGGTCTTGTGATTTTGGATGAGAATGATGAAGTCATTCGCCCGGCAATTTTGTGGAATGATGGAAGAACTCAGAAACAAACAGAATACTTAAATCAGGTAATTGGAAAAGATAACTTATCTGCCTATACCGCTAATATTGCTTTTGCAGGTTTCACGGCTCCTAAAATTTTATGGGTGAAGGAAAACGAGCCGGAGAATTTTAAGAAAATCCGAAAAATCATGCTTCCGAAGGATTATCTGGCATATAAACTTTCCGGCATTCACTGCTGTGATATGTCTGATGCATCCGGAATGTTGCTCTTTGATGTAAAGAACAGATGCTGGTCAAGAGAAATGCTGGAAATCTGCGGGATTACAGAAGAACAAATGCCAAAATTATTTGAAAGCTATGAAACAGTAGGAACATTGAAGGATGAACTGGCATGCAAGCTTCAAATTCCAAACACCTGTAAAATTGTGGCAGGGGCAGGAGATAATGCGGCAGCAGCTGTAGGAACCGGAACGGTAGGTGACGGAAGATGTAACATTTCTCTGGGAACCAGCGGTACAATTTTTATTTCCAGTAAAGAATTTGGGGTGGACCCTAATAATGCTCTCCACGCATTTGCTCATGCAGACGGTAATTATCATTTAATGGGATGTATGTTAAGTGCGGCATCTTGTAACAAGTGGTGGATGGATGAAATTATTGGCACAAAGGATTACGGAAAAGAGCAGGCGGCAATTGACAAGCTGGGAGAAAATAAGGTATACTTTCTTCCGTATCTGATGGGAGAACGTTCTCCTCATAATAATCCTAATGCAAGAGGAACCTTTATCGGTCTTACCATGGATACAACAAGAGCTGATATGACGCAGGCTGTTTTAGAAGGAGTTGCTTTTGCAATTCGTGATTCTTTTGAAGTGGCAAAATCTTTGGGAATTAAAATTGAGAGAACAAAAATCTGTGGCGGCGGAGCCAAGAGTCCTCTTTGGAGAAGAATTATTGCTAATGTTTTGAATATTAAAGTAGATATTATCAAATCAGAAGAGGGACCTGCTTTAGGTGGCGCTATGCTGGCAGCCGTTGCCAATGGAGAATTTGCTTCTGTGGAGGAAGCGGCAGAAAAGATTGTAGAGATTATTGATACCATAGAGCCTGAACCGGAATTAGCTGCAAAATACGAAGAAAAATATCGTAAATTTGCAAAAATCTATCCGACAGTGAAGGACTTGTTTAAAGAAATTGTATAGAATTTTGCAAAAGACTGTAGCTTATGTTACAGTCTTTTTCTAAAACCAGAAAATGCAGGGAGGAAGATAAGATGAATTATGTATTAGATGTGCATACACATACCATTGCCAGCGGCCATGCCTATAATACCATGCGGGAAATGGCAAAAGCAGCATCAGAAAAGGGATTGGAGCTTTTAGGAATTACAGAGCATGCTATGGCAATGCCGGGAACATGTCATGAATATTATTTTCAAAATCTGAAAATGGTAGAACGGGAAATGTATGGAATAGAGCTCTTGCTGGGAAGCGAAGTGAATATTTTAGACAGCCTGGGAAACGTGGATTTAGAAGAAAACATTCGTAAAAAAATGGATATTATTATTGCAAGCCTTCATATTCCCTGCATGAAACCAGGAACAAGAGAAGAAAATACTCAGGCATATATTGAAGTTATGAAAAAACCGTATATTGATATCATTGGTCATCCAGATGACGGAAGATATGCTGTGGACTATTTGGCATTGGTACAGGCTGCGAAAGAGTATGGAATTCTTCTTGAAGTAAACAATAATTCTCTGGACCCCCGCTGCACTCGGCAGGGAGGAAAAGAAAATGTGAAAACTATGTTGAAATATTGTATGGAATATCAGGTGCCTGTTATAGTGAATAGTGATGCACATACGGATACTTTAGTAGGATTTCATAAGTATGCTCAGGAAATTTTTGACGAAATTTCTTTTCCGGAGACATTGGTAGTAAACCGAAGCACCTGTGAATTAAAAAAATACGTCAATAAATATAAAAATTTATAAAAAATTGATGTCTTTTCTTTACTTTAAAAATTTACTGTGCTAATATATATAGGAGGAATGGGGCGTAGACTACAAATGTAAGGAGAACTAAAGTATGAGTAAAAAAATTCACACAGAGGCTGTTGATTCACTGTTTGATGCAATTTTAAGTTTAAAAAACAGAGAAGAATGTTATCTGTTTTTTGAAGATGTTTGTACTGTGAATGAAATTTTATCTTTATCTCAGCGTTTTGAAGTGGCGAAAATGCTGAAAGAAAAGAGAACTTATCTGGAAATTTCAGAAAAGACAGGGGCATCTACAGCAACAATCAGTCGTGTTAATAGAAGTCTGAACTATGGAAATGACGGATATGACATGGTATTTGAAAGAGTAGAAGAAAAATAAAAGAAAAGGCTGCAATATTCGTAATTCTATTTACAGAAATACGGATGTTGCAGCTTTTTATATATGGGATATAGAAAATTATTCTTGAGTTTTTGGGGACTCTTGTGTTGCCATTTGGTCAATGAGATTTTCAATGACCTGTTTTTTTACATAAACATCAAAGCTTAACATACAAATAAAGGCAAATTTTTGAAGAAAATCCTGTTCTTTTTCATCGGCATTAGAGAAAGAAGAACGGGCTTTGTTGAATTTTTTTGTAACATCCTTTATCAATGGCTCAATCTGTTCTAACTCCAAATCCATAATTTCCTGATATACTTCTTGCAATTTCAAACTGCCGTTTCCCGGAAAAAATTCCTCTGCAATAGGTCCTAAAAGAACTTGTATGTCATTGATGGACATAATATTTTTAAAATAATAAATAAATGTCAGCATTAAAATATGCTCACGAGAATATTTTTTCTTTACAGGAGGGGGCAGTAAATGATTTTTGGCGTAATTATTAATCATGGTTTTGGTTAATACTTTATCTTCAGGATGACGCTTGGAAGAAGATAAGTGGTTTTCCATGAATGTTGTAACCTGATCCATATATAAATCAATGCCAGGGATTTCATCTGGTTTGATGTAGTCAATCCGTGAAATGCTGGCTAATATGCTGTTTAAAATATCTTTTGTGTCTATTGTCATGTTATCACCTCTACTCCTTATTATATGGTTTTGAATACTATTTGTAAAGACCGGATTTTAGAATTGACGAAGAAATCTGTTTCATATATTTTTATGCTTGCGTTGTTAAAAAAGGATATGTTATATTAGAAGAACAAATGTTTTGATAGTAGCAGGAGTTTAGATGGAGGATAATGAACAATGAGTATCTATGATACACTGAATACAGAGCAAAGAGAGGCTGTTTTCCATACAGAAGGACCTGTGCTTATTCTGGCAGGAGCGGGTTCAGGAAAGACAAGAGTTCTTACACATAGAATTGCTTATTTAATAGAAGAAAAAGGTATAAATCCATGGAACATTATGGCAATTACCTTTACGAATAAAGCGGCAGGAGAAATGCGTGAGAGGGTGGATAAAATCGTTGGATTTGGTGCAGAAAGCATTTGGGTATCTACTTTCCATTCCAGCTGTGTGCGAATGCTTCGCCGTTTTATTGACCGTCTGGGATATGATACAAATTTTACTATTTACGATGCAGATGACCAGAAGACCTTAATGAAGGATATTTGTAAACGTCTTGATATTGATACGAAGGTCTATAAAGAAAAGGCGATTTTGGCAGCAATTTCTTCAGCAAAAGATGAGCTTATTAGTCCGGAAGAATATGAATTACAAAATATATCAGATTTTTCCAAGAAGAAAATTATTTTAGCATACAAGGAATATCAAAAAGAACTGAAAAAAAATAATGCACTGGATTTTGATGATTTAATTGTAAAAACCGTAGAACTTTTTCAGTCCTGTCCTGACGTGCTGGAATATTTTCAGGAGCGTTTTCGTTATATTATGGTGGATGAGTATCAGGATACCAATACCGCACAGTTTAAATTTGTAAGTTTATTGGCAAGTAAATATCAAAATCTTTGTGTAGTAGGTGATGATGACCAGTCTATTTACAAATTCAGAGGAGCAAATATCGGAAATATTTTAGGATTTGAAAAAGTATTTTCTAATGCAAAGGTAATTCGTCTGGAGCAGAATTATCGTTCAACACAGAATATTTTGAATGCAGCAAATCAGGTTATCCAAAATAATATGGAACGAAAGAGAAAAACTCTCTGGACAGAGAATGAAGAAGGCGAAAAGCTTCATTTCAGACAGTTTATGAATGCTTATGAAGAAGCAGAATATGTGGTAGGAGAAATCAGCAAAAAGGTACGGGAAGGGAAGGGTGAGTATCGTGACTTTGCTGTGCTGTACAGAACAAATGCCCAGTCTCGTCTTTTTGAAGAAAAACTTTTGATGGCAAATATTCCGTATAAATTAGTAGGCGGTGTAAATTTCTATGCCAGAAAGGAAATTAAGGATTTACTTGCATACTTAAAAACAGTAGATAATGCAAAAGACGATTTGGCAGTCAGAAGAATTATCAATGTGCCCAAAAGAGGAATTGGTGCAACGACTTTAAGCCGTGTGCAGGATTATGCCAGCGAAAGAGGAATGGGATTTTATGATGCACTTCGAGAGGCAGAACAAATTCCATCTATTGGAAGAGCAGCTGTAAAAGTAGAGCCTTTTGTTACTTTTATTCAAACGTTGAGAAGTAAGCAGGAATTTCTTTCACCTTCTGAGCTTTTAAAGGATATTATAGAAAGTACAGGGTATGTAGAAGAATTGCGAAACGAAGGCACAGATGAGGCAGAGGCTCGAATTGAAAATATTGACGAGTTGATTACAAAAGTAGTTTCCTATGAGGAAGAAAACGAAGCTCCTACTTTGTCTGGATTTTTAGAGGAAGTAGCGCTGGTGGCAGATATTGACTCTGTGGATGGTGATGATAATCAGGTACTTTTAATGACCTTGCACAGTGCGAAAGGATTGGAATTTCCTTATGTGTACCTTGCGGGGATGGAAGATGGTATCTTTCCAAGCTATATGACAATTACAGCAGATGATCCTACGGAAATTGAAGAAGAACGACGCCTTTGCTATGTGGGAATTACAAGAGCCATGAAGGAACTAACTCTTTCCTGTGCACAGCAGAGAATGATCAGAGGGGAAACACAGTATAATAAGGTGTCCAGATTTATTAAAGAAATTCCAAGAGAATTAGTGGAATTGGGCAGAGAATTTCCAGAGAAAAAGTTAAAAGAAATACCAATGCCAACATCTTATCAGCAGATGAAACAGGCATTTAAGCAACCTGCCTTTATTCCAAAGCAGTTTGAGGTGAAAAAAGCACAGGGACTGGACTATGTAGTAGGTGACACAGTAAAACATATTAAGTTTGGTGTAGGTGTGGTGACAGATATTACAGAAGGCGGCAGAGACTATGAGGTCACTGTGAATTTTGATAAAGTTGGTGTGAAAAAAATGTTTGCATCTTTTGCAAAATTAAAAAAAATTTAATGAGTTTTCAAAATTGAAAAACGCCCCTTGAAAATCTTAAGAAGGGATAGTAAAATTCAGATTACGGTGGTATAATAGAAGAAAAAGTTGAATAAACAGCAGCTTTCAAAAAGATTTTACAACAGCTTGTAAAAAGAGAGGACGGTGCAGTATATGAATCGTATTGAGGATTTAATCACAGCATTACAGAAGAAAGAGGAAGAAAAAAA
>CAJKQE010000035.1 GCA_905201915.1 uncultured Lachnospiraceae bacterium
ACGTGCTCGTTCCAAAGCTGTCTTTACTACACCCGGTCCTGAAACACCTACGTTAATAATTGCATCTGCCTCTGTTACACCATGAAAAGCTCCTGCCATAAAAGGATTATCATCCGGTGCATTACAAAATACCACCAATTTTGCACATCCTAAAGAGTCATCCTCTTTTGTTGCTTCGGCTGTCTCCAGTATTATCTCACCCATCAAACGAACTGCATCCATATTGATACCTGTCTTTGTAGAACCCAAATTTACAGAACTGCACACTCTTTCTGTACGAGCCAGCGCCTGAGGAATAGAACGAATTAACAACTCATCTGCCGGTGTCATTCCCTTACATACTGTTGCAGAATATCCGCCAATAAAGTTTACTCCTACTTCTTTAGCAGCTCTGTCTAATGTTTCTGCCAAGGTCACAAAATCCTCCGGCTTTTTACAGGCAGCACCGCCTACAAGAGCAATCGGCGTAATAGAAATTCTTTTATTCACAATAGGGACTCCAAATTCCTTTGAAATATCCTCTCCTGTTTCTACCAGACGGCTGGCAAGACGAACGATTTTTTCATAGACTTTGCGGTTTAATTCCTGTAAGTCTGCGTCAATACAATCCAAAAGACTAATTCCAAGTGTAATGGTACGAACATCCAGATTTTCCTGTTCAATCATTTTGTTCGTTTCATTTACCTCATACATGTTAATCATAGTAATTTCCTGTCCTTTCTTCCTGCCGGCTTTTAAATACGGTGCATTTTTGTAAAAATATCTTCTAATTGCGCATGAATGATAACACCAATTTCTGTGCCTACTGCATCCAGCTCTTCAGAAATTACGCTGATTTTCTTAGAACACATGCTGGTATCTGTAATCATCATCATATTAAAGTATCCATCTACAATGGTTTGTGTAATATCTAAAATGTTAATATTATTTTCCGCAAGATAGGTACAAACCTTTGCGATAATACCTACGGTATCCTGTCCTACTACTGTGATAATGGTTTTTTTCATGCTTCTGTCCTCATTTCTTTCTTTTTTATACTGTCACTAAATCGGAAACCTGCTCCCTGTGTGCTACCATAATTTTAAAATCTGTAGACTTCCATGGGTTTTCTCCCATAGTGACTTCAGAACATACAGTTTCATAAGCAAGAGCTTCATAATTGTTTTCCCGACTTAAATGTCCCAAAAAAACAGCTTTCATCTGGTCGTGTAAAAGTCTGCATAAAAGACGCCCCGCCGTTTCATTGGAGAGATGTCCTCTTTTCCCTAAAATACGCTGTTTCAAATAATAGGGGTAACTCCCTACCTGCAACATATTCACATCATGATTTGCTTCTAAAAGAAGCACATCCAGACCGGATAGATTTTGAACAATATACTCATCATAATATCCCAAATCTGTTGCAATTCCTACAGATTTTTCTCCTTGATTTACCCTATACCCCACAGGTTCCGCTGCATCATGGGAAATTGCAAAAGGCTGTACCTCTAAATC
This sequence comes from uncultured Lachnospiraceae bacterium, assembly GCA_905201915.1. GTDB lineage: Bacteria > Bacillota > Clostridia > Lachnospirales > Lachnospiraceae > Blautia. The sequence goes on from CAJKQE010000035.1 coordinate 1,495, forward strand.
ACCTATCTGAAACTTCTGATCAGCTTCAATAGGATGAAAAAGTCCCTCCGGCATTTTCCCTAAAGAACTCATTCCCTGCATTGCTTCCATCGTTCCTTTGGTGCAATAAATAGGAATTTTATGTTTCCTGGAAATCACTCCCAGCCCTTTTATATGGTCGGAATGTTCATGGGTAATTAAGATGCCGCTGCAGTCCCCTGTAGTATGATTGATGCTTCGAAGACCTTCTTCAATACGCTTTCCGCTAATTCCCACATCCACCAATAAACTGGTGGTATCACTTCCAACATAAATACAGTTGCCACTGCTTCCGCTGGCTATACTACATAAATTCATAATAAGTTCTCATCTTTCGCTCAATTTGAAGATAAGTATGTGCTACATCTTCATCATTATATAATTGGAAATCGCATCGAGTTTCAAACTCCTCATCAGGAAGCTGATTTGCCATCATTCGATGAATTTTCTCATCAGAATATCCTCTATCATGACGCAGTCTCTCAATACGTACTTCTTTTTCGCAATAAATATACCACATCTCATCACAAATTTCATCATATTTTTCTTCCAAAAGCAAAGCTGATTCAATAAAGAAAAATTCTGTTTCCTCTTTTTTGGACTTTTCAATTTCTTTTAAAATATATTTTTTTACAGCAGGATGTATAATATCATCCAGTTTTTTCAGCATTTCCGGATTTTCAAATACAATAGAGGCAATGGCTTCCCTGTTTAAAGAGGTGTCATCTTTCACAATCGATTCTCCAAACAGCTGAATAACCGGTTCATAGCATGCTCGTCCCGGCATCATCAATAAGTGCCCTACGTCATCTGCCTTTACAATTCGGCTGTCAAAATGTTCTTCTATATAATTTAAAACTGAACTTTTTCCAGAACCTACTCCGCCTGTTACTCCTATAATTCTCATATCCATTCCTCCTTTGTAAATCTGCTATTTTGCCTCGTACCAGTTTTTCCCTGTGTGCATATCAATTTCAAGAGCTACAGATAAGTGTGCAGCATCCTTCATCTCTTTCTCCAAAATAGCAGAAACCTGTTCTACTTCATCTTTTGCTGTTTCAATCAAAAGCTCATCGTGTACCTGCAGAACTAATCTGGATTTTAAATTTCCTTCTTTTAATCGCTGGTTTACCCGTATCATGGCAATCTTAATAATATCTGCCGCTGTTCCCTGTATTGGTGAATTCATAGCTACTCTTTCACCAAAAGAACGTTGCATAAAATTACTGGATTTCAGCTCCGGCACTGGTCTGCGTCTATGGAACAGTGTAGAAACATAACCTTTTTCTTTTGCTTCTTCTACCAGCCCGTCTAAAAATCCTTTAATTTTCGGATAAGTTTGAAAATAACTTTCGATATACTGGGCAGCCTCTTTTCTGCTGATACTCAAATCCTGACTAAGCCCAAAAGAACTAATACCATATACAATCCCAAAATTTACAGCTTTGGCATTTCTTCTCTGAAGCGGTGTAACTTCATCAAAAGGAATATGAAATACCTGAGAAGCTGTAATTCTGTGAATATCCTGTGCCTCTCTATATGCCTGAATTAATTTTTCATCGCCTGACATGTGTGCCAGCACACGAAGTTCAATCTGTGAATAATCCGCATCTAAAAATACAAACCCATCTTTTGGAATAAATACTTTTCGAAGCATTCTTCCCAACTCTGTACGAACCGGTATATTCTGTAAATTTGGCTCTGTACTACTAATCCTGCCTGTTGCAGTAATAGTTTGATTAAAGGTCGAGTGTATTCTTCCATCTTCTGCAATATAATTGGCAAGTCCGTCTGCATAAGTAGATTTTAGTTTTGTAAGCTGTCTGTACTCCAAAATATCTGCCACCATTTTATGCTCAGGAGCTAATTTTTCCAACACATCTGCCGCTGTAGAATAACCTGTCTTTGTCTTCTTCCCTCCCGGCAGCTCTAATTTTTCAAACAAAATCACGCCAAGCTGTTTTGGTGAATTAATATTAAATTCTTCTCCCGCCTGTTCCCAGATTTCCTTTTCCAAAGCTTCAATACGAATCTGAAGCTTTTCTCCATATTCCTTCAGCGCACCTGCCTCTACTAAAATACCCTCTTTTTCCATATCTGCAAGGGTAAATAAAAGAGGCATTTCCATATCTGCATAAAGCTCTTTCATATTTTCTTTTTCCAAAGCTTTCAAAAGCGGTACTCTGGATTTAAAAGCAGTATACGCCATATAACAAACACTTTTCGCAAGTTCTTCTTCTTTTTCATTAGCCGCCTTTGCATAGGATAATTTACCTAATAAATCTTCTTTTGCAGGAAACATTTCTCCCAAAAATTCTTTTGCAATATCATCATAAGTGTATTCTGATTTTAAAGGATTTAAAAGGTATGCAGCAAGTCCCGCATCGAACATATCACTATGAGATTTCAAATTCATATAACGCAACATTGCCTTAACATTTAAAGAAGCAATCAATTTTCCCTCTTGACAAAGTTCCTGCGCTTTTCCAATGAGATATTCTTCTGTCACAAAGCCCTGAGGCAAAATACTGTATACCTCTGTTTCTTCTCCCCATGCCAGACCTAAGCCTAAAATCTGTCCTTTTTCTTCCAGAAGTTCAATACCTACAACAGGTTCTTTTAAAGCCTTCTTGAAAATTTCCTCTGTCTCAGTAAAATCTATAATATATCGAAAGCTTTCTTCTATTTTATTTTCTTCTCCTGTATCCTCAAAACGAGAAAGGAAATTTTTAAATTCCAATTCTTTAAAAAATTCATAAGCCTCTGGTGTATAGAGATTATGAATTCTGGCACCTTCCCAGTCGTATTCAATCGGACTGTCAATACAGATCGTTGCCAGCTCTTTACTTAACACAGCCAAATCATAATGCTCTAAGAAAGCTGTTTTTGCCTTATTCGGCTTTAATTCCTCTACATGAGCCTTGGCATTTTCTACTGTTCCATATTCCAGCAGGATTTTTGTAGCTGTCTTTTCCCCTACACCCGGAAGTCCCGGAATATTATCTGCTGTATCTCCCATTAATGCTTTCAGCTCAATAATCTGTAAAGGTGTAAGCTGATAAGCTTCTTTTACATCATTTTCATAGTAATCTTCAATGGTTGTTTTTCCGCCTTTTGTCTTAGGAATACGAATACAAATATGAGAAGATGCCAACTGCAGTAAATCCCTGTCCCCGGAAAGAATCGTGACATCCATGCCCTTTTCTTCACTTTTCTTTGCTACTGTTCCCAACAGGTCATCTGCCTCATATCCCTCTTTTGTAATCATAGTAACACCCATGGCAGAAAGTACATCCTTCATAACCGGTATCTGTTCTCTCAGTTCCATAGGCATAGGCTTTCTGGTACCTTTATAAGCTTCATACTGTTTATGACGAAAAGTCGGAGCATGTAAATCAAAAGCAACGGTAAGATAATCCGGCTTCTCCTCCTCTAAAATTTTAAATAAGATATTTAGAAATCCATAAATTGCATTTGTATGAAGTCCTTCTGCATTTGTCAAATCAGGCAATCCATAAAATGCCCTGTTTAATATACTGTGTCCATCTATCAGCAGGATTTTTTCCCTCATTGAATTCTCCTTTCAAGCCAATAAAATTGGCCTAACTTGCACATCGTGCAAACATTATACCACATAAAAGACAAAAAAGACAGGCAATGCCTATCTTTTTTGTCTTCTCCTTATAATACGTCCAGAAAACGTCTAAATGCTTTTCTTCCTTCATCTGTGCATTTGTACACACCGGCATCTTCCAGTACATGAACAAATACCTGTCCTACTTCTTCATGAAGAATATCCATTACATTTTCTTTTGTAATATTTTCATATTTCGGTGCAAATTCTGCCGCCCACGCTGCATGTTTTTCCAAAACTTCATTTTCGGCAGGATCTTTTCCTTCTACAAGATAAGATGCTAAAAGTTCCATTTCTTCTTTTAAACGTGCAGGAAGCACTGCCAGTCCCATAACTTCAATTAATCCAATATTTTCTTTCTTAATATGATGATACTCTGCATGAGGATGGTATACACCCAATGGATGCTCCTCAGTTGTAATATTATTTCTTAATGTTAAATCTAATTCATACATATCACCTTTTTTTCTGGCAATTGGTGTTATGGTATTATGTGGTTCTCCATCTGTTTCCGCAAAAACAAATGCAGCCTCGTCTGTATATCCTCTCCACACCTCTAAAACATGACTTGCTAAATCAATCAGACGTTTCTCATCCTTGCTGCGAATTCTAAGTACAGATAACGGCCATTTTACAATACCGGCTTCCACATCTTCATATCCCGGAATAATTACCATTTCTTCCATCGGAGCTTTTGCCATTGCAAAAGTGTAGTGACCACCCTGAAAATGGTCATGACTTAAAATAGAACCACCTACAATTGGAAGGTCTGCATTAGAACCAAGGAAATAATGAGGAAACAGCTTAATAAAATCAAACAGTTTGACAAATGTATTTCTCTCAATTTTCATTGGCACATGCTGTCCGTTAAATACAATACAATGTTCATTGTAATAAACATAAGGAGAATACTGAAATCCCCACTGGCTTTCGTTAATTGTAATTGGAATAATTCTGTGGTTTTCTCTTGCAGGGTGGTTTAATCTTCCTGCATATCCTTCATTTTCCATACAAAGCTGACATTTTGGATAAGCGCTTGCTTTTGCATTTTTAGCTGCTGCAATGGCTTTTGGATCTTTTTCCGGTTTTGAAAGATTAATGGTAATATCAATGGTTCCATAAGGACTTTCCACTGTCCATTTCTGGTCTTTCTTAATACGATAGCGGCGAATATAATCACTATCCTGACTTAATTTATAGAAATAGTCAGTAGCTGTTTCCGGGCTTTTTTCATATTCTTTCCAAAATTTTTCCTGTACCTGAGAAGGACGTGGCATTAAACAATTCATAATTTTTGTATCGAACAAATCTCTGTATCCAATGCTGTCTTCAATAATATTTCTTTTCACTGCTTCATCCAAAAGATTTTTTAAGATTTCTTCTAAATCTGTATTGCACTCTTCTGTTGGTTCTTCATAATCATCTTCGTGAAATAAATCAAGTAATAAATTAATTGTATAATTTTTTTCACATACAGGCACAAGCCCTGCCTCCATACCGTATTGAACTAAATCTCTGATGTCTTTATTTAACATTTTTTCACCTTTCTTATCTATTAAATTCTTCTGGAGCCGTCACCGATTTCTACTACATAAAAATCTGCTGCGTAACCAATTTCTTTTTCGTAAATTTCTCCTACATTTTGGATAAAAGAATCAATTTTATCCTCTTTTACAATGCTGACTGTGCAGCCGCCAAAACCGGCTCCTGTCATGCGGGAACCAATTACTCCATCCTGTTCCCAAGCTGCTTCTACAAGAGTATCTAATTCTTTTCCTGTTACTTCATAATCATCACGAAGAGAGATATGAGACTGGTTCATAAGCTTTCCAAAAGTTTCTAAATCATTTTCTTTCAAAGCCTTTACAGCCTGAATGGTTCTCTGATTTTCATATACTGCATGTTTTGCTCTTTTACGGCAGATTGGATTTACAATAAAGTCTTTCACTTCTTCAAATTTTTCTTCTGTAAGCTGACCAAGAGCCTGAATATCCTCATGTTTCTGAATATCTGCCAGTGCTTCTTCACACTCTGCGCGTCTTTCATTATATTTTGAGTCCGTAAGTTTTCTCTTTTTATTGCTGGCTGCAATTACAATTTTTGCCCCTTCCATCTGAATCGGAGCATACTCATAATGCAAATTTCCTGTATCTAAGAAAATAGCATGGTCTTTCTTTCCCATGGCGATGGCAAACTGGTCCATAATTCCACAGTTCATACCATTAAACTTATTTTCTGCATATTGTCCATACAAAGCCAAATCAATCATAGAAAGCCCTTCAAATCCAAAAAGATCTACTAAAACTACACCCATTAAAAGTTCTACAGAGGCAGAGGAAGATAATCCTGAACCGTTTGGAATGTTTCCATACATAACCATATCAAAGCCTGTATCTGCCACATAGCCTTTTTCTTTAAAAGTCCAGATTACTCCCTTTGGATAATTTGTCCAATTAGCCTCTTCTCTGTATACTAAATCATCCAAGCTTGTTTCAAAAACACCTAAACGACTGAAATTTTCAGAGTACAAACGGATTTTTCTATCCTCTCTTTTTCTTACTACTCCATAAGTTCCGATTGTCAATGCACATGGAAAAACATGTCCTCCATTATAATCCGTATGTTCACCAATAAGGTTTACACGCCCAGGTGAAAAATAGCTTCGAATATCTCCTCCTTCTCCATAAAGTTCCTGAAATTTTTCTAATAGTTGTTTCTCCATCTTTACCTCCCAATTAATACTTACCTTTTATTTAAAACATATTTTATGTTTTATTTTATATTTTATGTTTATAATGAAATTATAGCATATCTATTCCCCTTGTAAAGACTTTTTTACCTAATATTTCAATTTCATTACTAAATCCTGAGGATAATCTCCAAAACAGTTGCCAAATATATTTACACCACCTACATGAAGAGCTTCTTCCTTAATTCCTATTCTCACAGAAATATAATCCCCCTGTGCCAGAGAATAACCTTTAATCTTTGTACTACTAACCAATTCTTCATCTAAATATGTTCCTGTTTCATTGATACGCCAGGTTTTCAGATTTCCGTACTGCGTATTTTTATCCTCCCACCAGTCTGGATTTAATTTCCCACGTCTTCCTCCAAAATCAGAAGGGCATGTCCACGTACCTGCTTCTATACCGTTAATCCATAAAGTAATATCAGAAGGACAGTCTAAATTGTAATCTGCTGTTTCTGAGCACAGTTCCGCAGAAAATTCCATTTCTTTTGCATCTACCTTTTGCAATCCTGCATTTGGAAAACGATATTCCAAATAACCGGAGGAAAACCATACCAGCTTTGCTGTTGTCCGTCTGGGATCATAAAAACATCTGGGTTCATCTTCCCCATCAATATATTCTTCTTCATTTACCATTCCACAAGTAGGTGTAATTTTGTAATCCACATAATTTCCTACAGGCATGGAAAAAATTTCTTCTTGTTTTTTCGTCTCTTTTTTTTGTAAATGCAAAAAAATACTGGTCTCCTGAAGAATACACAGCTTCATGGAACCACGAATTCCCGGCTTTAGCTCTGTACGGATTAAATTTGCATCTTGAAGCACCCGCACATGCAGTGCTGCGGAAGATGGAGGTATTTCCAATATTTCTGCAATTTCATTTACACAGAGAGTTTCTTTTTGTAAAAGCTCTAAAATACGAATTCTAATCTCAGAAGAAAGGGCTTTTCCAAGTGCCACCAGTTCTTTTTCATCCTCTAAATTTAATTGTCTGCTCATTTTCCTTACTCCCGATTTTCCTACGAATTTTAATTCTATTGTACCCTTATTTTCTTGTACTTGTCAATGGTAGCAAAAAAGGCGTCGTAAAAAATCACGACACCTTCTTTGCTATATCAAATGGTTAGTCAATACTCAATTTTTCTAAAAGGCTATCCAAAGCTTCGCCTTCCATCATATACAAACTGCTTTGCATTTCTGCTCCTCTGTCTTCAAATAAAATATTTAGATTAATATCATAGTTGACCTTACTTCCTAATCCATAATGACCTATTTCGTAAGTGAGATTTGGAAGAATTTTTTCAATTTCTCCTTTATCTGCAATTACTTTCTCTACATATTCACCATTACTTTCTGTTCCATAGACTGTAATGTTCAAGACTTCCTCTGCTGAAAGTTCTTTTAAAGGTCGGCCTGCATTTTCTAAAAGCTCTCTTGTTTTTGTAAAGCTTTCATAAATAGGAAATTCCGTTGTCTGATTGTAATTTTCCTCAATCTTTTCTTCCACAGATAAATATCCTAAAATTCTGTTTGTACGGCTTTGTTCTAAAGTCATACTCTCCAATTCACCTTTATAGGTTTTATAAATATTGTCTATAGCATCTTCTGATGCGTTAATCTGCACTCTTTTGTTGTAAAAATCATTTACATAAAGATATTCAATATCCTTCTCCGACAAATAGCTGGTAGGAAGCATTGCTTTTTTATAATCCCAGTTATCATAAATATCAGAAGCTAAATCTAAAATTTCTTTGCTTTCCGGAAGATAATAAGCTCTGTTTACTACTCTTCCATCTTTCAAATAATAACGGATATACACAGATACCATAGTATCGTTACCGACTTTTTCAGAATCCCATGCTGTTTCATCACGAAGGAAATCTGTTGATACCCGATCATTTTCTTTGTCATTTTTCTGATAGTAATTCACACCCAGCCTTGCAATTTCATATATAGCATCAAAATCCTTTGTCTGATTTCTCTCCATCTGTTCATCAGAACCATAAACATAATGCATAGGATAATTCATTCTCTCGTTTATAGACGGAAAATACACAGACATGGTTTCTATTTTCTCTTTTTCAGGCAAATATTTATCTACTCCGAAAATATCCATTTTATATCCTGCCAAAATCACTACTAAGCCTGCTAAAATAATACCGGTAGAAGCTTTCGGGCGAATACATTTCCGTATATCCATAGTAAATAAAAATTCAAGTGCACAAGATAACACAAGAGAGACTAAAATTACAGATATACATAGCCACAAAAACTCATGCTCCATACCATCACAGAAAAATAAGGATGCTAAAATGGAAATTGGCAGCACTACACAAACTTTAATCACCGGCTGCAGTTTCTGAAAAGCTATGGACTTATGGAAGCTTTCCGAAGGACGCACTTTGTAAATACAAATATTTGCTGCTAAAACCACAACAATCAAAATCATTGCATATACAATATATCCTCTTATATCACCTTTTTCCATTGCCAGCACATCCATTGCATCTATATGTGCAAGAATGGGGCTCAAATATTTTGTAAACTCTGGCTCCTGAAATTGAGCTAAGGTATCAAAAAACATATTATTCATATAATAATATGCCCCGTATAAAATCCACCCATAAGACATAAAGCCGGCAAAAGCAAGAAATTCTGTAAATAAATTCCCTGTCAGCAATATGGCTAAAATTGCAATTACATATAACTCAAGAAAAAACAAAATATTCATTCCGATTGCAGCTATAACCTGAGCCCCACTCTGAGCGCTGACCCCATGATAGACAACACCAATCAGGTATGTAATGCCTACGTTTAGTAAATAAGGTACTAAAAAAATAAGAAATCCGCTGAAAAAAGGAATGATAAAAAGTTCTTCTCTTTTTAAAGGAAGACTGTGATAAAAATCTGTTTTTTCACCGGAATACAGATAATAAAAGCCCATAACTCCCAATAAAATAGCGATTACTCCAACAAAAACTGTGGCCATGCCATTTTCTATTCCAATACAATTTAAAAATTCTGTCTGTACCGGAGCTCTCTCAAGCCCTGCCGGTTCTACCGGAGGAATAATTGACTTTGCTCTGTCCAAAACCATAATGGTTCTTAATGGAAATACTGCTAAAAATCCCAGCATTGTAAGAATAAACAGATAGAAATTTCTCCGAATATTTTCCTTTATACTGTTAAATAAATAATTTCTTGATGTCATATCCTGCCACCTCCGTTTCGCTGATAAAGATTTCTTCTAGGGTTAATGGAATTGCCTCTGCAAACAATGGTTTTCTGTCATTGATTTTCCTCATAATTTCTTCTCGTTCCCCTCGTACCACCATGGTCAAAAGAGAAAGTCGTTTCTCATACTGCATCACATCCAACTCTTGCAAAAGCTCTTCTTCATCCTTTTCATCCGGTATTACACACTGTACTTTATGAACATGCAATTTCATATCTTCCACATCTTTAGACAGGAGAACACCGCCTTTATGCAGCAATCCTACATGATCACAAATATCTTCCAATTCTCGCAGATTGTGAGAAGCAATGATTGGGGTAAATTCCCTTTCTGATACCTCATAAGCTAAAATACTCTTGGCAGCCTGTCTCATCACCGGATCTAGTCCATCAAAAGTCTCATCGCAGAGCAGATACTTTGTCCCTGAACATATTCCCAATATCAGTGCTGCCTGCCGTTTCATTCCTTTTGAAAAAGTACTGATTTTTCTTTTTTCATCTAATCCCAAATTAGAAACAAGTTTATGAAAACGGTCTTTATCATATTTTCTATAATACATAGAATAATACTGAACCATTTCTTTCATGGTCGCATTCTGAAAAAAATAAGCCACATCCGATAAGAAAAAAATTTCTTCTTTCACAGAAGGATTTTCGTATACCGGTTTATTATCTATAAATATATCTCCGCTGTCTGGCTTTAAAACTCCTGCCATCATACGTAACAGTGTACTTTTCCCTGCACCATTGGTTCCTGCCAACCCGAAAATACTATTATCCGAAATCTTTAATGATACTTCATGTACTGCCTGTAAAGAACCAAATGCTTTGGATAACTTTTCTGTTTTTATCATGCTTCAACCTCCTCATAGAATTCTGCCGTTTTTTCTACACACATTTCTTTTGAAATCCCAATTTCTTTTCCTTCTTTTATCAGTGTTTTTAACTTTTGTAAAAAAATATTTTTTCGCTGTTCTACTAATGCCTGATTTCCTGAAACAAAGTTTCCTCTCCCCTTTACAGGATAGATAAATCCCTGCTGCTCCAAAAGAGAATATGCTTTCTGTATCGTATTAGGATTAATAGACAGTTCAGTAGCCAGGCTTCTCACAGATGGCATCTGTGTATCCGGCTCCAAAACCCCTTTAATAATCAACATTTGAAATTTCTCCACAATTTGTTCATATATGGGTTTTCGATCTCGGTAATCAATAACAATCAAGGTCCTGCCTCCTTTCCCAGTGTATGACAACTTGTATTAAGTGTACTGTGTATCATAGTACACTTAAAGTATAATAAAAACGACTTTCCCTGTCAAGAGAAAATCGTTTTTTCTTTACATCACATTTTGCGGTTTTTTATTTTCCCACGCTCTCACATTTTCAAATGCAATATGTGCACGCTTCACCATGGCTTCTTTTGTAGCAAATGCCACATGAGGTGTCACTAAAATATTTTTCGCATGGAACAATGGGTGTGTTGTTTCCACAGGCGGCTCTTTTTCAAATACGTCTACACAAGCTCCTGCAATTTTACCACCATTCAACGCTTCTGCCAAAGCGTCACTATCTACCACAGGGCCTCTTGCAGTATTGATAAGCACAGCATTATCTTTCATCAATGCCAGCTTTTCCTTATTTATCAGATGTGTTGTCTCCTTGTTTAAAGGCACATGCAGAGAAACAATGTCACACACAGACAAAAGTTCTTCCAGTGTCACAAATTTTACGCCTTCTATTTCTTTCTTTGTTCTGCTGTATGCATAGACTTCGCATCCAAAGGCCTTGGCAATATGCGCAACTCTTGTTCCAATCGCACCTGTACCCACAACGCCGAAATTTTTACCTTCCAGCTCAAATCCTACCAAACCTTCTTTTGTTCCTGCATTTCTTACAGCAGTATCACACTGTGCAATACTTCGATACAGAGAAATCAACATACCAAATACTAAATCGGACACTGCTGCTGTGGAATATCCTGCACAATTACATACACAAATTCCTTTTTTCTTACATAATTCCAAAGGAATGTGATCCACACCGGTAAAAGCAACGGAAAGAAGCTTTAATTTCTTACAACCTTCAATAACTTCTTCACTCAAAGGAAGATTTGCCACTATAAGAATATCTGCGTCTTTTCCTCTTTCAATCAATAATTCGGTGTCGGTTACTCTTGTATCATAATATACAATTTCCACATCTTTTGAGAGCTTTTCTTTTGCAATTTCCAAAAGCTTTTCTTTTTCTACACCTAAGGGCTCAATAATTACTAATTTCACGAAATCACCTCTTAAATCTGTGTTTCTACAAAAATATCATAAAGCGCTTTAATTGCCACTTCGAAGTCTTCATTTTTTACACCTACAATGATATTTAACTCACTGGAGCCCTGGTCAATCATCTTAACATTGACATTAGCATGTGCCAGTGCAGCAAAAATTCTTGCAGCAGTACCACGATTTGAACGCATACCTCTACCTACCACAGCAATTAAAGCTAAATCTGACTCCAGTTCCATATAATCAGGATTTACAATTCTATGTACGCCTGCAATTACCTGCTGCTCTTTCTCTGCAAACTCATCCTGATGAATAAACACCGTCATCGTATCAATGCCTGATGGAATATGCTCAAAAGAAATCCCTTGTTCTTCTAATACCTGCAGTACCTTTCTGCCAAATCCAATCTCTGAATTCATCATAGATTTTTCAATAAACAAAGAACAGAAACCTTTCTTTCCTGCAATACCGGTAATCGTATACAATGGTTTCTTGCAGGTATCCTCTACAATCATAGTTCCCGGTTCTTCCGGTGCATTGGTATTTTTAATATTGATTGGAATGCCTGCTTTTCTCACAGGGAAAATAGCATCCTCATGAAGTACGGTTGCTCCCATATAAGAAAGCTCTCGAAGCTCACGGTAAGTAATGGTATCAATAACCTTTGGGTTTTGAATAATTCTTGGATCTGTTACCATTACCCCTGAAACGTCTGTCCAGTTCTCATAAAGATCTACGTCTAATGCCCCTGCAAGAATAGAACCTGTAATGTCAGAACCACCTCTGGAGAAAGTCTTAATCTCTCCATTCTCTTTTGCGCCATAAAATCCCGGAACAACTGCCCTTTCTATAGCATTTAATTTTTTAGCAACTAAAAGTTCTGTAATCCCTGCATCAAACTTCCCATTTCCATCAAAACGAATGATTTCTGCCGGGTCAACAAATTCATATCCTAAATATGCTGCCATAATTTTTCCGTTTAAGCATTCCCCTCTGGATGCAGCATATTCTTTTCCAATCTGATTTTTAAAATTCTCTTTTATTTCTTCAAATTCTGCTTCCAATGACAAAGAAATTTGTAAACCATCAATAATTTCCTGATAACGAGCTTTAATTTCTTCTAAAATCTCCTGAAATTTCTCCTCATCATTTGCAGCCCCATAACAGGCATAGAGTAAATCTGTAACTTTTGTATCCTCTGAAAAGCGTTTTCCGGGCGCAGATGGAACAACATATCTTCTGCTTTCATCTGCACGAATAATTTTCCCTACTTTTTCAAACTGTTCTGCACTGGCAAGAGAACTTCCACCGAATTTCACAATTTTTTTCATTCCATATCCTCCTGAGCATATTCTTTTACATAGCGTAAAAAAGATTGCACAACTGCGCAATCTCCGCGCGCGAGCGGTTCACAAAGTGATAATTTCATCTCCGCGCGCTGCGCATCTTCGCGGAGCATTATTTATTTCATAGGACGAAATTTCCTATGAAATAAATAATAGCCTTTCATGCATAAAATGTCTAGCTTTTTCTAATTTTTCCCTTTTCCTTTATCTGATAAAATAAGTCCGGCAAAGACCAAGGCTGCTCCGATTGCTGATACAACCGTTATTTTTTCTACTAAAACAAAAGCAGAAGCGATAATTGTTACAACAGGAGAAAGGTATAAATAAACAGCCGTACGTACTGCACCTAAAAGCTTTACCGCCAAATTCCATGTCACAAAGCAAAGGGCAGAAGCTCCGATTCCTAAAAATAACATATTACCTAAATAGACAGGATTACGAAATCTTTCTAATCTCCATTCAAATCCCATAAGAAATACCGGGATAATCATAAAGAAAATACCATAAAAGAAAATATGGCGTGTACTTTGAATAACGGAAATTCCAAAAGAACCGATTTTTTTCACCAGCACAGAATAACAAGCCCATACAAATGCCGCCAGAAATGCCAAAATATCTCCTTTCGGATTTAAAGAAAAAGCACTGCTCCCATGTACACTAATGAGAATAATTCCGGTAATACTTGTAAGAAATCCTATAAAAAATCCTGTTTTCAACTTTTCTTCTTTTAAAAATATTCTCCCTAAAATCGCAGTAAAAAAAGGAGCTGTGGCAATAATAATCCCTACATTAGAAGCATAAGTATACGTCAAGGCAATATTCTCCAAAAGGAAATAAAAAGTCACTCCGGTAATCCCTGCACCAATAAAATACAATTCCTGTTTTCTGTTGCTTACAGATAAACCCTGATGGTTCATGAGTAAAAGTATAAAATACCCCATCAAAAAACGCATAAATAAAATTTCAATGGGTGTAAATGCCTTTAATAAGACCTTTGTCGCAATAAAAGTCGTTCCCCAGACACAAATGGTAAACAATGCCAATACATGTCCTTTTACATTTTCTTTCATAAACTCCCTCCCTCTAAAAAAACCGGCAGACTCTGCTTCCAGATGACTGCCGGTAAACTTTATTTATTTCTGTTTCCTCTGTACTTTTCTTCACAATATTTACAACGATATATTTCCTTCTCAGGATCTGCCAGAATAAATACATGATCCAGTTCCTGTTCAATAGAAGTAATACATCGTGGATTTTTACAGCGAATCACATTTCGGATTTCTTTTGGAAGAGAAAGTTCCTTCTTCTCTACGATTTCTCCGTCTTTAATAATATTTACCGTAATATTATGGTCGATAAATCCCAGAATATCTAAATTTAATGAGTCGATGGGACATTCTACTTTAATAATGTCTTTACGGCCCATTTTATCACTTTTGGCATTTTTAATAATTGCCACACAGCAATCCAATGTATCTAACTTTAAGTCATGATAAATTGTCATACTCTTCCCTGCTTTAATATGGTCTAAAACCACACCTTCACTTAAACGGCCTACATTTAACATAAGTCTACCCCCATTCCCAACAAGCTCAAAATCAATGCCATTCTCACGTAAACACCATACTGTACCTGCTTGAAATAAGCTGCTCTTGGATCGGTATCTACCTCTACAGAAATTTCATTTACTCTTGGTAATGGATGAAGCACCAGCATATCTTCTCTTGCAAGCTCCATTTTTACTTTATCTAAGATATAAAAGTCCTTCATTCTCACGTAATCTTCTTCATTAAAGAAACGTTCTTTCTGTACACGTGTCATATACAGAAGATCAAGACTTGGCATAGCTTCCTCTAAACGTTCTACTTCTACAAATTCATGACCGCTGGCTTTTAAAACATCCTCGCGAATATAATCAGGAATACGAAGTTCTTCTGGAGAAATCAAAACAAATTTCACACCCTCATACCGCACCAATGCCTCAATTAAAGAATGAACGGTTCTGCCAAATTTCAAGTCTCCGCAAAGACCGATTGTAATATTATCCAGCCTTCCCTTCAAAGAACGGATAGTAAGTAAATCCGTAAGTGTCTGTGTAGGATGCTGATGTCCCCCGTCGCCTGCATTGATAACAGGAATTTCAGATGCCATAGACGCAACTAACGGCGCACCTTCTTTTGGATGACGCATAGCACAGATATCTGCATAACAGGACACTGTACGTACAGTATCTGCCACACTTTCTCCCTTTGCAGCGGAGCTTGAATTTGCGCTGGAAAATCCTAAAACTTTTCCTCCCAGACGCATCATGGCAGACTCAAAACTTAAACGTGTTCTTGTACTTGGTTCATAAAACAAGGTTGCTAAGATTTTCCCATCGCATTTATGGGCATATTTCTCTGGATTTTTTTCAATATCATTGGCAAGATCCAGCACTTTTGCCAATTCTTCTACGGTCAAATCCAACGGACTCATTAAGTGTCTCATAGATTACCTCCTATGTGTTCTCAAGCTTTATCATCACGTACTATCATATAACAGTTATCTCTGCATTTCAAGAATTTTTCATAGATTATTCCAACCAAAAACCATACCGGTGCATAGTCCAGCCGAATAACTCCTTTGTACTGAAAAGGGCTGTTGCTGTAATCCCACGGACACATATTATAATGCTTTAAAAACATACCGGAAAAATACTCCACTGTAAAAATCCCCGCCATATAAACACCGCCTCGAAATGCCAATGGCAGTTTCTTCATCTTCTTTGAAAGAGGCCCGATAAACGCTGCCATTCCATATATGGGAAACATCCATAATGAAGAATAACCTGTCAATTTCCAATTATCACTGCCTAAAGCATGCAGACCTGTCCAGAAAATTTCCATTCCCCATCCTAATACTCCACATTTTAAAAAATCACCCTTCATGTTCTCTTTCTCCTTATTTACTTTCCTTGTATTATGAAACGAAAATACCATTTTTATACAAAAAACTTGCACAGTTTAAACTGGCGGTGTATCATAGTGCTCATAGATTATGGATTTAGAAAGGATTTCTATAATGATACCGAATTTACAGGATTTAAGAAAAGAAATAGATGCCATTGATGACCAGATAACTTCTCTGTTTGAAAAAAGAATGGCAATTGCAGAACAAGTAGCACAATTTAAAATCGAAAATGAAAAACCTGTTTTTGACCGCAGCAGAGAACTGGAAAAACTCAAATCTGTCTCAGAAAGAACACATAGCAAATTTAACAGCTGTGGTATTCAGGAATTATATCAGCAGATTATGTCCATCAGTAGAAAACGCCAATATCAACTGCTTCAGGAACATGGAACATTTCAGAAAAGCCTTTTCACTTCCGTGGATAAATTAAAAAAAGAAAATGTAACCGTTGTGTTTCAAGGGGTGGAAGGTGCATACAGCCATGCAGCCATGTGCCGTTTTTTCGACAGTCCTATTCAAAGTTATCATGTAGACACATGGAAAGATGCTATGGAGGAAATCAAACATGGTCGTGCTCTATATGCAGTGCTTCCCATTGAAAACTCAACTGCCGGAATTGTACAGGACAATTATGATTTGCTTACCTCCTATGACCATGTCATTGTAGGAGAACAAATCATTCCATGCCAACATGTTCTTGCCGGTGTGCCGGGAAGTACTCTTGCAGATATCCAACATGTATATTCTCACCCTCAAGCTTTGATGCAGTGCCGAGAATTTCTGAACAGCAACAAAAACTGGTGTACTCACGATTTTAGTAATACTGCTGCCGCTGCAAAAAAAGTATCTTTAGAAAAAGACAAAACACAAGCAGCTATCGCAAGTCCTTATGCTGCCGAATATTTTGGACTTTCTGTTTTAAAAGAAGGAATTTTCTCTAATCCGGAAAATTCCACTCGCTTTATTATTGTCACGAAAAATAAAATTTATCAAAAAGATGCTTCTAAAATCAGTGTTAGCTATGAACTGCCTCATGAAAGCGGAAGCTTATACAACAGTCTGTCTCATTTTATTTACAATGGTTTAAATATGACAAAAATTGAATCTCGACCAATTACCAATCGAAACTGGGAGTACCGTTTTTTCGTAGACTTTGAAGGAAATTTAAGTGACAGCGCTGTAAAGAATGCTTTATGCGGTTTGAATTTTGAAGTGCAAAACCTCCGTATCCACGGAAATTATTGAAAGGAGTTACTTTATGTTTCATATTGATGAGTGTATTTTATATCGAAATTTTCCTCACGGAGATATTTTAAAAGACATGACAGATGCTTTATCTATCTGCTGTAAAGAACCCGAATCACCGGAAAAATCAAAATCTCTTTTTTACAGTTGCATGAACCGTCTGGTAGAAATGGCAAATAACTATGGTTTTCGTGGAGATTTGTGGAATCATTATCTCACATGGCTTTTAGTTAATCATGAAAATGCCTTTAGTGTTTCCTGCGAAATAACAGGACTGACACACAGCCCTTCTTTAAATGCGCTGGCTCTCCATGATTTTGCTATTTTTAAAGATTTGTTTCATCTGGATTTCTCTGCTTTTGAAAGCTTTTACGGAACATCCTCCTGCTGCCACTTAATCAGCAATTATCAAACAGAACACCAGAGAGGATTATACGTAAATGAACGTATTTCCAGCCGTCTTTCTACTTTGAGCAATCTTTTGGAAAATTCTGCTTCATCGGAAGAATTTATGGAACATGTTGTTGATTTTTATAAAGACTTTGGCGTAGGAAAACTTGGGCTTCACAAAGCTTTTCGTCTGGAACATAAAAATCCCGCTCAAACAGCAGAAATTGTTCCGATTACCAGAGTCGCTCATGTAAAACTGGATGACTTAATCGGATATGAATTAGAAAAGAAAAAACTAATCGATAATACAGAAGCCTTTCTGGAAGGCAAACCTGCAAATAACTGTCTTCTCTTTGGTGATGCAGGAACAGGAAAATCCACCTGTATCAAAGCAATCCTCAATCAATATTATGAAAAAGGGCTGCGTATTATTGAAGTATATAAACATCAATTCCAGGATTTGAATGATGTCATTGCTCAAATCAAAAACAGAAATTATAAATTTATCATTTATATGGACGATCTTTCTTTCGAAGATTTTGAGATTGAATATAAATACCTAAAGGCAGTTATTGAAGGTGGTTTGGAGAAAAAGCCCAATAATGTATTAATTTACGCTACTTCAAACCGCAGACACCTTATTCGTGAAAGCTTTAATGATAAAAATGAGCGCGACAATGATTTACACACTAATGATACCGTACAGGAAAAATTATCTCTGGTTTCACGCTTTGGAATTACTATTTATTTTGGCTCACCGGAAAAAAAAGAATTCCAGAACATCGTGCTTGCTCTGGCAAAACGAAATGAAATCAATATGCCGGAAGATGAACTACTGGCAAAAGCAAACATCTGGGAGCTACAGCATGGTGGTCTTTCCGGACGAACCGCACAACAATTTATTGACTATTTAAAGGGAACATCCTATTAAAAAAATGTTGCAGAAATCCATATCAATATGTTCGATATAGACCTTCTGCAACATTTTTATTTCATAGATATTTTTTATAAAAAACTGCCCCACTTATTTCTTTCTTTTAGCAGCTCCTGCGTGATTTCGATTTCCTTATGATCTACGTCTTTTACGTCATATTTGTGTCCTCGAAACATACTTATGAAAAAAATAACAAATAATAACTAAACCATATAGCCCATCCATATCCAGAAATTTTTCTGAAGTCCATTTAAAGGTGGAAAGATACATAAAGCTATAGGAAATACAACTGCCACTGTAACAAAGCATATCTTTATTATTCGGAGTTTCTTTGTTTTCATTCTACATCACGCCCCTTTTGAAAATACACCTCTTTTACTACTTTTTATTATAACATTTTAAAGCTAAAAAAGGAACTGTGATTTCACAGTTCCTTCTAAAATAACAAGCAAAACGATAAGCCGGGTTATGTCGTGAATAATCATCTATCCAGTCCTGCTGTCGCCAGCAGGCTCAAGCGACCTACCTGAAAACATGACGGGCAGCCATATCGTTTTCTATTCGGTCTTGCTTCGGATGGGGTTTACATGT
>CAJKQE010000036.1 GCA_905201915.1 uncultured Lachnospiraceae bacterium
CAATACCTGCTTTTTCTGCAATTTTAGTAATTGGCTCCATTGTGCACTCCTGTGCGATTTCGATGTCTGATTTGAATCCCATAGTAACATCCTCCTTGAAAATAATTTTTACTCACCCTTTTCCCATTCTCCGCAAGAGATGAAAAAAGGGCAACATTTGAGATTAACAAATGTTGCCCAGACGGTCGGCTTTCTTTCACATTCTGATTTCCCTGTGGTACTCCACATTAATCCGTCAGTAATCAGATGTGTGTTATTCTGCAACAAATAAATAATACTTGTATTTGTCACTTAACTATGTTCTTACTTTAACACAAAATCATCTTACTGTCAATGCACCACGATAAAGTTTGTGAATTTTTTACCAATTTTTCTTCTATTTTTTTTACATATATAACAAACTCTCTTTCATTTTCCCGGTTATTTTAATTTTGTTACTGCACGCACATCACGATAATGCCCCATAATAATTAATGTTTCATTGTGATTAAATACATAATCTGCATGAGGAAGAGGGTTCATCTTTCCCTGTGACTTTGTTGCCAAAATACTGATATTATACTTTTTCCGAACATCCTTCCCTATAATACTGCTTCCAATCCAAGATTCCGGTGCAGGTATTTCGTAAATAGCATACTCATCTGTCAATTCAATATAATCAAAAATATTGTCATTTCCATATTTCACTGCCAGCCGCTGAGCCATTTCTTTTTCTGGATAAACAATACGATCTGCTCCATTCCTCAAAAGAAATTTTGCATGTACATCGCGATTTGCTCTTGCCAATACAAAAGGAGCTCCTAAATCTTTTAAAAGAGCTGTTGTTTCCAGTGAACTCTGAAAGTTATCACCAATAGCTACAACACAAAGGTCAAAATTTCCCACACCCAAAGACTCCACAAAATGTTCGTTTGTAGCATCTCCAATCTGTGCATCTGTCACCATATCAATGGCATCATTCACTCTTTCCTCATTAATATCTACTGCTAAAACTTCATTTCCTTCTTCAATTAATTTCTCTGCCATGTGTCTTCCAAAACGACCAAGACCAATAAGAAGTATTGACTTCATTTTCCTCTTCCTCCATTTTCATTATCCTACTGATATTTTCTCTATAGGAAGCTTGGATGGTATACTTGAAATATGATTACTAAATGCCAGTAAAATAGTAATTCCACCTACTCTTCCAATAAACATTAATAAAATTAATATAATTTGCGAAACAATCCCAAGCTGAGATGTAATTCCAAGAGAAAGCCCCACTGTACATAAAGCAGAAACCACTTCAAACAGTACTGCTTTCATTCCCAGTCCCTCAATTGTAGAAATCACCAGCGCACAGACAATACAAAGTATTCCATACAAAATCAAAATACAGCTTGCGTGACGTATGGTTTCATTTTCTACTCTCCGCTTAAACAATTCTACATCTTTTCTTTTTCTAAATTCTGTCCATATAGTCAAAATTAAAATCATCATAGTTGTAGTTTTAATCCCACCTGCTGTTGAACCGGGCGAACCGCCAATAAACATCAAGCATATCATCAGCATCTGGCTACTGTCTGTAAGACTATTTAAATCCATAGTATTAAATCCTGCTGTCCTTGGTGTCACTGACTGGAAAAAAGCGGATAAAATTTGTTCCCCCAGATTTTTTCCTTCCATAGAAGGTCTTCCCCATTCAAAAATGAAAATCAAAACTGTTCCCAGTACAACCAGAAACAAGCTGGCTGTCAAGACCAATTTAGAATGTAATTTGTAATACTTAAAATGCCATTTCCATTTTTTTATATCTGCCCATACCAGAAAACCAATTCCACCAATGATAATAAGAAGTGATATGGTAATTCCTACAATATAACTGTCTGCAGCAGTCACTAAAGATGAGCTTGGCTCATAATACCCCATTAAATCAATTCCTGCATTGCAAAAAGCAGAAATAGAATGAAAAATCGAATAATAAATTCCCTTTCCCATTCCCAATCTGGGAATAAAATAAAATGCCAGAATCACCGCACCTAAAATTTCAAAAAACAAGGTTCCGGAAAGCACAAACTTAGACATCCGTACAATTCCCCCCACCTGGGGAGCTGCCACCGATTCCTTCATTAAAAGCCGTTGAGATAAACCAATTTTCTTTCCTGTAAATGTCAATGCTGAAATGGCCAGCGTCATAAAACCAATTCCACCGATTTGAATTAAAACCAAAATAACCCCTTGCCCGAAGTTACTCCAGAAACTATATGTATCATTTGTCACCAAACCTGTAACACAAGTCGCCGAAGTTGCTGTAAACCAGGCATCCATAAATGAAGTTGTTGTTCCCTGCCTGTTTGCAATCGGCAACATGAGCAATAAGGTTCCCACCGTAATCACGAACAGATAGCCCGCCACAATTATTTTCGTTGTTGTCCACTTTATCTTTTTTATTCCAAACATCTGTAAATTCTTCTACTCTTTCCTATTATCTGAAATATTTTTTCCACTATCCCGATACAGCCACTTTAAAAAATCATCTATTGCATCCTGCAAGTTTCGAATGGTACTGTTAAATGCACCGGCATGATAGAAATTAACAAGAATTGCCCCAATGGGAACAGCTAAAATCATTCCCACAACCCCTGCAAAACGATATCCTGTATACATACAAATTAAAGTCCACAGCGGATCAATACCAATCGAGTCACCTACCACTTTCGGCTCAATAATACGCCGCACAAGTTGAGTTACCAAATATAAGATTACCAGCCCCACCGCATATTTCATATCTCCTGATAAAATTTTGAATAATGCCCAGGGAATAAGGGCTGTGCCAGTTCCGAAAAAAGGAAGCATGTCTAAAAGTGATACTAAAAATGCCACTACAATGGCAAAATCAACTTTCAAAATTAAAAATCCTATAAAAAGGATAACAAAAACAACACCCATAATTTTAAACTGTGCTTTAAAATATCCACCAAAAATACTCTTAAAGCATCGTTCTAACATTTTCCACTTTTCTTGGATAATCTGAGGTGTATGTTCACGTCCAAACTCCAATATCTTGTCCCTATCCGCTATAAAAAAGTATGCAGATAGGATTGTAAAAATAATCGCTATTAAAATACTTGGAAGATTTTTAGCAAGACTACTTGCCTGATCTACTGTAATCTGGCTAATCTTTCCTACTGCTGTTCCAACTACATCTCCCAGACTATTTTGAAAATCCGAAATACCTTTCTGTACACCTTCCGGAAGCTCCTCAATAATCAAAGACAAATTCTCTCCTGCTTCCTGAAAATCCTCTCGAAAACTTGTATAAATTGATGGAGCCTGCTCAATCAAAGAGCCCACTTCCTGTACTGCTTTCATTCCTACAAGGTAAATTCCTCCAATAATTGCAGCCAGTACTGCTATAATCAGAAGCATGGATGTATGTTTTCTGGCTACTTTCATCCGCCTTTCCAGCATACGCACTAACGGATTTGCAATTAATGCTATCAGCCATCCTATAGCAAAGGGCATAAAAAATCGAATAAATTTAAAGGCAAAAAAACCACCTAAAATGACTGCAAGTAATGTAAAAATAAATACCAGTAAATTCTTAATATGTTTTTTCCAATTCATGTGCAAAACCTCTTTTAGCTGATTTACATCCGATTTAGTAAAATATAATAGCCTATATGCATACCGTTCATATACATACAGGCTGTTTTTCTCGGATGCTTTTTTAAGTATAACACAACTTAGAAAAAAGTAGTCCAATTATATAAAATTTTTACAATTCTTTCAGAAATCCAAATGGCTCTTTATCGTGTAAAAAATGCATCAGCATATAAGAACACATAATCGCCACTTTTTCTTCTTTTAAAATACGTCTGACTTCTTCTCTATCTGCCAAAACCACCTCGATTTCCTCTGTGTCTTCCTGGAATTCTTTGGAAATTTCTCCAGTAGAAGTCCCAAATACAATGGCGCAAGACTCATCTGTAAGTCCCACTGTAGTAAATGCCGGCTTTTCATAAGCACTATTTACCGTAAGCGGTGTAAATTCCAACCCTGTTTCCTCTTTCATCTCTCGAATAGCAGCTTCTTTATATGGTTCTCCATCTTCTACCAATCCAGCTGGAAATTCATATACAAAGTCATTTAAAGAATATCTGTATTGACGAATTAATATCACTTTGTCCTGTTTTTCCCCATATAAGCTATAAATCACAACACCATCCGGAGAATTTTTTCCTGTAACAAGTTTTAAATCCTTCTCACTCTTTGCTCTTGACGCAACATAATATTTGCCCTTTTTTCCTGTTTTAGACTCTCTATCCAATTCATAAAGATTTACAAAAGGATTTTCTGTTTTTTTCGTAATTCCTGTAATTTTTGCCATTTTATTCTCCTTTTAACACTACTCGCAATCTTTTATATAAAAGCAGAGTAATTAGTGAAATAATAATTCCTTTCGCTAAATTAAATGGAACCATACATAAAACTACAAAAGTAATCATATTGTCAATGGCTGGATGAATGGCTGTTCCCATAGCAATAAAAGTATCCATTGGAATTCCCATAACTGCACTATATAATGGAAACATAATAAATGCATTAGAAAGACATCCCATAATTACCATGAGCAATGTACCTGTTCCCATTCCCCAAAGTGCACTTTTTCTGGTTTTTCTTTTCCTGTAAAAAATTCCTGCCGGTACTACAAAAGCACAGCCGATAAAGAAATTAGATAATTCACCGATACCTCCCGTAGTTGTTCCATAAGTAACAAGATGAAGAATATTTTTCAATAGTTCAATCGCCGCACCTGCCAGAGGTCCCATAGCAAACGTTCCTACTAAAACCGGTATTTCTGAAAAATCCATTTTTATAAAAGGCGGTGCTAAAAAAGGAATTGGAAATTCAAACATCATAAGTACTGCCGACACTGCTGACAACATGGCTATCTGCACCATAGTTCTTAATTTCGTTCTGTTACCGGTTACCTGAATTCTTTTGTTTACAACTGCTTCCTGACTCATTTTCATTCTCCTTTTCATGAATATTTTTTCATACAAGGAAATTCTTCATGCATTTGAACAAAGAATGTGCTCTAGCACATAAAAAAGGATACCCCTGTACGGGGTATCCTCATGAAAGTTCAATAGAAATGCTATCTTTCTTCTCTCATCCAGACTATACTGTCGGTATTGGAATTTCACCAATTCAACCAATTAATATGGCTCGCGGACTATAACCGCCGGTAGGGAATTGCACCCTGCCCCGAAGAATTTCTCTTTATTTATATTATGCATTATAAACCTTCAAATCTTTAATTTCAATAATATTTTTATTATTTTTGTTATTCCATAGACAATTTCCCAAGAAATTCCTGCATTCTTTGATTTTCTGAAGAAAACACCTCATCCGGTGTACCCTGCATTGCAATTGCACCTTTATCCATGAAAATAATTCTGTCTGCAACATTTCTTGCAAATTTCATCTCATGAGTTACAATAACCATTGTCATGTGCTCAACTGCCAAGTTTTTAATCACTCTTAGGATTTCTCCTGTAAGTTCCGGATCTAACGCTGAAGTAGGCTCGTCAAAAAATAGCATTTTAGGTTTCAGTGCCAATGCCCTGGCAATCGATACTCTCTGCTGTTGTCCTCCCGATAGCTGATGAGGATATGCATCTGCCTTATCTGCAAGTCCCATTTTTTTAAGTAAATTTTCAGCTTCTCTATATACAATTTCTTTGTCTCTTTTTTGCACACGAATTGGAGCATCTGTAATATTTTTTATCACTGAAAAATGAGGAAACAAATTAAAATTTTGAAATACAAGTCCAAAACAGGATTCTATTTCCCTGCGCTGTTGTTTCTTTGCCCAAAACAACTTTCCGTTTTCTGTCCATGCTGCTTTCTGACCCATGTATAAAATCTCACCGTCTTCAATAGTCTCCAACATCGTTGCACATCGCAGCAACGTAGACTTACCGGAACCGGATGGTCCAATGATTGCCAATATTTCTCCCTGTTCAACGGAAAAGGAAATATCCCTGATAACGGATACCCCACCGAATTCTTTCTTAATATGTTTCATTTCTAAAAGATTCATCCTGGTATCCTCCTATCCATAATAACTCATTTTCTTTTCAAACATTTCCATTACCTTTGCAACAATGTAATTAAAAATATAATAAAATGCACCTGCAATAAAAAACGGAACTATGGTTGTCTGTGCAGCTGCAATCTGCTTTGCTACTGCAAACATCTCAACGTAAGATAAAGAATACACAAGAGACGTATCTTTTACCAGAGTAATTACTTCATTTGTCACTGCAGGTAATACATTTTTAATCATCTGTGGCAAAATTATCCAAAAAAAGGTCTGTTGTCCGGAATACCCCAAAATAGCCGCCGCTTCATATTGTCCTCTGGGAATTACTTCTATTCCGGAGCGATAAATTTCAGCAAAATATGCCGCATAATTCAATGAACACCCCAGTAAAATTGCTGTCAGCTTATATCCTCCAATGTTCATTCCCCATAAATAATATGGTGCATAATACCACACCAAAAGCTGAAGCATCAACGGAGTTCCCCTCATAACTGATATATAAAATTTAACAATACCGCTGACTAATTTTATTTTGCTTACTCTGCCAAAGTACATGACCAGTCCCAAAGGCAGAGATAGTACCAGCGTCATAAAGAAAATCAGACACGTCTGTCCAAATCCTGCAGTCATTTCTCTCATTATTACGTTAATACTCATTTCAATGTCACCATATCTGAAATCTCGTATTTTTCAGCTAATTTTGCAACTGTTCCGTCTTCTGTCAATTTTTTCAGATCTGCATTTACAACATCTCGTAATTCCTGATCACCCTTTTTAAATGCAATTGCATATTGTTCTGTATTTAAGGTTTTTTCTAAAATTTTATACCCCTCTCCTCTTGACTTAATCTGATAATTAGCAACTCCAATATCAATGGCAAGCGCATCTAAAGCTCCTGCCTGCAACTCAGTAAAAGCAGTATTGTAATCTGCAAATTCATTAAGGGCTCCAAAAGTATCCGCTAATGCTTTCTGTCCGTCTTTTTCATCACTTTGCAGTAACTCTAAAGCTGCGCTTGCCGCCTGAACTCCTACTGTTTTTCCTGCCAAATCTTCCAGTGTGTTGATACCTGAATCTTCTGCGACTACAATCACCTGACTGTTATCTACATACGGTGTAGAAAATGTGTACTCGTCCTCTCTTCCATTCATAGTAAATCCATTCCAGATGCAGTCAATAGACCCTGAATTTAATTCCATGTCTTTCGCGTCCCAGTTGATTGGCTTTTTCACAAGTTCCCAGCCTTCCAGCTTACATACTGCCTCAGCCAACTCTAAATCAAATCCCGTATACTCTCCATTTTCATCCATATAACCATAAGGCGGATATTCTGCATCAAATCCCACAGTAAATATCGTTTTTTTTTTTTCATCTGAAGATGTATCAACCGTGTCTTCCTTTTTTGCATCATTTTCCGATGCGGTCTTATCATCTCCACATGCAGATAACACAAATGACATTAACATTGTTCCTGCCAAAATCAGTGCAATTCTTTTCTTCATTTTTTTGTCCTCCTTAAAACCTATAATTGCTTTAGCTTTTTATCTCTCTACCTCGCTAAATTATCGCATATCCTAACACAGAAATTAATAACTGTCAAATTAGTTATTTTTTTTAAATTAACAAAAAATACAAAACTTGACGAAATCTATTATGTTAATTTTCAGTATTACAATTCAAAAAAAGACTATTTATACAAAAAATAAATGTCAAAACATCAATTTCTGTACAAATAGTCTCTATCCATTTTTATCTTTTATTGTACTTTTTACAAATCGTTTCCGTAATTTTTTCCTGATATTTCACAACGCACGTTTTATAACGATAATACCGATTAATTCAGTTTTGTAATAATCTCGGTAATCAATTTCTTAAACTGTACTGCCACTCTATCTGCTGTTTCCTGTACTTCTTTATGGTTTAATTCTTCTTTAGACATTCCCGCTGCCAAATTTGTAATGCAGGAAATTCCACCGATTTCCATTCCAATATGGCGTGCTGCCATAGCCTCACATGCTGTACTCATTCCCACTGCATCTGCTCCCCAGACTCTTGCCATACGAATTTCTGCAGGTGTTTCATAATTTGGTCCTGTAAACTGTGCATAAACGCCTTCTTTAATATCAATATCTAAATCTTTTGCCGCTGTTTTAATGATTTCCTGTATTCTCTTGCTGTATACCTCGCTCATATCAGGAAATCTTACTCCCAACTCATCTAAATTTTGTCCAATTAAGGGACTTGGCACAGCTGTTGTAATATGATCTGTAATCATCATAAAATCACCCGGCTTAAACGCAAAATTTACGCCTCCTGCTGCATTAGTTAAAATTAATTTTTTCGCTCCTAAAAGAGCCATAAGTCTGGTAGGAAGAACAACATCTGACATCGCATATCCCTCATAATAATGCACACGTCCCTGCATAATTACAACAGGCGTTTTCCCTACATATCCAAAGACAAAACGTCCCTTATGTCCTGCTACAGTAGAGGTTGGAAATCCTTCAATTTCTGTATAATCAAGAGTCTGCACTACGTTAATTTCATCTGCATAATCCCCCAGACCAGAACCTAAAATCAAAGCCACCTCCGGTTTAAAATTCACCTTTTTCTGAATACTCTCCAAACATGTCATTAATTTTTCATATACTACGCTCATAATAATTCTCCCTTCTTTCATTCAATATCTATAATTGCCGCTATTAATTCTTTTAACTTCTTATACTGTTCATGGGAAACAAGAAGCTGGTTTCCTTCTTTACTCACAAGACCTTCTTCTAAAAATTTCTTTACAGAACGATTAATGGTCTTTACACAAAGTCCTGTGGTATCAGAAAGTCCCTGTCTTCCTCCCTGTACCCGTAATACTCCGTTTCTGGCATACAATTCATATCTCTCTGTCAAAAGCATTGCTAAACGGTCTGCACCTTGTAAAAATAAATATGCCCTACTCTTTCTGCCATCCTCCAGCAATGATTTTCCGGTAAGCTTTGCTTCTAACTTTAAAACACGCAAATCTGTTAATAGCCATTTTTCATACTTTGCCTTTGCAATCTTCACAATGATACATGGTGTGACGGTTTCTAATGTAGTCATATAGGTATCTAAATCCATGATAATTTCCATACCGCCCAGAGCATGTACACAGTCAAAGCTCATAAAGTCATAGGTAATCCCATAAATTCTGTAATCTGTCGCTTTTATAGTTCCTTTTCCTACAAAATAGATGGTATCGATAGGTGTATTTTCTCGTACAAATATTTGTCCTTTTTCCATTTCCTCTACCTGAAAACACTCCATAAGCCAAGCCGGAGCCGTTTGAAAATACTCTTCAAATTGCTGCTGCGTTTCCTTTTTACATTCTTTCAAAAATGGCAATACACTATACAAATATTTGTTCCGCATCTTTATACCTCTTTCAGTCTTCTTATAAGCTCTGCCTTCACTTCATCTTTTGCAAACGCTGCATGGATTGCGTTTTCCGTCATACGCATAAGTTCTTCATCTGTAATTCCATAATTCTTCTGCACGAATTCCATTTCTTTCTGTATACTGGAATTACTTACCGTTCTGTTGTCTGTATTTATGGTAACACATAATCCCGCATCAAGAAACTCCCTCATCGGATATTCTGCTTTACTTGCTACTGCTTTTGTTTGCAGATTGCTGATTGGACACATTTCAATTCCAATTCTTTTTTCTCTGCACATCGCTATGGCATCAGCATGTCCTCTTAAAGCAATTCCGTGACCAATTCTAGCTGCACCACAATTTACTGCTTCTATCACATTTTCTACTCTTCCACACTCTCCTGCATGAATGGTAAAAGGCAATCCCAGCTTTTTCGCTTCCTGAAATAATTCCATAAAATTTTCCATAGGAAATGCAGCTTCATTCCCTGCCAAATCTACGGCACAAATTCCCTCACCTAAAAAGTTTCTTGCTGCTTTCATCATTCGTAAATTATCTTCTTCTGAATGATGGCGCATGGCACAGGCAATTACATTATAATAAATTCCACATTCCTTTTTTGCCTCCTCAAGTCCTTCTAAAACAGACTGTATCACCTTTGTACAATCCAAATCTTCATTTACAGACAAAAGAGGGGCAAATCTTACTTCCACATATTGAACATTGTCCTCTTTTAAGCTTTTTAAAAAAGCTTTTGAAGCACATTTTAAGCCTGTTTCTGTCTGCATACAGGACAGAGGCAAATCAAACTTTTCCAAATATTCCGCAAGATTTCTACAGTCATCACGAACTTGAAGTTCTTCATTCTTTATATCTCTTCCTAAAAGCTCACGTATAATTTCCATTGGCAGTGAACCATCCAAATGACAATGAAGCTCCACCTTGGGAAGATTTATTATTTTTGTACTTTCCATTCCTGCTCCCTTCTGGCAGATATTTCTCTGCTAAAAGCAGTATAAGCATCTTTCAACATAATGTGAAGATGCTTATACAAATTATCATTTCTTAATTATTTAATAGACTCAACTGTTACAACTTCAACCGGAAGTTTACTTGCATCGTCTGCTGCTGTATCATTTGCAACCTGAATAGAACCATCTTTTAATGCTCCATAAATTTCATCATATTTTTCCTGTGTGAATTTTTCAAATTTAGATGTTTCCATTGGCAACTGAACACCATCATCTGCTGCACCTAATGTAATGGATTTTCCACCTTCAAATGTTCCATCATAAACAGATGCTAATGCATTGTAAACAGAGTCGCTTAAAGTTTTCATTGCAGAAGTAATAACTGTTTCAGATTCTACAGACTGGTCAACGTCTACACCAATAACTTTTTTACCTGCACCTTCAGCTGCTTTCATAACAGAGTTACCAACTCCACCGCCGCATGCAAAAATACATTCTGTTCCTTCGCTGTACCAAGCTGCTGCTTTTGCCTGATTTTCAGGAGAAGCGTCAAAGTTACCTACATAAGTATATTTAATGTTGATGTCACCCTGTGCAAGACCTAAGTCTTTTGCTGCTGCGTCTGCACCCTGAACAAATCCGTAACCAAAACGAATAACTGCCGGTACTGCAATACCACCCATAAATCCTAACTGTCTGTATCCTTCTTCTACTGCTGCGTATCCTGCTAAATATCCAGCCTGTTCTTCTGCATAGAAGATAGAAAGTACGTTTTCTTTAATTTCCGGAGCTTTATTTTCGCCTTCTACCGGAGCTGCATCAATAATAACAAATTTTGTATCCGGATATTTTGTCTGTGCTTCAAAAATCGGTCTTTCAAATAAGAAGCCCGGTGTTACAATAACCTTTGCTCCGCCTTTTACTGCAAGGTCAATAGCTGTTAAACAAGCCTTATCTGATTTTTCTGAAGGTTTGTAATATTTAGAAGTAATATTATTCTCATCTGCATATTTCTTTAAACCTTCCCAAGAACCCTGATTAAAGGATTTGTCATCAATTGTTCCAACGTCTGTGATTAACGCCAATTCATATTTTCCACCTTTATCCTCTTTCTGTCCTTCTTCAGATGCACCTGGTTTTTCTGCACATCCTGCCATTCCTAATAACATTACTCCTGCCAGCACTAAGCTAATCAATTTTTTCTTCATAATTTTTTCCTCCTATTAATAACCTTTTACACTTTGCCCTTTAATCAGGGAAATTGCTGAACTTGTGCCAATTCTGTCACATCCTGCTTCCAGAAAGGCCTCCATATCTTCCACACTCTTAACTCCGCCTGCGGCTTTCATCTTTACGTGTGGTCCAATAAACTTCTTAAACAGAAGAATATCTTCCATTGTAGCTCCACCTGTTCCAAATCCGGTGGATGTCTTAATATAATCTGCGCCTGCCTCTGTAACAGCTTTGCACATAGCAATTTTTTCTTTCTCTGTTAAATAACAAGCTTCTATAATAACTTTTAAAATTTTATCTCCTGCTGCCTGTTTCAGACTTCTGATTTCTTCTGTAACCTTCTCGAAATCACCATTTTTCACATCTGCAATATTAATTACCATGTCCACCTCAGATGCTCCGTCTTCAATAGCCTGCACAGTTTCTGCAACCTTTGCCTTTGTAGTGCTGTAACCTAAAGGAAATCCCACTACTGTACAAATATTAATTTTTTCTCCATAAGTGTCATGAATTCTTTTAATATAGCTTGGCGGTACACACACAGAAGCTGTATGATACTCCATAGCTTCTTCACACAGTTTCTGAATATCTTCCCATGTTGCAAAAGCTTTCAAAAGTGTATGATCTACATGACTCAGAATTTCACTTGTGTTCATATAATTCCTCCTTGTCTTAGTCTTAATATTTTTCTATTCCTTTTGGAGTAACTCTGGCATAAACCAAAGGTTCCTTCTTTGGTGCTTCCTGCTCTATAAAAATAGATTTTTTATACTTTTCTGCTGCTGCCTCAAATAATTCTTCCTTAGATGTATATAATGCAGCAAGAACATCACCCTTATTTACTTTTTCTCCGGTCTTCTTATGTAAAATAATTCCCGCAGTATAGTCAATTTCACTTTCCTTTGTCTCTCTGCCTGCACCTAACATGGCAGATGCAATTCCACAGCCCTCTGCATCAATGTGAGTAATATATCCATCTTTTTCTGCTTTTACTTCATAGACATAAGGTGCTTTCTCAAATTTATCAGGATTTAAGATAACTTCA
Source organism: uncultured Lachnospiraceae bacterium (assembly GCA_905201915.1). Taxonomy (GTDB): domain Bacteria; phylum Bacillota; class Clostridia; order Lachnospirales; family Lachnospiraceae; genus Blautia. The sequence goes on from CAJKQE010000036.1 coordinate 12,752, forward strand.
GAGTCACCACCCTGAGCTTCTACCATAGCCACCAGACGTTCCAGCGCTGCACCGCTTTTTACTGCATTCTCCGCCAAAACCCGGCACTCTGCCTCTGTGCCTTTGCCTGCCAGATAAAGCATGTTGGAAGCCAACTGTAGACAAACCTCTGTTAAATCTGCAGGGCCTTTACCTTTTAAAGTTTCCACTGCTTCAATAACTTCAAGACTATTTCCAATATTATGTCCTAAAGGAATATCCATATTGGTAATTAAAGCAGCCATTTTCTTTCCTGCATTTTCTCCGATAGCTACCATTTCCTTTGCCAATGCAATGGACTCCTCCACTGTCTTCATAAAAGCTCCGCTTCCTGTTTTCACATCTAAAAGAATACCGTCATTACCTGCTGCCAGTTTCTTACTCATAATTGACACTGCAATTAGAGGAATACTGTCTACTGTCGCTGTTACATCTCTAAGAGCATACAATTTTTTATCCGCAGGCGCCAGATTTCCTGACTGTCCAATAACAGAAAGTCCTGTTTTATTTACCACATCAAAAAATTCTTTTCTGTCTAAGGAAGTACGCATTCCCGGAATTGCTTCCATTTTATCTACAGTTCCACCGGTATGACCTAATCCTCGCCCGGACATCTTAGCTACTTTTACTCCGCAGGAAGCCACAATAGGAGCAATCACCAATGTTGTTTTATCTCCTACACCACCGGTAGAATGCTTGTCTACTTTCATCCCTTCAATACCGGATAAATCCACCATATCACCGGAATGTGCCACTGCCTGTGTCATCGCCAGAGTTTCTTCCTGATTCATTCCTTTAAAATAAACTGCCATCAAAAATGCAGACATCTGATAATCCGGAATTTTTCCATCCACATATTCTGTAATCATGTATTGGATTTCTTCTTTTGTTAAAGCTTCTCCATTTCTTTTCTTCATGATTAAATCATACATTCTCATAGCGATTGCCTCCTTTATCTGCTTCCTTTATCGTAAGGAATACCCTCTGCTTTTGGAGCCTGTGAATTCTTAGATAAGAATGCCAGAACTACCAAAGTTGCAATATAAGGAATCATTTTATAAACTTCATTTGGAATTGGTAAGTCCTTTAAAACAGGAATAGCAGAATATGCGCTTGCCAAAGTTTTCATAATTCCAAAGAAAAATGCTGCCAGAAAAATCTTGTTACTTCTCCATTGTCCAAAAATCAATACTGCCAATGCCAAAAATCCATAACCGGCAACACTTGCATTAAAGTTTGTAGAAGTCGGTACAACAAAGACTAAACCACCAATCCCTGCAAGAACACCGGAAATAATAACACCGGAATATCTGATTTTATAAACATTTACACCTACGGAATCCGCTGCTCCCGGATGTTCACCACAGGCACGAAGTCTCAATCCAAATCTTGTCTTTTTAATCACAAATGCTGCTACAAGGAAAATTAAAATTCCGATATAAGTTGTAATGTAACAGTTCTGGAAAAACAATGGTCCAATCACAGGAATGTCTCCCAGTACAGGCACTTTACTAATCTGGAAAGTATCCGTAAACTGAATTTGCTGAACTCCCTGAATCGTTCTTGCTGCAAAGATTGCAAATGCAGGAGCAAACATATTCAGTGCAGTACCACTGATTGTCTGATCTGCTTTCATATTAATCGATGCAAAAGCATGAAGCAGAGAAAATATTCCACCAGTAACACCTGCAATCACAATGGCAATAAGTAAAAGTCCCTGACCGCTTAAATTTGCCTGTGTCATATTGATAAAAAGAACACCTGCAAAAGCTCCGATTACCATAATACCTTCTAATGCAATGTTAATTACACCGCTTCGCTCAGAATACATGCCGCCAATAGCTACAATCAGAAGCGGGATAGCAAAAAACATTGTCTGCTGCATAATAAAATATACAATATCCATAATCCTACTCCTCCTTCTTCAGATTGCTATTTGCTTTATCTGTGTGTTTCTTACTTTTTCTGGATTGAATTTTATGAATCATACCTCTAAATAACAGAGATAATGCTCCACAGTAAATAATTGCCGCAATAATCATATCAATGACTTCCGGAGCAAAATCAAACAGCTGCATATTGTAACCGCCTACTGTAAGGTGTCCGATAAACAATCCTGCAAACAAGATACCAATTGGATTGGACATACCAAGTAATGCTACAGAAATTCCTGAAAATCCTTCCGGTGCAATAATATCCAATACCTGAAGATATTTTCCTGAGTCTGCAAGATATAACAGTGCACCACCAATTCCTGCTAATGCACCTGCAATTACCATAGACAATACAATGTTTCTTTTCGCGTTGATACCTGCATATTTACTTGCATTTGGGTTTTTACCACATGCTTTTAATTCATAACCAAAAGTAGTACGATTTAAAATCACATAAATTAAAATAACAAACGCAATAACAATAAGAATTCCTACGTTAATATCTGAATTTGGGAAGATTTTGTCTAAGCCGGCTTTTGGTAAGTTTGCAGTAGATGCAACTGCCATAGACTGATTTTTTACCTGGTCATAAATCGTTCTTTGAATTAACATATTTACCAGATACATTCCAATATAGTTCATCATAATGGAAGCAATTACTTCATTTACATTTCGAAATGCTTTTAATAAACCTGGAATCATTCCCCACAATGCTCCTGCTAAAGCAGCTCCTGCAATAGCTACAAAGCAGTGTACTCCTGCCGGAAGGAAAGTACATTTTACACCAATTAAAATTGCCACATAAGCACCAACTGTAAACTGTCCCGGCGCTCCAATATTAAACAATCCCGTCTGAAATGCAAAGCCCACAGACAGACCTGTCATAATAATCGGGGTTGCGTAATAGAGCATCTGCCCAATTCCTTGAATACCATCTGTAAAGCCGCCTTGTAAAATCATCATAAATCCGCCATACGCCTGACTGGGATTACTGGAGAGTAAAATAATAAGTCCAAAGAGCAGACCACAAATAATTGCAAGAATGGATGAACAAAAGCTTGCCATACCTTCTCCCTGAAAAATATTTCGTTTCTTATTCTTCATTATTCACACTCCTTTTTGCTCCTGCCATGTACAATCCCAGTTCTTCTGTTGTAATCTTCTTTGGATCTACATCTGCAACAATTTCACCTTCGTACATTACAAGAATTCTATCACTTACATTCATGACTTCATCCAGTTCTAAAGATACAAGAAGCACTGCTTTTCCTGCATCCCTCTGTGCAATCAACTGTTTATGAATATACTCAATTGCACCTACATCCAATCCTCGAACCGGCTGCACTGCAATAACAATATCAGGATTTCTATCTAATTCTCTGGCAATAATCGCTTTCTGCTGATTACCACCGGACATTCCTCTTACAATACTGTTTACACCCTGTCCGGAACGAATGTCAAACTTTTTAATCAGTTCCTCTGCATAGCTACGGATTGCATCAAATTTTAAAAATCCGTGATTTTGAAAACGCTTTGTAAAGTAACTCTGAAGTACAAGATTTTGCTGAAGGTCATAATCTAAAACCAAACCATCCTTATGTCTGTCTTCCGGAATATGAGCCATACCATCCAGACATTTCTTACGAATACTTTCATGAGTAATATCTTTTCCTTTTAAGAAAATCTGTCCTCCATCAATAGGCATCATTCCTGTAATACCATATACCAACTCGGATTGTCCGTTACCGTCAATACCCGCAATCGTAACAATTTCACCTTTACGAACAGTAAAAGATACATTCTTCACTGCTTCTTTACCATGATGTTTGGATTTAATTGTCATATTCTTTACTTCTAAAATGGCATCACCTGGAGTAACTTCTTCTTTATCAATAATAAAATTGACTTTTCTTCCTACCATCATTTCTGACATGGCTTCCTTAGAAGTTTCCGCAACATCAATGGTTCCAATATACTTTCCTTTTCTAAGTACGCTGCATCGATTTGCAACTTCTTTAATTTCATTCAATTTATGTGTGATAAAGATAATAGATTTTCCTTCCTCCACCAACTGCTTCATAACTTTCATAAGCTCTGTAATTTCTTGAGGAGTCAAAACAGCCGTAGGCTCATCAAAAATCAAAATATCATTATCGCAGTACAGCATCTTCAAAATTTCCACGCGTTGTTGCATACCTACGGTAATATCAGAAATGTATGCATCAGGATCAATTTTAAATTTGTATCGTTCACTTAATTCCATAATTTTCTTACGGGCATCATCCATTTTCAGAACTCCGCCTTTTGTTGTTTCTCGCCCTAGAACAATACTTTCCAGTACGGTAAAATTGTGAACTAGCTTAAAATGCTGATGTACCATTCCAATTCCTAAAGCATTGGCATCATTTGGATTATTAATCTTTACTTCTTTTCCATTAATTTTAATCTGACCTGCTTCCGGCTGATACAAACCAAACAGAACACTCATAAGTGTAGATTTACCGGCTCCGTTTTCACCCAACAGTGCGTGGATTTCACCTTTTTTTACGCGCAGTGTAATATCATCGTTGGCTTTAAATTCACCAAACTGCTTCGTAATATGGTTCATTTCAATTACATATTCCACGTTTTTTCCTCCTTTTTGTTTTATTTCAAATTAGCTGAGCTAAAACCGCAAGGCAAAAGCTCCTCTAAAATCATTACTCTGCAGGTATTTTCTCCGTCAGCAAGGATAATTTGAAATTCCTTGGGATTACAGAATTCCATCATTACCTGCCTGCACACGCCACAGGGCGCACACATCTCATTTGCATCTTCTCCATCTTTTGCACCTACAATAGCTATTTTTTCAAATTCTCTTTCTCCCTCTGAAACAGCCTTGAAAAAAGCAGTTCTTTCTGCACAGTTTGTCGGTGTATAAGTAGCATTCTCAATATTACAACCTAGATAAACCTTTCCACTTTTTGTTAAAAGAGCTGCACCTACCTTAAAATTAGAATAAGGAGTATAAGCTTTTAATCTAGCTTTTTTTGCTTCTTCCAGCAATTTAAGATTATCCATATCTTTCATCTCCTATTTTAAGATTTCTTCCTTAAAGCTGGTTCCATCCAATCTGTAATCAATTCCAAAAATATCTAAGATTGTTGCTGCAATATCAGAAAATGTTTTACGTGTTCCCAGATTTACCCCTTCTTTCACCTGTTCGCCATAGACTAAAAATGGTACACATTCTCTGGAATGGTCTGTTCCCTTAAAGCCCGGATCACAACCATGATCTGCCGTTATCATTAAAATATCCTGTGGCTGCATTCTCTCCATAAAAGTCCCCAGCTGCTTATCAAAAACTGTTGCAGCTTTCGCATATCCTTCAATGTCATTTCTATGACCATAAAGCATATCAAAATCTACTAAATTCACAAAACATAGACCATTAAACTCCTTATCCTGGAGCTGTATAGTCTTTTCCATTCCGTCCACATTTCCTTGAATTCGCTGGGTATGAGAAATACCTTTTCCGGCAAAAATATCATAAATCTTACCTACACCATAGGTGTCATATCCCTCTTTTTGCAATACATCCAACATGGTATCTCTTGGAGGTAAAAGAGAAAAATCATGTCTATTTGTAGTTCTTTGGAAATTCGGTGCTTCGCCCACAAACGGTCTGGCAATTACACGTCCTACTCCATGCTCTCCTACTAAAATCTCTCTGGCAATTTCACAGTATCTGTACAATTCTTCTACTGGAACAATATCTTCATGCGCTGCAATCTGGAAAACACTATCTGCTGATGTATAAACAATCAATTTCCCTGTACGAACATGTTCTTCTCCGTAATCTCTAATAACATCTGTTCCAGAATATGGCTTGTTGCAAAGAATCTCTCTGCCTGTCCTCTTTGAAAATTCATCCAAAACTGCTTTTGGGAAACCATTAGGATAAGTAGGAAGAGCCTTTTCAGAAACAATACCTGCAATCTCCCAATGTCCAATTGTAGTATCCTTTCCTCTTGACGCTTCCTGCATTCTTCCATAACTACCAACTACATTGTCCACTTTTTCCAGATAATCCACGCCATCTATACAAGAAAGTCCCAATTTTTTCATATTCGGCGTATCATATTCCCCTGAATGTGTAATTGTATAAAGTGTATTTGCACCTTTATCTCCAAAATCAGCTGCATCTGGTGCATTTCCAATTCCAAAGCTATCTAATACAATTAAATATACTCTCTGCTTGCTCATTATTCTTGTCCCTTTCTTGATTATTCTTTCCACTACACGATATATTTTTATTATATAGTATCTTACATTCTCAAAAAAGGACTCATGTCCTTCTTTTATAATCTTTTATAATATGTCAAAATCCGGCATAATAAAATGCACTCATTATTAATATATGCTGACAAGCAGACTTTTATAAAAAAAGCAAATAAAAAAGCACAATCATTCTCAAACTTGAAAACAATTGTGCTCATGTACTTAAACTTTAAATCCGAAAATAAAAAAGCTCCCCCTGTTGGACTCGAACCAACGACACTGCGGTTAACAGCCGCATGCTCT
>CAJKQE010000037.1 GCA_905201915.1 uncultured Lachnospiraceae bacterium
TCAAAGAATTCTTTCCGAATAATGCAGTTGAGTATTTTGTCTCCTACTACGACTATTACCAACCGGAAGCCTATGTTCCGTCCTCTGACACCTATATTGCAAAGGATTCATCTGTCAACGATGAGATAGACAAGCTTCGTCTTTCAGCTACATCTTCTCTTAGTGAACGAAAAGACGTAATTATTGTTTCCAGTGTGTCCTGCATATATGGAATTGGGAGTCCTGACGATTATCAAAACATGATTATTTCCCTACGTCCCGGAATGGAAAAGGATAGGGATGAAGTTATTCGAGAGTTGATAGATATTCAATACGATCGCAATGAAATGGATTTTCATCGAGGAACTTTCCGGGTTAGAGGAGATGTTTTAGAAATCTTTCCGGCAGATTATTCAGAAACAGCAGTACGAGTGGAGTTTTTTGGAGATGAAATTGATCGTATTACAGAAGTTGATATTTTGACAGGAGAAATTAAAAGTGCATTAAATCATATTGCTATTTTTCCTGCATCTCATTATGTAGTGCCGATTGAAAAAATACGGAAAGCTGCCGTTGCAATAGAAGAAGAATTAAAAGAGCGTGTGGATTATTTTAAGGGTGAAGATAAGCTTTTGGAGGCACAGCGAATTTCAGAGAGAACAAACTTTGATATCGAAATGCTCAAGGAAACAGGTTTTTGTTCGGGAGTAGAAAATTATTCCAGACATTTATCTGGATTAAAGCCAGGACAGCCTCCATATACGCTAATTGATTATTTCGGAGATGATTTCCTTATTATTATAGATGAATCTCATAAAACCATTCCACAAATAAGAGGGATGTATGCGGGAGATCAGTCCAGAAAACAAACTTTAGTTGATTATGGATTTCGACTTCCTTCCGCAAAGGATAACCGCCCTTTAAATTTTGAAGAATTTGAAGATAAAATTGACCAGATTTTATTTGTGTCTGCTACACCTGGAGAATATGAAGAAAATCATGAACTTTTGCGGGCAGAACAGATTATTCGTCCTACAGGACTCTTAGATCCAGAGGTAGAAGTGCGTCCTGTGGAAGGTCAGATTGATGATTTAATTTCAGAAGTTAATAAAGAAATTAAGAAGAAAAATAAAATTCTTATTACGACACTTACGAAACGTATGGCAGAGGATTTGACAGAATATATGAAAGAACTGGGTATACGTGTTAGGTATCTTCATTCAGATATTGATACCTTGGAACGAACACAGATTATCAGGGATATGCGTTTAGATGTTTTTGATGTGTTGGTAGGAATTAACCTATTAAGAGAAGGACTTGATATTCCAGAAATTACCTTAGTTGCCATTTTAGATGCGGATAAAGAAGGCTTTTTGCGCTCAGAAGTATCTCTTATTCAGACCATAGGGCGTGCTGCCCGAAATGCGGATGGTAGAGTTATTATGTATGCTGATGTCATAACAGATTCTATGAGAATTGCCATAGATGAAACTATGAGGAGGAGAGCACTGCAGCAGAAATATAATGAAGAGCATGGAATTACTCCAAAGACAATTAAAAAAGCTGTTAGAGATTTAATCAGTATTTCCAAAGCAGTGGCAGAAACAGAAGAAAAACTGGAAAAAGATCCGGAAAGCATGAGCAGAAAAGAACTTGAAAATCTGATTAAAAAAGTTCAAAAGCAAATGCAGGCGGCAGCCGCAGATTTGAATTTTGAAATGGCAGCTTCCTTGCGTGATAAGATGTTAGAATTAAAAAAGAGTCTGGAAGAACTAGATGAGTAAAATAATAAGAAAAATCTTTCTTTTCAATGATATTTTGGAGAGAAAGATTTTTTAATCTTGGTGTTATATAAAATTCTAAAATAATTATAAAGCTCTTGACAAATAAAACGACTGGTGCTATCTTAAGAACATAGATGTTAGCACTCCACTACAACGAGTGCTAACAATAAAAAAGAAAGGAGCAGGATATGGAATTGGTGACTGAGTTGGATGAAAGAAAACGAAAAATTCTAAAAGCCATTATTCAGACATATTTGGAGACTGGTGAGCCGGTTGGATCAAGGACTATTTCTAAATACACAGATTTAAATCTTAGCTCCGCAACAATCCGAAATGAGATGTCAGACTTAGAGGAATTAGGATATATAGTCCAGCCGTATACTTCTGCCGGTCGTATTCCTTCTGATTTAGGTTATCGTCTTTATGTAGATGAACTGATGAAAGAAAAAGAACAGGAAGTGGCAGAAATTAAGGAACTGATGATTGAAAAGACGGATAAGATGGAAAAGGTTTTAAAACAAGTAGCAAGAGTTCTCGCTTCGAATACAAACTATGCTACTATGATTACAGGACCTGCCTATCACAGAAATAAAGTAAAATTTATCCAGCTTTCAAAAGTCAGTGAGAAACAACTGCTGGCAGTTGTGGTAGTAGAAGGAAATATTGTGAAAAATCATATTATTAACCTTCAGGAAGCAATGGATGAAGAAACTATTTTAAAATTAAATCTGTTGCTGAATACACAGCTAAATGGTTTATCTATTGAAGAAATAAATCTGGCAATGATTTCCCGCTTAAAAGAACAGGCCGGCATACACAGTGCTGTAGTCGGAAGTGTTATTGATGCAGTTGCTAAGGCTATTGCACCGGACGAAGAAGAAATGGAGATTTATACCAGCGGTGCTACAAATATTTTCAAATATCCAGAGTTAGCAGATAAGGCAAAAGCCAGTGAATTGATTTCCACTTTTGAAGAAAAGCAGGCTTTAGCAGAGTTTGCTAAAGAAACTATGGAAGCGGATAATGGTAAAGAGAATACAGAAATTCAAATCTATATCGGAGATGAAACTCCTGTTCAAACTATGAAAGACTGCAGTGTTGTAACAGCTACTTATGATTTAGGTGGTGGTATGCAGGGGACTATCGGAATTATAGGACCTAAGCGAATGGATTACGAAAATGTAGTAGATAATCTGAAAACTTTAAAAAATCAGTTAGACCATATATTTAAGAAGTCATAGAAAGGTGGTAAGAAATTCGTGTCAGAAGAAAAAAAAGAGTATAACACAATAGAAGAAGATGATATGACTCAAAATGAAACAGAAGAAATTTTAGAAGAAGATGTAAAATTGGCAGAGGAAACAGTTTCTGAAACAGAGGAAACAGAAGAAACTGTAGAAGAAAAAACAGCAGAAAAAAAGGGACTGTTTGGAAAAAAGAAAAAAGATAAAAAAGATGAAAAAATAGAAGAATTGACAGACATGGTAAAACGCCAGATGGCAGAATTTGATAACTTCCGAAAACGTACAGAAAAGGAAAAAGCTTCTATGTATCAAATCGGAGCAAGAGAGATTGTAGAGAAAATTCTTCCGGTGGTTGATAACTTTGAAAGAGGTCTGGCAATGATACCGGAAGATGAAAAAGAAAATCCTGTGGCTACAGGTATGGCTCAGATTTATAAACAGTTGATGACAGCTTTTGATGAAATAGGAGTAAAAGCAATTGAAGCTGTAGGGCAGGAATTTAATCCTGATTTTCATAATGCAGTGATGCATGTGGAAGATGAGGAAGTGGAAGAAAATATAATTGTTGAAGAATTCCAGAAGGGATATATGTATAAAGATTATGTGGTAAGACACAGTATGGTGAAGGTTGCAAACTAGCGATATTCATCAAGCAGAAGAAATTCTGTGAGATTTTATCTTATAAATGAAAGATAACCAGTAAATAAATAATAGAAGAAAAATTCAGGAGGAATTTATCATGGGAAAAATTATTGGTATTGACTTAGGTACTACAAATAGCTGTGTAGGTGTAATGGAAGGTGGACAGCCGGTAGTTGTAGCAAATGCAGAAGGCGCAAGAACAACACCATCTGTAGTTGCTTTTACAAAATCAGGAGAAAGATTAGTAGGAGAACCTGCAAAACGTCAGGCTGTTACAAATGCAGATAAAACAATTTCATCTATTAAAAGACACATGGGAACTGATTACAGAGTTACCATTGATGATAAAAAATATTCTCCACAGGAAATTTCAGCAATGATTTTACAGAAACTGAAAACAGATGCTGAAAACTATCTTGGTGAAAAAGTAACAGAAGCTGTTATCACAGTACCTGCTTATTTCAATGATGCACAGCGTCAGGCAACAAAAGATGCAGGTAAAATTGCAGGTTTGGAAGTAAAACGTATTATCAACGAGCCTACAGCAGCAGCTCTTGCTTATGGTCTTGATAATGAAAAAGAACAGAAAATCATGGTATACGACTTAGGTGGCGGTACTTTCGATGTTTCTATTATTGAAATCGGTGACGGTGTTATCGAAGTATTATCTACAGCAGGTGATAACCGCCTTGGTGGTGATGACTTTGACCAGAAAGTTGCAGATTATATGATTGCTGAATTTAAGAAAGCAGAAGGTGTTGATTTATCCGCAGATAAAATGGCTATGCAGCGTATTAAAGAAGCAGCTGAAAAAGCAAAGAAAGAGCTTTCCTCTGCAACAACAACAAACATCAACCTTCCATTTATCAGCATGAATGCAAATGGACCTCTGCACTTTGATATGAACCTTACAAGAGCAAAATTTGATGAATTGACACATGATTTAGTAGAAAGAACAGCAGAACCTGTAAAACGTGCATTATCTGATGCAGGACTTTCACCTTCTGAATTAGGTCAGGTATTGTTAGTTGGTGGTTCTACACGTATTCCATCTGTACAGGATAAAGTAAAACAGCTGACAGGAAAAGAACCAAGTAAGACATTAAATCCTGATGAGTGTGTTGCTTTAGGAGCATCTGTTCAGGGTGGTAAACTTGCAGGTGATTCAGGTGCAGGTGATATCCTTCTTCTTGATGTAACTCCACTGTCACTGTCTATCGAAACAATGGGCGGTATTGCTACAAGATTGATTGAAAGAAATACAACAATTCCTACAAAGAAAAGTCAGATTTTCTCTACAGCAGCAGATAATCAGACAGCAGTAGATATTAATGTTGTACAGGGTGAAAGACAGTTTGCAAGAGATAATAAATCTCTCGGACAGTTCCGTTTAGATGGTATTCCACCAGCAAGACGTGGTGTTCCTCAGATTGAAGTAACTTTTGATATTGATGCAAACGGTATTGTAAATGTATCTGCAAAAGACTTAGGAACAGGTAAAGAACAGCACATCACAATTACAGCAGGTTCTAATATGTCTGATGATGAAATCGATAAAGCTGTAAAAGAAGCTGCAGAATACGAAGCACAGGATAAAAAACGTAAAGAAGCAGTAGATACAAAGAATGATGCAGATGCTATGGTATTCCAGACAGAAAAAGCTCTGGAAGAAGCCGGAGATAAAATTGATGCAAATGATAAGACAGCAGTAGAAGCAGACTTAAATGCATTAAAAGATATTCTTGCTAAATGTGCAAATGTAGATGAAATCACAGATGCTCAGGTAGAAGAAATTAAAGCTGGTAAAGAAAAATTAATGCAGAGCGCACAGAAACTCTTTGCTAAAATGTATGAACAGGCTCAGGCACAGGGCGGTGCACAGGCAGGTCCTGATATGGGTGCAGGAGCACAGGGTGGTTCCAACGAAGCATACGGTGATGATGTTGTAGATGGAGATTACAGAGAAGTTTAATCAGTAGGCGTAAAGCAGTAAAACATGGGCATGGGGTGTTTTGTGGCACCTCATGTCTTATGTGTTTCCATATCTGTGATACGCTGATGAGAGAAAGGGATAAGACAAATGGCAGATAAAAGAGATTACTACGAGGTCCTTGGAGTAGACAGGGGCGCAGATGATTCTGCAATTAAAAGTGCATATCGTAAGCTTGCCAAAAAATATCACCCTGATGTAAATCCTGGAGATAAAGAAGCCGAGAAAAAATTCAAAGAGGCAACAGAGGCTTATGGCATTTTAAGTGACCCTCAAAAGAGAAAACAATATGATCAGTTTGGTCATGCTGCCTTTGAACAGGGCGGCGGTGGAGCCGGAGGCGGATTTGGTGGCTTCGGTGGATTTGGCGGCGCGGATATGGGAGATATTTTTGGAGATATTTTTGGAGATTTATTCGGCGGCGGTGGACGCAGAAGACCGAATAATGGTCCAATGAAAGGTGCCAATCTTAGAGCGTCTGTTAGAATTACTTTTGAAGAGGCTGTTTTCGGATGTGAGAAAGAGCTTGAACTGAATTTAAAGGATACTTGTACAACTTGTAACGGAACAGGTGCAAAGCCGGGAACATCACCGGAAACATGTCCGAAATGTCATGGCTCTGGTCAGGTGGTTTATACTCAGCAGTCTATGTTCGGTACGATTCAGAATGTACAGACTTGTCCGGACTGTCAGGGAAGCGGAAAAATAATTAAAGAGAAATGTACACAGTGCCATGGTACAGGATTTACTTCCAGTAGGAAGAAAATTAAAGTTACCATACCTGCCGGTATTGATAATGGACAGAGTATTCGTATCAGAGAAAAGGGCGAACCAGGTGTAAATGGCGGACCAAGAGGTGACTTGATGGTGGAAGTTGTTGTAGCACGCCATCCGATTTTCCAGAGACAAGATATGAATATATTCTCAACAGCACCGATTACTTTCGCACAGGCTGCACTTGGTGGTGAAGTACGTATCAGCACTGTGGATGGAGATGTTCTTTATGATGTAAAACCAGGTACACAGACAGATACAAAGGTTCGCTTAAAAGGTAAAGGTGTTCCATCTCTTCGAAACAAAAATCTCAGAGGTGACCACTATGTAACTTTAGTAGTGGAAGTTCCTACAAAGCTTAACGAAGAAGCAAAAGAAGCTCTTCGTAAATTTGATGAGGCTTGTGGAAATCGCCCGTCAAGTGGAGAAAAGAAGAAAAAATTTGGCGAAAAATTAAAAGATATGTTTGAAAATTAAGGAAACAAGGGAGTTGTATTTCATTGAAAGAATAGTGAATACAGCTCTCTTTTTATTTCACAGAAAATTGCGTCCTATGAAATAAAAAACGTTCCGCAAGGATTGCACTGTAGTGTTGCAATTTTTTTTTCTTTCCTCTATAATAATAAAATACGCTTATTATGTCTGTACGTATGAAATAAGGAGATTGAATAAATGAAGTGGAAAAAATTCAGAATAAAAACAAAAACCGAAGCTGAGGATATTATTATCAGCACACTCTATGACATTGGATTGGAAGGCGCACAGATTGAAGATAATGTACCTCTTACACCTCTGGAAAAAGAGCAGATGTTTGTGGATATTTTACCTCAGATGCAGGAAGATGACGGGATTGCTTATTTAAGTTTCTTTGTAGAAGAAACAGAAGATGGAAAATTGCTTATGAATGGTGAAGTTACCCAAGAAGAAGAAATTTTAAACGAGGTAAAAACAGAGCTTGAGGGACTTCGTGATTTTATGGATATTGGTGAAGGAAGCATTGCCGTAGATGAGACAGAAGATATTGATTGGATTAACAACTGGAAACAGTATTTTAAACAATTTTATGTAGATGATATTTTGATTATTCCTTCTTGGGAAGAAGTAAAGGAAGAAGATAAAGACAGAATGATTATCCATATTGATCCGGGAACTGCTTTTGGAACAGGTATGCACGAAACAACACAGCTTTGCATTCGTCAGTTAAAGAAATTTGTAAAAGAAGATACAGAGCTGTTAGATGTTGGTACAGGAAGTGGTATTTTATCTATTGTAGCATTAAAATTAGGTGCAAAACATGCAGTAGGAACAGATTTAGATCCGTGTGCAGTGCCGGCTGTAGAGGAAAATAAAGAAGTAAATGAAATCCCTACACAGGACTTTGATATGATGATTGGCAATATTATTGACGATAAAGAAGTGCAGGATAAAGTTGGATATGAAAAATATGATATTGTAGTTGCCAATATTTTAGCAGATGTTTTAGTACCTCTTACGCCGGTAATTGTAAATCAGATGAAAAAAGGCGGCATTTATATTACATCAGGTATCATTGACAATAAAGAAGAAACTGTGGTAGAAGCAGTAAAAGCAGCCGGTCTTGAAGTGCTTGAAGTGACTTATCAGGGTGAATGGGTTTCTGTTACAGCCAGAAAAAATTAGGAGAAAACTATGTATCGTTTTTTTGTAGAGCCGTCTCAAATAAAAGATAATCAGATTTGTATTAATGGAAGCGATGTAAACCATATTAAAAATGTTCTGCGTATGAAGCTGAAAGAAGAAATTTTAATCAGCAGCGGAGAAGATAAAGAATATACCTGTTATATAGAAGAAATCAGTGAAGAAGAAATTCTTGCACATATTATGTATGTGCAAGAAGCAGGGTATGAACTTTCTTCGAAAATCTATTTGTTTCAGGGACTTCCCAAAAGTGATAAAATGGAGTTGATTATCCAAAAAGCAGTAGAACTTGGCGTGCATCAGGTTATACCCGTAGCATCGAAAAGAGCAGTAGTAAAGCTGGACAAGAAAAAAGAAGAAAAAAAGCTTACAAGATGGCAGGCGATTTCTGAGAGCGCAGCAAAACAGTCAAAGCGCATGTATGTACCGGAAATTACGAATGTTATGAGTTTTAAACAGGCAGTGGATTATGCCAAAGAGTTGGACGTGGTTCTTTTTCCTTATGAATTGGCTGACGGAATGAAAAAAACAAAAGAGATTATCAGTCAAATAAATCGTGGACAGTCTGTGGCAATTTTCATCGGGCCGGAAGGTGGATTTGAGGAAAGTGAAGTGGAGCTTGCAAAAGAAGAAGCAGATGCACAGGTAATTACTCTGGGAAAAAGAATTTTGAGAACAGAAACAGCAGGACTTACAGTTTTATCTATTTTAATGTATACACTGGAGGAATAGAAATGGAAGCATATCTGGATAATTCAGCAACAACCAGATGCTACGAGGAAGTAAAAGACATTGTGGTAAAAACCATGACAGAGGATTTTGGAAATCCTTCTGCCATGCATTTAAAGGGTGTAGAGGCAGAAAATTATGTAAAAGAAGCAGCAAAAGAAATTGCCAAAACACTGAAGGTACAGGAAAAAGAGATTTTTTTCACTTCAGGAGGAACAGAATCGGATAACTGGGCTGTTATTGGTACAGCTTTGGCGAAAAACAGACAGGGCAAGCATATTATTACAACACCTTTTGAACATGCTGCTGTGTCAGCACCTATTGAGTGGCTGCAAAAACAAGGGTATGAAATAACAGAAATTCCTGTGGATGAAAAAGGGAATATTTTCTTGGAAAAACTTTCTGAGGCAATCAGAGAAGATACGATTTTAGTTTCCACTATGATGGTGAATAATGAAATAGGAGCTGTTCTGCCTGTTGAAGAAATAGGTAAATTGATTTATGAAAAAAATCCTCAGACAACTTTTCATGTAGATGCTATTCAGGCTTATGGAAAATATCGGATTTATCCTAAAAAATGGAATATTGATTTGTTATCTGTCAGCAGCCATAAAATTCATGGACCAAAGGGCGTGGGATTTTTGTATGTAAATGAAAAAACAAAAATTCAGCCTTTCATCTTGGGTGGAGGGCAACAAAAAGGAATGCGCTCAGGTACAGATAATGTACCGGGGATTGCAGGACTTGGTGTTGCTGCAAAGAAGATATACAGCCATATAGAAGAAAATGTGTCTTCTATGATGGAATTAAAAAAATATTTTGCAGAGGAACTTTTGAAACTGGAAAATGTGGAAATTAACGGTCCTGAAGTGGAAAATGGAGCGCCTCATATTTTAAATGTGAGCTTTCTGGGGGTAAGAAGTGAAGTACTTCTTCACACACTGGAAGATATGCATATTTATGTTTCAGCAGGAAGCGCGTGTTCCAGTCATAAAAGAGCAGGAAGTGCAAGTTTGGCTGCTTTGCGCCTGACACCGGAGCGAAAGGAATCTGCAATTCGTTTTAGTTTTTGCGAATTTACTACAAAAGAGGAAATTGATTACACACTGGAGGCATTGAAAAAGGTGCTTCCAATGCTCCGCAGATATGCGAGAAAATAGAAAGGAAATTACAGAATGTATAAAGCATTTTTGATTAAATATGCGGAAATCGCAATTAAAGGAAAAAATCGCTACATTTTTGAGGATGCACTGGTAGCCCAGATTAAGTATCAGTTAAAAAATGTAGAAGGCAAGTTTAGAATTGTAAAAGAAATGGGTCGTATTTTCATCTATACAGATGGAGAATTTGATTATGATGAAACAATTGAAGCTTTAAAGAGAGTTTTTGGTATTTTCAGTATTTGTCCTGCAGTTGTATTAGAAGATGAGGGATTTGAAAGATTATCTCAGGAAGTGACAGAATATGTTAAAAAGCTGTATGGAGAAAAGGCATTAACTTTTAAAGTAAACACAAGAAGAAATAAGAAAACATATCCTATGCAGTCTATGGAAATCAGCAGTGCTTTAGGTGGCGCGATTTTAGATGCCTGCCCGAATATGAAAGTAGATGTACATCATCCGGATGTCTTCGTTAATGTAGAAATTCGAAATAAAATTTACTTATATTCTGAAAATATTCCGGGACCGGGAGGTATGCCTCTTGGAACAAATGGAAGTGCTATGCTTCTGCTTTCCGGTGGTATTGACAGTCCTGTTGCAGGATATATGATTGCAAAAAGAGGAGTTACTCTGGACGCAGTATACTTTCATGCTCCGCCGTATACAAGTGAAAGAGCAAAACAGAAAGTGGTTGATTTGGCAAAACTGCTAGCAAAATACAGTGGTCCAATTCGCCTTCATGTAGTAAACTTTACAGATATTCAGTTATATATTTATGACAAGTGTCCACATGAAGAACTTACCATTATTATGCGTCGCTACATGATGAAAATAGCAGAAGAATTTGCAAAAAAAGATGGTTGTTTAGGATTGATTACAGGTGAGAGCATTGGACAGGTGGCAAGTCAGACGATTCACAGCCTTGCGGCTACAAATGATGTATGTACCATGCCTGTATTCCGTCCAGTAATTGGTTTTGATAAACAGGAAATTGTTGATGTAGCGTTAAAAATCAATACTTATGAAACATCGATTCTTCCGTATGAAGATTGCTGTACTATTTTTGTGGCAAAACATCCTGTTACAAAACCAAATTTGCAGATCATCAAACGTTCAGAAGAAAAGCTTCAGGAAAAAATTGATGAGATGATGAAAGAAGCAGTGGAAACAGCAGAAACGATTATTTGTGAGTAGATAAAAAGAAAAGAGTGAAAAAAATACAGGCTATAGAAATTCTATAGCCTGTAAAAACTTTAAAGCTCGTTTTAATTAAACTAAGTATGGTTTTAAGATTTCTAAGATTTCATCTAAAGCTGCGTCTGCTGCATGAATGTTTAAGTCGATAGCTTTGGATAAATCTAAAGAAAAGATACCCATAATGGATTTTGCATCGATTACGTATCTTCCGGATACTAAATCAAAATCATAATCAAATTTTGTGATTTCATTTACAAAAGATTTAACTTTGTCGATAGAATTAAGTGAAATTTTAACTGTTTTCATTGGATAAAAATCCTCCCTTACATCAGATTTATTATTTGCTTATTACAAGGATAATGTTACCTTTTATGGTAGAAAAAGTCAATATAAAAAAGGGGAAATAAAATACAAATTATTTGAAAACAATTCGTCAAAACGCTTAAGTTTCAGAAGGAATGAGGATAAAATAATGAAAAAAAAAGTAGCATTGCATAATTTAGGGTGCAAAGTAAACGCTTATGAGCTGGAAGCTATGCAGGAGATGCTGGAAAAAGCCGGATACGAGATTGTTCCTTTTGCACCGGGAGCCGATATTTATATTATTAATACTTGTACTGTAACAAATATTGCAGATAGAAAATCCAGACAGATGTTGCACAAAGCAAGGAAAATGAATCCGCAGGCAATCGTTATTGCGGCAGGCTGTTATGTACAAGCACAGAAAAATATGGAACAAATTGATGATGCCATTGATATCGTATTAGGAAATAATAGAAAACAGGATTTGTTGTTTGTATTGGAAAATTATAAAAAGGGCAGTGGACAGGAAAAGGACATGATAAGCCTTGAAAAACCAGTAGAATATGAAGAACTTCAATTATCCAGTACAGGAGAGCATACAAGAGCATATCTGAAAGTTCAGGATGGATGCAATCAATTCTGTAGTTATTGTATTATTCCTTATGTAAGAGGAAGAGTAAGAAGTCGAAAAAAAGAGGAAGTGTTAGAAGAAGTTCTTCGTTTGACAAAAAATGGATATCAGGAATTTGTGCTTACGGGAATTCATTTGAGCTCTTATGGGATTGATTGCGAAGATAGTCTTTTGGAATTGATTAAAGCAGTTCATGAAATTGAAGGAGTGAAAAGAATTCGTTTAGGTTCTTTAGAACCTCGTATTATCACAGAAGAATTTGCACAGGCTTTAGGAGATATGCCGAAAATATGTCCTCATTTCCATCTTTCTTTACAAAGCGGCTGTGATGCCACTTTAAAGAGAATGAACAGAAAATATAGTGCTGAGGAATATTTAGAGGGCTGTAGAATTTTAAGAAAATATTTTAAAAATCCTGCACTGACAACAGATGTAATTGTAGGATTTCCACAGGAAACAGAAGAAGAATTTGTACAGTCAAAAAATATGATAGAAAGTGTGGAATTTTATGAAACACATATTTTTAAATATTCCAGAAGACAAGGGACGAGAGCAGCAGAGATGGAAGGACAGATTGATGAAGCTGTAAAAACAGAGAGAAGCCATAAGCTTATTCAAATGGGAAAAGAGAAAAAACAAAAGTATATGGAAAGCTTTTTAGGTCATCAAGTGGAAATTCTTTTTGAAGAAACAGCGCAGATACAGGGAGAAGAATACTGGATTGGCTATACAAAAGAGTATTTAAAGGTTGCTGCAAAAAGTAAAGAAAGTCTGGAAAATTGTATTGTTTCAGGAAAAGTGGAAAGATTTATTGAAGAAGGTATTTTGATTTGCTCAATATAATAGTTGAATTTCTAAACAAGATATATTAAAATAGGAATATAGTTGCAGTACTAGAATGATAGGTAAGGGCGTGAATTTATGGCAAATTTAGAGAATACACAGTATTTTAATGTAAAAACAGACCCAGCAGTTCGTGTAAAAGAAGTATTAGATCTGGTATATAACGCTATGGCTGAAAAAGGATATAATCCGGTAAATCAGATTGTGGGATATATTATGTCAGGCGATCCCACATATATTACCAGTTATAAAGGTGCCAGAAGCACAATTATGAAAGTCGAGAGAGATGAGCTGGTAGAAGAATTGTTGAAAGAATATATTAAAAATAAATCATGGAAGCGTGATTAATTTATGAGAATTATGGGATTGGATTACGGTTCAAAGACGATAGGAGTAGCAATTAGCGATCCTCTTGGGATTACTGCACAGGGAGTAGAGATTATTCGCCGGGAAGAGGAGAATAAATTGAGAAAGTCTTTGCGTAGAGTAGAAGAACTGGCAAAAGAATATGAAGTTTCGGAAATTGTTTTAGGATTTCCGAAACACATGAATAATACAATCGGAGAACGGGCGGAAAAATCGCTGCAGCTAAAAGAAGCACTGGAAAGAAGACTGGGCTTGCCCGTTATAATGTGGGATGAAAGACTCACTACAGTAGAAGCCAACCGTACTTTAATGGAAGCAGGAGTACGTAGAGAGAACAGAGGTAAATATGTAGATATGATAGCTGCTGTATTTATCTTACAAGGCTATTTAGATGCAAAAGCAAACCCGGGGACAGTTTGAGGAAGCCTGAACCATATATGCGGTTTCGGTAAAAGCGAGCATGTGTCCGGGTTATGTGTATGCCTGAAAAGTGAATAAGAAAGGACGAAAAAATAT
Source organism: uncultured Lachnospiraceae bacterium (assembly GCA_905201915.1). GTDB lineage: Bacteria > Bacillota > Clostridia > Lachnospirales > Lachnospiraceae > Blautia. The sequence goes on from CAJKQE010000037.1 coordinate 13,836, forward strand.
GGAAACAGTAATTTTTGATGGAGAAGACGGAACAGAATTAGAATTTGGGATTTTAGAACAGACCAGAGTAGGTGGAATTAACTATCTTTTAGTAATTGATCCGGAAGAAAATGATGAGGAAAACGGAAGTGCGGCGTACATTTTGAAAGATATCTCAGAAGATGGCGATGAAGAAGGCTGCTACGTGTTCGTAGAAGATGATACAGAATACGATGCGGTTTATAAAGTCTTTGCAGCTATGTTAGATGACATTGATTTTGAATAGGAGCGGAAATAATTGGAGGAAGAAAATTGAAAAAAAATAATAATGGGAAATTGCGTATCATTCCATTGGGCGGACTGGAACAGATTGGAATGAATATTACTGCTTTCGAATATGAAGACAGCATTATCGTAGTAGATTGTGGACTTTCTTTTCCGGAAGACGATATGCTGGGAATTGATTTGGTAATTCCAGATATCACATATTTGAAAGAAAATATTGACAAAGTCAAAGGATTTGTTATTACTCATGGACATGAGGATCATATAGGAGCACTCCCTTATGTTTTAAGAGAAATTAATGTACCTATTTATGCTACAAAGCTTACAGTGGGTCTTATTGATAATAAATTAAAAGAACATAATCTTTTAAGAACAACAAAAAGAAAAGTGATTAAACATGGACAGTCTATTAATCTGGGTTGTTTCCGCATTGAATTTATAAAAACAAATCATAGTATTCAGGATGCGTCTGCACTTGCAATTTATTCACCGGCAGGAATTGTTATTCATACAGGTGACTTTAAAGTAGATTATACACCGGTATTTGGAGATGCCATTGATTTACAGAGATTTGCTGAAATTGGTAAGAAGGGCGTTCTGGCGCTGATGTGTGATAGTACAAATGCCGAAAGAAAAGGTTTTACCATGTCAGAGCGAACAGTGGGAAAAACTTTTGATAATATTTTCTCAGAGCATAAAAATACCAGAATTATTATTGCTACCTTTGCGTCCAATGTAGATCGTGTACAGCAGATTATCAACTCTGCATATAAGTATGGCAGAAAAGTAGCAGTAGAAGGAAGAAGTATGGTGAATGTTATCGGTACTGCGGCAGAATTAGGATATTTGCAGATACCGGATAAAACATTGATTGATATTGATCAGATTAAAAATTATCCTGATGATAAAGTGGTTCTGATTACTACAGGAAGTCAGGGAGAGTCTATGGCGGCATTATCCAGAATGGCAGCAAATATTCATAAAAAAGTTACCATTAAACCAAATGATACAATTATTTTCAGCTCTAATCCAATTCCGGGAAATGAAAAAGCCGTTTCCAGAGTGATTAATGAATTGAGCAGAAAAGGGGCAGATGTTATTTTCCAAGATGCCCATGTATCAGGGCATGCCTGTCAGGAAGAAATCAAGTTGATTTATTCTCTGGTGAAACCGAAATATGCAATTCCGGTGCATGGTGAATACCGTCATTTAAAAGCACAGGCGCAGATTGCCAGTGATTTGGGAATTCCTAAGGAAAACATCTTTATTCTTTCTTCAGGGGATGTGTTGGAACTCAATGAAGAAGAACCTGCAAAGGTAAAGGAAAAGGTTCGTACAGGAGCAATTCTGGTAGACGGACTTGGTGTAGGCGATGTAGGTAATATTGTACTGAGAGACAGACAACACTTGGCAGAAGATGGTATTATGATTGTAGTGCTTACCTTAGAAAAACACAGCAGCAGACTTTTGGCAGGGCCGGATATTGTATCAAGAGGATTTGTTTATGTAAGAGAGTCTGAGGATTTGATAGATGAAGCGAGAATTGTAGTGGAAGATGCAATTGATATATGTTTGGATAAGCATATTACTGATTGGGGCAAAATTAAAAATATTATAAAAGATTCTCTGGGAGATTTCCTTTGGAAGCGTACTAAGAGAAATCCAATGATTTTACCAATTATTATGGAGGCATAATATGAGTTTTATTGATACCTGCACTGAGATGCTTATTTCCGCTATTAAAAATGGAAGTGCATACAGACAATATTGTGCAGCGTTAGAGGAAATTAAAAAAACTCCGGGATTAAAAGAACAGGTAGATGAACTTCGGCGTTTGAATTATCAAATTCAAAATGAAAGTAATAATATAAATTTAGATACGGCTTTGGAAAAGTTAGATGAAAAAATGGAAAAGTTATGTAGAATTGTAGAGGTCAATCAATTTCTGGATGCAGAAATGGCGTTGTGTAGGCAGCTTCAGGAAATTTCAGCAGCAGTTCATCAGGGAATTTATCTGGATATACCGGATTTGTCATAAGTCAAGGAGAACAATATGGGAAAACAAATCAGAAAACAGAAAAAGTCATCTATTATAGCAGGAGGATTTTTCCGATTTGCTCTTTATCTTTGTGTGATTGTTGGTGTTATTTATATAGGAAAATCAGCTTATGATTTTGGTTATGAAATTTTTAATCAGGAATCTATGGACAATGAGGAAAACGGAAGAGATGTTACTGTTGTTATAAAAGAAGGAGATTCTGTATATCAGATTGGAAAGACCTTAAAGAAAAAGGGATTAATTGATGATGCAAAAATATTTGTAGCACAGGAGATGCTTTCCAGTTATAAAGGGAAGTTACAGCCGGGCACTTATATTTTGAGTACAAGTATGACTCCTGATGAAATGATGGAGATTTTGGCAAGAGAAAATACAGAAGGCCAGCCGGATCAAACAAATACCGGAGGAAAAGCAAAAGAAGGAAGTTCTGAAATACAGGACGGTTCCAGTTCATCACCCAAAGAGGTTGATGAGTCTTCTCAGGAAGAAGGAGGAGAAGAATCGTGATTGTAGACGAGAGAATGGTCACATATATTAATTCTTTGGATAAAGGAAATACACCCTTTTTAAATGCACTGGAAAAAGAGGCATTGGCAAATTATGTTCCGATTATCCGTAGAGAAATGCAAAGTTTTTTAAAGGTGCTTTTACAAATAAAAGCACCTTTAAGGATTTTAGAGGTAGGAACAGCCGTTGGTTTTTCTACCATTTTAATGAGCACATACGCACCAAAAGAATGTCAAATTGTAACAATTGAAAATTATGAAAAACGAATTCCTATTGCAAAGGAAAACTTCAGAAAAGCTGGAAAAGAGAAACAAATTCAGCTTTTAGAAGGAGATGCAAAGGAAGTTTTAAAAACACTGTCAGAACCTTTTGATTTTATTTTTATGGATGCTGCAAAAGGGCAGTATATTAATTTTTTGCCGGACGTTTTACGCCTTTTAAAAACAGGAGGTATTCTCCTGTCAGATAATGTTTTGCAGGATGGAGATATTATAGAGTCCCATTTTGCTGTGGAAAGACGAAACCGTACAATTTATAAAAGGATGCGTCAATATTTATATGTGCTGAAAAATCATGAATTATTAGAAACATCCATTCTGCCTTTGGGAGATGGAGTTACACTTAGTATTAAGAAGTAATAGGAGGATTAAGATGCTTCGGAAACCAGAATTATTAATTCCGGCAAGCAGTCTGGAGGTATTGAAGATTGCTGTTATGTTTGGGGCAGATGCTGTTTATATTGGTGGAGAAGCCTTTGGTTTGAGAGCAAAGGCAAAAAATTTTTCCATGGAAGATATGAAAGAGGGTATTGATTTTGCCCATGAACATGGAGTGAAGGTATATGTAACAGCAAATATTCTGGCACACAATGAGGATTTAGAAGGTGTCAGAGAATATTTTAGAGAATTAAAAGAAATCAAACCGGATGCATTGATTATTTCTGATCCGGGCGTTTTTATGATTGCCAAGGAGATTTGTCCGGAAATAGAAAGACATATCAGTACACAGGCAAATAATACGAATTATGGAACTTATGATTTCTGGTGGAAATTGGGGGCAAAGAGAGTAGTAAGTGCAAGAGAATTGTCCTTGGAAGAAATTAAAGAAATCAGACAGAGAATTCCACAGGAGATGGAAATCGAAAGTTTTATTCACGGAGCTATGTGCATTTCTTATTCAGGTCGCTGTCTGTTATCTAATTATTTTACAGGCAGAGATGCAAACAGAGGAGCATGCACACATCCTTGCCGATGGAAATATTCTATTGTAGAAGAAACCAGACCGGGAGAAGTTATGCCGGTTTATGAAAATGAGAGAGGTACTTATATTTTCAATTCTAAAGACTTGTGTATGATAGAGCATATTGATGATATTATTGATGCAGGAATTGACAGTTTGAAGATTGAAGGAAGAATGAAAACGGCTTTGTATGTGGCAACGGTTGCAAGAACTTATCGAAAAGCCATTGATGATTATCTGAAAGATCCAAAAAGCTATGAAGAAAATATGTCATGGTATCAGGAGCAGATTAAAAGTTGTACTTACAGGCAGTTTACTACAGGCTTTTTCTATGGAAAACCAGATGAAACAACACAGATTTATGACAATAACACGTATGAAAAAGGATATACTTATCTGGGTTATGCAGAAGAAAAGAGAGAAGACGGACTCTATCGCATCACCCAGAGGAATAAGTTCTTGCTGGGTGAAACGATTGAGGTTATGAAACCAGATGGAAGAAATTTGCAGGTTACTGTAAAGGGTATTTTCGATGAAGAAGGACAGCCTATGGAAAGTGCACCTCACCCACAGCAGACTTTATATGTGGATTTGGGAACAGAAGTAGACGTATACGATATTTTAAGAAGAAGGGAAGCAGCTTCTTAATTTTAAAACAGCATTTTTTTCAATACGAGACACATAAGAGCGGCTGATATTCAGCCGCTTTGCTATTTCTCTTTGCGTCAGCTCTTTTTCTCCGTAAAGTCCATATCGCAGTTTAATGATTTCACGCTCCCGTGTACTGAGAACTTTGGGAAGAAGTTTATACAGGTAGGCGATATCTTGTTTTAAGGAATAATTTTTTACCACATCTACCGGCTCTGT
>CAJKQE010000038.1 GCA_905201915.1 uncultured Lachnospiraceae bacterium
ATCCATTATTATCTGCTGCTTCTGCCTTTGCTTCATAAGTTCCGTCTTTTAATTCTTTTACAGGTTCTTCATCAGATACTTTTTCTTCTTTTTCAAGGCTCATACCTGGTAAAAATACAGGAGCTTCTACCCCTTCAAACTGGCTGAGAAACTCTGCATCGGCAACTTTTGCCCCAAGACCTTCTGTTTCTTTTTGCTCTGTTATTTCTACTTTTGTTACTTTCTTCTTCTCTACATCAAAGGATACATTCATTACAATATCTCCGCCATATCCTTTTACTTTTGCAGTTACCATATAACCGTTTTCTGTCTTAACTGCTTTTTCAATACCTTCTGCGCCTTTAGTATCGATTTCTTCTTTTACCTGTTCTTCTACTGTATTAGAAGCACCTGTTCCCATATCTTTTGCAAGAGCATGGGAGCCTATAATTACTCCAAAAGAAAGTGCTGTAACAACTGCTAACGCAATAATTCCTCTTACATTTTTATTCTTCATATTTTCCTCCACTACGCCTCTTTTTTCTTCATTCCATATACATGCTTTTTATAAAGCATAGACAACATACCGGCCATACAGTTTGCTGTTAAAATACCGAAACAAATTCCTTCCGGATAAACACTGAAAATTCGGATTGCCGCAGTAATAATACCTGCTACAGCTGCATAAATCAACTTACCTTTTCTGGATGCAAAAGCATAGTCTGTAAGCATATAGCAACCACCCATAATCAATCCGCCACCGAAAAGATTTAATAAAATATCGCCTGTAAAAAGCCCATCCGGTCCAAAAATAAAAGTCAACAGGGTAACTGTTCCGATATAAGTAACCGCAGCTTCTACATTTACAATTTTTTTATAACACATATAAGCAAAACCTGCTAAAAGCAGTAATTTACTTGTTTCTCCCATTGCCCCCGGCATCTCTCCCAGAAACATCTGAAGGTAGCTGTAACCTGTTTCGGCACCGCTTTTCGCTGTTCCTAAAAGAGTTGCAGCAGAAACAGCATCTACAGAAACAGTCCTTGGTACTACATACTGCATAACAGCGCTTGGCCATGCTACCATAACTAAAAGTCTTCCCATAAGAGCAGGGTTTACAAAGTTATTTCCAATTCCACCAAACATCTGCTTTACAACTAAAATACTGAATACATCTGCTGCAACAAGTGTCCACACAGGAACAGTAACCGGCATATTAAAGGCAAGCAAAAGTCCTGTAACCACAGCACTGAAATCTCCTGCTGTCACCTGTTTTTTTGTAATTTTCTGCCACGCAAATTCTGTCAATACACACACTGCCACAGAAAGCCCTGACAAATATAATGCCTGAATTCCAAAATAATAAATCGCTCCTAAAAGCGCTGGAATTAGAGAAATTGTTACGTGCATCATAACATTTCTGGTTGTTCTGGAAGTACGAATATGCGGTCCGTTAATTACTCTTGTCTGACTCACGATTTTTTCACCGCCCTTTCTCTCATTCTCTGTTTCACCATATCTCTTGCCATTCTTGTCCTTACAGACAGTTCTCTTTTGGCAGGACAGATATATGAGCAGCAGCCACAAGCAATACACTCACTGGCATACAAACTTTCGCATAAATCATAATCTTCTTCTAAAAACGCGAATTCAATCTGATAAGGAACCAAACCTGCCGGACACACACTTTCACAGCCGGCACAACGAATACATGGCTGTTCCTCATACTGACTGTCAGGAAGTACTAAAATTCCGGAAGTATTCTTAGTCACATAAAAAAGTTCACTTTCTCCATTCCAGTCTGAAGCTACGCAAGGTCCTGTCATTGGCCCACCTGCAATAACTCTGTTCTTCTTTACTGTCACTCCTCCACAAAGCTCTACCAGCTCTTTTGCAGAAGTTCCAATAGGAACCAAATAATTTCCAGGATTTTTTACACATCCTGTTACCGTAACAATTCTTCTGATAAGAGGTGTCTTTCCAAGAAGCATATCTGCTGCTGCTTTGGCAGTTCCTACATTAGAAACAATAGCGCCTGCCTCTGCCGGAAGTCCTCCCATTGGCACTTCTCTTCCCATAACAGCCTGAATAAGCTGGCGCTCTCCGCCCTGTGGATACTGTGTAGGCAAAACTTTTACTTCTATATCCTTTGTATTTTCTAAAATTTTACCCAAAACTTTTGCTGCCTCCGGTTTATTATCTTCCATACAAAGATATGCTTTTGGAGCGCCGGAAGCCTTTAACAGAAGACGAATACCATTTGCCACCGCATAGCTATATTCCAGCATCAAACGATAATCGCAAGTTAAAAACGGCTCACATTCTGCTGCATTAATCAGCAATGCATCAATTTTTTTATCTGTTTCATATTTTTTATGGGTTGGAAATCCTGCACCGCCCATTCCTGTAAGACCGCCGTCACGAATTCCGGCAATAATTTCTTCTTTTGTAAAATTCTCAATATCTACCAGTTTGTTTTCATATTCCTTCGCATCCTGTTTTGAGGTTTCTCCCCTTTTAATGATACACGCCAAAATATTTCTTTCCTGATTGTTTACTTCTTCTACTCGGAGAACCTCTCCGCTTACACTTGCATGTAAAGGAGCTGCCATAAATGCCTCAGGAATTCCAATTTGCTGCCCTGCTTCTACTTTATCTTTTGGCTTGACTAACAGCTGACATTTTCCGCCAAAGGATTGCTCTGACAAAATCGTAACTGTCTCAGGCCAATATTCATGGACAGGCAGGTCCATGGTCAGTGCCTTGTCATAACCATCTGTGGGATGAATTCCGCCGGGGAATTTATTCTGCTTCTTTTTCCACATACTCTGTCTTCCTCCATTATTTCTATCGTTAAATTATTGACATACTTTAATAAAATAACATATTAGACTACTTTTAGCAAGATTATTTTTTTCAATTTTCTGCACAATAAAAAAAGGATTGCCTATTTCCCCAACAGGCAATCCTTTAATAATAAAGTCTATTTATTTATAGAAACAATTCGTTTTTCTTTCTGTCTTCACAAACTTTCTTCATTTTCATAGATGCAATTTTTAATTTTAATTTGTTTACTTTTCTTGCTTTTTTCGGACAAATCTGTACACATCTCATACAGGAAATACATTTACTTTTGTCTGTTTTTTTCGGTGTCTCTGCAGATATTGCTCCCACTGGACAAACCTGAGCACATAATCCACAGCCTCTGCAGTCTTTACCTGCTTTTGGTTTCAGTGGAACACCATTATATTTGCGGTAAGGTTTGTTTCCCGGCACAGAAATTTCTTTCTCATCACCGGATTTGATTTTATGTATAATTTTCTGAGCAAACTCTTTTAATTCTTTTTTATCCTTTGCATCCGGTCTTTTTCTTGCGAACTGATGCATAATAGAATGTTCTGCCACTGCTGATACTGCCGCTGTTACATGAAATCCACATAAATCCACCTGTTCTTTTAACTCCAGCAGTGTGTCCTCATAAGCACGATTTCCGTATACGGCAACTAAAACAGCTTTTGCCTTATTACCCTTCATTTTTTTCATACGCTCCAGTGCCGGCGCAGGTACTCGTCCGCCATAAGAAGGCACACCGAAAATACAGATATCATCCTCTTTAAAAGCTCTTACATTTTCCCCTGAATTCTGTTTGCTTAAATCAATTTCTCCATAAGTACCAAATTCTTTGGCTAATAATTTCACAATTTTTTCTGTACTTCTTGTTGGACTAAAATAAATCGCATAGACACTCATATTTCCACTATTCCTTCCTAAAACTATTGCTTATAAATAGACAATTATAGTTCTTTTTTACCAAAGATGCAAGAACGAATTCTTTTAAAATCATTTTGCCATTTTACGAAACTCAAAAGCATATAAAACCAGAACGATTGCCATAATCACCATTTCTCCAAAAATCAATACCTCTGCAATTTTCTCTGAAATTTCCGGCATAAAAACCAGCACACCTAAAATTACAAATAACGTAGCTGTACATACCTTTCCATACCATTTCGCCCCATCCAATTTCTTGCCGCGGCGCAGATTTATCAGACCCATAACTGCCATAAAGCCTTCTTTTATTGCCATAAGCACTACCAGCCACACCATGCACTTATATCTGGTACACAGGCATAATGCCACTGCCCCATGAGTAAGTTTATCTGCAAAAGGGTCTACAAATTTTCCAAGCTCTGTTACCATATTAAATTTTCGAGCTACTTTTCCGTCAAATAAATCTGTAATCGTTGATACCAAAACAATTCCTGCTGCAAGATAATAATCTTTCACACTGTCTGCATTCAAATAAATCACACAAAAAACCGGTATCAGCAGAATACGAAAATACCCCATACAATTTGGTATGGACCAGATTTCTTCCTTCTTAATTTTTCCCATTTCTCTCACTCTCTTTCTTTATTTTTCATCATCCAAAAGTCGGAGTTTTATTACCTGCTCAATTTTTGCCGGATAACTTTCCATAACTCCTCCTGTATATGTTACGGTAATACAATCTCCCACATCAAATTCTGAAAGCTTCATAGGTACATTATGCCATTCCAATTTTGTATCATCTTCCACAGAAAAAGTAAATGCTCCTCTGGTATTTATATCATTAGTTTCCAACCCTTCTACCTGAATATAACTATAATTTTCTCCTATGTCTGTAATAGTGGCATTAAAGGATTCTGTTTGATTTCTTTTTAAAGCTTTCTCATAACCTACGAAATAAAAAATCACTGCAATACAGAAAAGAACTACTATCCATACACCTAAATAAACAACTTTTTTTCTTCGCATAATTACCTCCTCTGTTAAAATACACTTCTCCTTTTATGCTACAAAAAGCACCATCGACATTTCATATTATATCAAATATCAATGATGCTTTCTATCTTATTTCAATTTTCCTACTGCTTTTTCTATAATCGGAATGCAACTCTCTTTTTCCTTTCACCCATACAAAAAAACAGAGTCCATATCCTGCCAGCGATATGTCTCTGTTTTTTTTGTCTATGAGGATTCGACATTGCTTCGCGCCGTATACTTTTATATGCGGAGGATGTATACGGCATCTGCATATTCATGCAGTAATTCAGTAACTTGTAACAGTAACTGTAGATTTATCATATACTACATAAATTATATTTACAAGCCTCCCTGGGGGTTCATTTTTAAAAAATTTTATTTAATAAAACTATCAATTCCCTTCTTTAATTTTCCCAGTCCTTCTTTGTCCTGAAATTCCAGCTCCTCCTCCACACATTCTTCCATGTACTGCTTCAAAACTTCTTTTCCTGCACCATTTACTGCCGATTTTACTGCTGCCAGTTGGATAAGCACCTCACTGCAATCCCTTCCATCTTCCACCATCTTTTTTACCATTTTCAAATGCCCTGTTGCCCTTGCCAGACGGTTTACCATAGCTTTATCATAGGTGGTTTGTTTTTTATCTTCCATATTTTTCTCCTAAAAGGCGGCTGGTACTAGTACAACAAATATTAAGTTTCTGCTATATTGACGTAGAATAATTGTTCCGTATGCAAGGCGGAGGAATGAGACGTAGCGGTGGCTACGCTGATTGACGACAACGATGCAGATGGACAATTAAGCAAGTCAATATGGCAGTTATTTAATATTCGTTGTACTAGCAATAAATATCCTCATCTGCATTTTCATTCCACTGATATCCCATTCCTCTGGCTACCTTTTCTGCTGCGGCAATATCCAAAATATCTGCAATTGCCCAAAGAGCTGTATCCATACCTGATATTGTATTTCCGCAGGAATAAAACTTTCCGTCAATAGCTACCTTCGCTCCTTCAATTCTCTCAATACCTGCTGTGAACATCCTGTTCCAGTTAGCGTCCATAGGAAAATCAGCAATTCTTCTTCGATATAAAAGCCCTGTTTGCGCCAAAATTGCAGAACCATTTCCAATCATCAAACAATAATCTGCATTTTCCGCTGCCTTTTTTATCAACTTTAATGCTCTTTCATCTTTCCACAAAAGTCTTCTGGCACCTTTTCCACCGGGAAGGATTAAAATCCCATCTATTTCCTCAGGTACAAGAAAATCTGTCCACACCTTTACTCCGTGTACACTATTAATTACGTCTCCTGAAACAGAAAGATAGCGGACATGAAACTCTTCCGGAAGATTCCCAAAAACTTCTGCCGGGCCAAAAGCATCTAAGGTTTCAAAATCATCAAACAGTACAATATTCACATACATCTTCACATATCCTTCCTTTTGTTGATTTCCGCCAGATTTATTGTTCTGGTGCAAATTTTCTTTGCCAGCTCTGCATTATGAGTAACCATTAAAAGTCCCAATTTTCTTTCTCCTACCTCTCTGAGCATTAAATTCCAAATCTGCGCCTGAGTAATTACATCTAACATGGTACTCATTTCATCTGCAAAAAGAAAATGTGTGCCGGAAAACAAAGAACGAGCAACACAAAATCTCTGAAGTTCTCCACCGGAAAGCTCTCTGGGATACCTCTCCAGCCAATCCTTCTCAATCCCCAATGCCTCCATAACTTCTTCACGAAACATTCCAGACTCCTGAAGAACTTTTTTCATCTTCCAGCGGGGATTAATGGCTTTTTCCGGATGCTGATAAATCAACTGAACCGGAGATATTCCCTTTTGAGGGAGAGGTTTTCCATCCAGCAAAACTTCTCCCTTGGTTGGTTTTAAATATCCGGACATAATCTTTACCAGTGTACTTTTTCCATATCCACTGGGGCCTACTAAGCCAACTCTTTCCCCTTCTTCCACTTTAAGACTTACATCCTGTAAAATCCACGGCTGATTATCGCTATATCGAAAGCTTACGTTTTTTGCTTCAATCTGCATGTATACACCTCACATATCCCCCACGCACTTCTCTCATGGGAATATTTTCTTCACACTCATTTGTCTTATGGGGACATCTGGGCGCAAACAGACATCCCTTAGGTAAATATTTTGCATAAGGCTGAAAACCGGGAATTGGCTCAAATCCATTTTGTGGTAGAGCTTTCCATAATGCCTTAGAATATGGATGTCGAAGGGCATCTACCCCTTCAACAAAATCCTTTGCATCTGCCATTTCTACTGTAGTTCCTGCATAAAATACTGCAATTCTGTCAGCAATGTGAAACGCTAAATCAATATCATGTGTGATTAAAATAACTGCCTTTCCTTCATCTGCCAGTTCTCTGAATATTTTCAAGGCTTCCAATGCCATTTCCAAATCCAATCCCGGCGTAGGCTCATCCGCAATAATCACATCCGCTCCACTTAATACTGCTGTGGAAACTAACACTCGCCTTGCCATTCCTCCTGAAAGCTGAAAAGGATAAAGCTGTTCTGTTTTTTCATCTAAATGAAATCTATGAAAAATTTCTCTTTGTGCTTTTATAATTTCTTTATTTACTTTTGTTCCACGTACCTGTGTACCCACTTTCATCAATGGATCCAAATAAGAAACAGACTGAGGAACCAGCGCCATTTCTTTTCCACGCAAAGTTTCCTTATCTTTCTGACTAAGCACTTTTCCCTTATAAGAAATCTCTCCGCTTATAGAAGCATTTTCCGGCAAAAGCCCCATAACAGCGTGGGCAAGTAAACTCTTACCGGAACCACTGGAGCCTGCAATAGCTACAATTTCTCCCGGACGTACATCTAAAGTCAGATTAGATATCACCTTTAAATCATATTTTTCAAGTCCATGGTCATACATCTGAAAGGACACGGACAAATCCTTTACTGATAAAATCGGTTCTTTTTTCATCTCTTACTCCTATTCATGAGCACTGTACGGGTCAATAATCTTTTTCAGATTTTCCCCCAGCCTGTCAAATAATAAAACAATAATTACCAGCATCAGTCCGGGGAAAAATGCCAGCCACCACATACCTGCTGAAATATATTTCATGGACTCAGAAAGAATAATTCCAATTGCCGGCTGTTCCGGTGAAAGTCCAAAGCCTAAAAAAGTCAATCCGGACTCATGCATAATGGCATGAGGAAACATTAAAATCAATCCAATTAAAAACTGAGGAACCATGTGAGGTAAAATATGATGCACCGTAATCCACCAGCTGGAATGTCCCAGCTTTTTAGAAACCTCTATGTACTGCTGAGAACGAATTTGAAGAACTTCACTTCGAATAATACGTGCCAAACCTGTCCAATGAGTTACCGCAACACCAATTAAAACGCCTTTCAGCCCTTTTCCACAGGCAAAAGAAATTAAAATCAAAAGTACTGTATGAGGAATTCCCATAACCAAGTCAATAAGCCAGTTCATCAAATGATCCAGCCATGATTTTCCTGTGGCTGCGATGACCCCTACAATCACAGCAATCACAGCGCTGACACTGGATGCCACTACGCCTACTACAATACTTACCGATAAACCTTTTATGGTTCGCACCAGCATATCTCTTCCCAGCATATCTGTACCGAAAGGATGTTTCAAAGATGGAGATAAACCTTTCTGTGAAAAATCTGCCTGTATCAACTCATCACTTAAAAGTGTTCCTGACAAATAAACACCAAACAATACCGCAAAAATCAGAATGGCAAAAAGAATGGTCTTTTTTCGTCTGTTCAATATTCTGCTATTCATTTCTATATCCCTCCCTGATTTGTGGGTCTACAATTCCGTATATAATATTCGCCAGCATATTTCCTACAAAAACAAACAAGGTACTAAACAGCGTAATCCCCAATAACAGGGGAATATCCGAACCCATTCCTGCCGCAGATGCTGCTGCACCAAGTCCCGGATAAGAAAACACTGTTTCCGCTAAAACAGAACCTCCGAACAGCTCACTGAAAGAGCCAAACTGCATGGTAATGGCAGGAAGCATAATGTTTCTAAGTCCGTGTCTTTTTAAAATACTCCATTTAGACTCACCTCTTGCTTTTGCAAATAATACATAATCACTTTCCAGAACATCCACCAATTTCTCTCTTGTATGCAATGCCACATTGGCAAAAGAAAGAAAACTCAGAGTCAGCGCCGGCAATATCAAATGATGAATTCTCTGCAAAATCGTAACCTGATCTGCCGGAACACCTTTTGGCACACTCATTCCCATAGGGAACCAGCCAAGCTGCACAGAAAACAGCATTAAAAACACAATTCCAATCCAAAATGTAGGAATGGAACACATAATCAGACAGACCTTTTTTAAAATTTTATCTATCCATTTTCCGTTAAAAATACCCATAGCACATCCAATGGCAAATCCAATAATACCGGAAAATACCCATGCAGTCATCATCAATGCCAGCGAAGTGGCAAATTTCTCTTTTATTACATCAAGAACAGGTCTTCGATAAATTAAAGACACACCGAAATCCCCATGAAGCAAAGATTTGCCCCATGCCAGAAAACGTTCCACCGGAGGATCATTCAGTCCCCAGTATTCCGCTATTTTTGCTCTTTGTTCTACACTTACATTAGGAACAGAACCCACATACTGCTGCACCGGATCTACCGGTGAAAGACTTACCAGTATAAAGCTTATGATGCTTACTGCAATCAGCAGCGTAACCATACGCAGAAGGTACTTTCCCGTAAGCTTCAAATAATACTTACTCTTCATTTGTTTTCTCCTATACTCTCTATAACCACAATTAGAGTTGTTACTTTAGAACTTATTATAAACATGTCCTAATGCAACAACTCGAATTTTGTTTTTATGCTATTTCTATTCCCATGTCCATTCTGCAAGATTAGCAATCAATGGCCATGCCGCACCGTGTGCATGAATTCTCTGATTTCCAATATTCAAGCCATCTTTTACATAATACAAATGTGTCATATTCACATAAAATGCCCAAGGTGCTTCTCCCTTCATAGAAGTACCTGTTGTTCCATCCCATTGTGCTTTCTGCCACCATTCGTAAGAATCTTCAATAGTAAGAGATGTCATTGCCTTATCCAAATATTCATCTGTAGCAGGATTGGTATAAAATTCCGGATTGTACCAGTCTGTTTTTCCTGCATTACTACTGTGGAACAACATATAAGATGTCATTGGACTGTCAGAACCCCACCCCATAATCATAGGTTCAGAGAACATTCTCTTAATGGTTTCATCTTCGCTTACACCTTCTACGTTAATTTCAAATCCCATATTTTCTTTTGCCTGATTTGCCACAGACATTGCAACAGCCTGACGCATGGAATCACCTGCAAAATACATCAGATTAAAGGCAAGCTTCTGCCCATCCTTATCACGAATTCCATCTCCGTCTGTATCAGTCCAACCTGATTGTTCTAAAAGCTCTACTGCATAATCCACATCTGTTTCAATTACATCTTCCTCATTCCACCATGGCATACCATCACATTCAGAGTAAGCAGGTTTTGCAAATCCGTTTAATGCTTCATCAATAATTTTCTCTCTGTCAATTCCATAGCACATAGCTTTTCTTACATTAACATCAGAAGTAATGTCATTTCCGATTTTATATCCATCTTCTGTTTTCTTTCCTTCATCCGGTACTATCGGCATTGTAATACCTCTGTTATCTACAGACTCTACTTTCTCAACGTGCATACCATCAATCTCTGTTGTTGCAAGTGTTGCAGAAGTTAATGCAATATCCACTTCTCCTGCTTTTGCAGCTACAAATCTGGCATCTTCATCCTGAATTAAAAAGACTGCTCTTTTCACTTCCGGCTGTTTACCATAATAATCTTCATTTGCTTCTAAAATAAACTGCTGACCTTTATCCCACTGCACCATTTTATAAGGACCGGAGCCAATAATCTGATCTGCTTCCAAGCCGAATTTATCGCTGTATGCTTTTTCCGGTACAATTCCCATCTGTGCAACTGTATAAATAAAGGTTACACATGGCTTGGACAGCTTAAATTCTACAGTTGTGTCATCTAACGCTTTGCAGCTTTCCAGCATAGTCAAGTCCATATAAGTAGCTTTTTCTTTTGTTGTATTAAAAGTGAAGGCAATATCAGATGCTTTTAATGACTCACCATTTGTAAATTTTACATCATCTCTGATTTTAAACGTCCAAGTAAGTGCATCTTCACTGGTAGTATATTCTGTAGCCAGATCATTTTCAATCTGCTCATCTCCATTAATTTTTACCAAAGTAGAATAAATGGGAGAACCTGTATATCCAAATCCTGTACAAGGATCAAAAGAATCTCCTTCACTGGAAAATCCAATGGTCACCTCTGATTTTTCTTTATTTTCCTCATCTTTGCCAGCTTCTTTTGTTCCTTCTTTCTGTGTATCTCCTTTTGCAGCATCTGTTCCTGAATTACCGGAAGCGCCACAACCTGTAACCATAGCAGAAACACACAACAAGGCAGTTAATATCTTCATTCTCCTTTTCATGAGTTTTATCCTCCTGATTTTTTCTTCGTGTTTTAACTTCCTCATTATATACAGAAATATCCCCATGGGCAAGCCACCCCTGGGGATATTTTTTTCGTTTTTTTTCTTTTCTTTTTTTGCTCAATTAGAAGGATTTTTAAACACTTTTTGTCATTATTTATTCGAAACAGAACCCTATCCAGGGGTTAATTTTCCCTTTTGCTGCTTACAATACTGTAATAAGCTCTGGATGTTACCAGATACATTATCACATAAAAAAGTGTAAAAATCACATAGCATGCTCCCGTAACTGAAATCAATAATTTCTGATTATTAATTCCAAATAAAACAATAATTTTACTCATCATAGGAAAAGCAAATGCTGTATGAATACCTGCTGCAATAAGAGGCATGAAAAATACGGTAAGCACCTGTGAATTAATACTCTTTCGAATTGCTTTTCGGCTCATACCTACTTTTTGAAGAATTTCAAACCTCTGCTGATCTTCATATCCTTCTGTTACCTGTTTGTAATACATAATGAGAACCATTCCCACAATAAACACAATCCCAAGAAGAATTCCCAATATAAACATTCCTCCGTACAATGCATAGAAATCTGCTCTTTTCGTTTCTCTGCACTCCACCAGAATAATCAAATTTTCATTTTGCTGTTCAAACTCTGATGCACGTTTCTGTATCTCCTGTGCCATCTCAATCTGCTTATCTCTATCCGCTTTTAAATTAATCCCGCGATAATTATCCACAGCAGTTTCCATTCCGCTTAACTGTTCACATTCCTCTCTTATTTCAGAAAGCACATCCTTATCCTTTACAAAAATAAACATAGAAGAAATCGTCTGCATCACATCAATTCCATTATCTACAAATGCAGGAACTGTTTTCTTTATTTTCCACTCTCTTCCATTTTCTAAAGTAAGTGTGTCATAATCATAGTCCAGTTTTGTATTATAAAGAAGAATTTCATTCTCTTCTAACGTTTCCTGCTTGCCCATCAGACGGTTATAATCTTCTACCGGAATAAAAAATAACTGTCTGATATGATTATATACATCTGTTCCATAGCTTTCCATTCGCTCCCCGCTCATAACTAATTCTTTTTTATCTAAATAAGCAGCTACTCCCAGATAAGTATAGAACAACTCATCTTTCTTCTCTATCTGTTTTTCTTTCATAGTTTCTGAAACAATATCATAAAATTCACTTACCTTTTTTTCATCTTCTGTCTGAACATCAATTACCACCTCCTGAGGATAACTGGAATTCAGGAAATCTTCCGCTCCCAGATATAGGCAGGAAACAGCAGATACCATAACCAGTACCATGGTAGATAAAATACATATAGAGGCAAGCCCTTCTCCGTTTCTTTTCATACGAAACATCATAGTAGATACAGATATAAAGTGATTTGATTTATAATAATAGTGTTTATTATTTTTTAAAATTTTGCACAATACCACAGAACCTGCCTCAAATAGTAGGTAAGTCGCTACAATTACCATGATTACAGCTACGAAAAACATACCGATTACCTGCATGGGTTCTTCAATGGACAATGCTATCATGTACGCTCCTGCCAAAATAACAATGCCAAACACAGCTAAAATCCAGTTTGCTTTTGGCGGTTTTTCTCCCATCTGTTCACTTTTTAACAGTTCTACCGGTTTCATTCTAAAAATTTGAAACAGGCATTTTAATAAAATCAAAAGAAAAATTGGAAGAAAAACGGTTATTGTATCTTTTACAGATGATACAGAAATCGTAAACTGAAAATCCGCTTTACCACCCAGCATCTTTATCATGGCAAGTTCTCCTAATTTAGAGAAGAAAATACCACTGACAATACCAAAAATAATGGTAAGTCCTGTAATCTGAATACATTCCCACACCATAACATAAGCCACATTTTTCTTACCCATACCTAAAATATGGTAAAGACCAAATTCCTTATATCTTCTTTTCATCAAAAAGGAATTGGTATAGAACAGAAAAATCAAAGCAAAAACACCGATAACCAGACAGCCAAAGGACAATGTCATCTGCATGGTTTCTCCACCTGTCATTCCTCTTACAATCTCACTGGTACTTAAAAAGCAAATCATATAAAACATCATAATCATGCCTATACAGGCAAAAATATAAGGCACATAAATCTTTTTGTTCTTCTTTATTCCCGTCCATGCAAGTTTAGGATAAAATCCGATTTTCACTCTGTTGCACCTCCTCCAGCCAGAACAGTAAGGGCGTTGGAAATCTTTTCATACATCTGCTGTCTGGTATGATTTCCTCTGTAAATCTGATGAAAGACCTCACCGTCCTTGATAAAAAGAACACGCTTTGCATGACTTGCCGCTTTCACAGAATGTGTTACCATCAAAATGGTCTGTCCTTCCTCATTTACTGTAGAAAACAATTCTAACAATTCATCTGTAGATTTGGAGTCTAAGGCACCTGTAGGCTCATCTGCCAGAATAAGCTTGGGATTGGTAATCAAGGCACGGGCTACTGCTGCTCTCTGTTTCTGGCCTCCTGAAACTTCATAAGGATATTTTTCCAAAATTGCTGTAATTCCCAGTTTTTCTGCAATAGGCGCCAATCTATATTCCATCTCCTTGTGTCCCTTTCCACTTAATACCAACGGTAAAAAAATGTTATCTTTAATAGAAAAAGTATCTAAAAGATTAAATTCCTGAAATACAAAACCCAGATTTTCTCTGCGGAAGGTGGAAAGCTCTGCCTCTTTAATCTTTGACATATCTTTTCCATCCAGACACACTGTTCCTTTGGTAGGTTTATCAAGAGCTGCCAAAATGTTTAAAAGCGTTGTTTTTCCGGAACCTGACTCTCCCATAATCGCCGTATACTCCCCTTCTTCTGCGCTGAAATTTACATTTCGAAGGGCTTCTACCTGATTTCCTCCAAATCGTGTCGTATATATTTTCTTTAAATTCTTTACTTCTAAAATTGCCATCTCGTTTTCCTCCTTGCTTTGTTCAATAGCATTGTATCAAAAAAGGGAAATGCCTCGCCATAACTTCCGCTTACATTTCCCCTGTTTCATCTTACATTTTTGAAAGATTATTATTCAATTTCTAACTTTTTTCTCTTTAAATCCAGAATAATCTCTGTACCTTTATAAATTTCAGACTCAGCCCGAATTCCATAGCCCAACTTTTCACAAATCCTTTTGCATAAATACAAACCTATTCCACTTGCCTTTTTATCTTGTCTTCCATTATATCCTGTATAACCCTTTTCAAAAATTCTCGGCAAATCTTCTTTGGCAATTCCAATTCCTGTATCTTTCACCACCAAAAGCTGCTCTGGTTTCCACTCTAAAGAAATGCGGCCTCCCGGCTTTGTATATTTTAAAGAATTAGACAATAACTGCTCAATGACAAATAATAACCATTTTTCATCAGTAAGCACAACTGCATTGGTTGTTTCATATTCCAGTCGTATCTTTTTACGGATAAACTGCGGTGCAAATCTGCGTACCGCCTGCTTAATAATACTGTCCAGAGAATATTCCCGAAAAACATAATCTTTTTCGCTGCTATCCAGACGCAGATAACAAAGCACCATTTCCACATACTGCTCAATACGCATTAAGTCAGCCCCAATTTCTCTGGAAAATTCGCTATCCTCAGACTGCAGCTTTAGGTACATGGATGCTATAGGTGTCTTAATCTGATGAACCCATAAAGTATAATACTCCAGCATATCCAACTCTTTTTCATTATATACGTTTTCCATATTTTGTATATTCTCATACAAACGTTCCACAATTTTTTCGTATTCCGCTTCCAATCCTCCTTCTGCCTTTGGTAAATTTTCCAGTAAAAATTCTTTCTGATTTACAGCTCTTTCCAGCTGTATATATTTCTGACGAAATTTAGTAAACTGAAAAATCAAAACAGCTATTCCAAAAACGCCTCCCACACATACTGCATAAAAAGCCGCATGAAGAGGAATTTGATACATGAAAAAAAGGCAGAAAAAGACAGATGAAAATAAGAGATAAAAGAGAATTTTTCCCCATTGTTTCTTTATATATTTCTTAAACATGTCCATAGTCCTCTCCTTATAAGCTTAATTGGCAATCGTATACCCCATTCCTACCTTCGTAGTAATAAATCCGGAAAGCCCTGCCTGATCCAACTTTTTTCTCAAACGATTTACATTGACACTTAATGTGTTTTCATCTACAAAACTGTCATTTTCCCACAATTTTTCCATAAGGCGTTCCCTGCTTACAATTTTTCCCTTATTCTCCATCAAAGTCTGCAAAATCCGGTATTCATTCTTTGTCAGTTCAATTTTTTCATTCTGATAAAAAAGAACTGCCTCTGCTGTATTTAAAAGAGCTCCTTTATGCTCCAGAACCGAAACCTGTCCCGCATAATCATAACTTCTTCTAAGCAATGCCTGTATCTTCGCAGTCAGCACAGACAAATCAAAAGGTTTTGCCACAAAATCATCTCCACCCATTTGAATTGCCATCACAATATTCATATTATCCGATGCAGAAGAAATAAATAAAACAGGAATTGGAGAAATTTTTCTAATTTCCTGACACCAATAATAGCCATTAAAGAAAGGAAGTGTAATGTCCATTAAAACAAGATGAGGATTATATGCAGAAAATTCTGTCATTACATCTGCAAATTTTTCCACACATTGCGCCTGTAAATTCCACGTTTCCAAATGCTTCTTAATGGCATGGGCAATATCCATATCATCTTCTACAATTAAAATACGATACATAAATCTGTCTCCTTGTTCGTTCTGGTATATATATGAATTTTAAAGAAAGCTGCCGCTTCACGATTTATTAATCGTTAAAGCGACAGCCCCAAAATAACCATTTTATTTATAATCCGAGGATTGTATCTTTTATCCCCTTTGCAATCCCTGCTGCCTTTTTCATCATACTATTTTCTTCAAGGTATTCCAAACCTTTTAAGGTAATAAATGGATTATATAATTTTAAAATTATCCATCTGTTTCTCTCTTTTTAACTTACTTCATCTTCTGTGACAATAATCACCTGATATGTCATTCCCCAGCCCCTATCTCTTCTTTCGGTAGCTTCGTAATTCGGCAACTTATTGTATATTTGAGTAATTTCATTATATCATTTCTGTTTTCATTTTCAACAGAATATTCTTCCTTTTCTATAACAAGCAAATACGTGCTTCTGCACTTATCCAATTATATATTCTAAATTATTAGCTTCATATTCCAAATATATATGGTCTGTACTTTTTCGTTGTAATTAGTTCGGAAATCAGTTATTATAAGAATAATTACAAACTTATTGTATTTACAAGTTATGATTTCATAATCTTTTCTATTATATTGTAGTACGTATTCCATAATCCATCAATACTACAGTTTATTTTCATAACTTTTTTTAAACAGGAGAATTATTATGACAATTTATGAAAGATATTGCATGCTTCGTGATGAACGAGGATTAAAAGATGCGACCGTTGCAAGCATAGCCAATATAGGAAAGTCTACTTTCTCTGACTGGAAATCTGGTCGAAGTATACCTAAAAACGAAAAACTTGTTAAGATAGCAAATGCTCTTGAAGTATCTTTAGATTTCTTAATGACAGGAGAAGAAAAAGAATGTAGAGAAAAGTATTACCTAAACGATGAAACCGCAGAAATGGTACAGACCTTATTTAAAAATAAACCTCTTCGTGTACTTTTTGACGCTGCCAAGGATGCTTCACCTGAAGATTTGAAAACTACTTATGACATACTTATGGCATTGAAAAAGAAAGAACGTGGAAATAATGTCCATTAGTTGCCAAGCTAAGTATATTTTCAAAAAATGTATTTGTCAAATTGTATCAGCCTATAATAGTTATGAAAGGAGTTGTCACTATGCCATTACCCAAAACAAACACCTATACACTGGAAGATATCTACTCTCTGCCGGATGGGGAACGTGCAGAGCTGATTAATGGAAAAATTTACAACATGGCTCCACCAGGTCGTATCCACCAGAAACTTGTAATGGAACTATCCGGAACATTAAGGGAATATATAAAATCTCAGTATGGCTCTTGTGAAGTCTATCATGCACCATTTGCCGTATTTCTGGGAGAAGATAACCCAAACTACGTAGAACCTGATATTAGTGTTATTTGTGATAAAAAGAAACTTACTGACAAAGGCTGCAATGGTGCTCCTGATTTCGTGATTGAAATTGTTTCACCCAGCAGCCGTAAAATGGACTATTCTACAAAAAACACTCTTTATTCTGATTTTGGAGTACGGGAATACTGGATTGTTGACCCTGCAAAAGAAAGAACTACTGTATATCGATACGAAGAAGACTCTGCTCCTATAATTATACCTTTTTCTATGCCTATTGCAGTAGGAACTTATCATAACCTTGTTATTACAATCGCAGAACTTTTAGACTAAAGAAAACCGTCCCTGCTACCAACAGGAACGTACACTCATAAGCTGCCATCTGAACTTTTTCTTGATTTTAGACATGAAAAAGCCCCGTAAATGAAAGATTTACGGGGTCTGAAAATTTCATTACGCTAATTTAGATTTTGCTAATTCTGCTAATGTAGCAAATCCAGCAGCATCATTGATAGCCATGTCAGCTAATACTTTTCTGTTTAAATCAACGTTAGCTAATTTTAAACCGTACATAAATTTGCTGTAGGATAATCCGTTCATTCTTGCAGCAGCATTGATACGTGCAATCCATAACTGTCTGAACTGACGTTTTCTCTGTTTTCTGCCTGCGTAAGAACTTGTTAAAGCTCTCATAACAGACTGTTTTGCTACTCTGTACTGTTTGGAACGGGCTCCTCTGTAACCTTTAGCCAGTTTTAATACTCTATTGTGTTTTTTCTTAGCGTTTAATCCGCCTTTAATTCTTGCCATTCTTAATTTCCTCCTATATTAAACACATACTTACACACAAACGATTAGATGTAAGGTAAGATTTTTTTCATGTTCTTTACATTAGTTGCATCTGTAATAGCTGCTTTTCTAAGATTTCTCTTTCTTTTCTGAGATTTCTTTGTTAAGATATGGCTCTTATAAGCTT
>CAJKQE010000039.1 GCA_905201915.1 uncultured Lachnospiraceae bacterium
ATCCTCTAACTTTCCAGAAAGAGTATTGGATAATGTTATTTTTCTCTGCCATGAAAAAAATACCACGAGAATAATTGTCATAATTCCAATAAGCAATGCTGCTTTTTTATGTTTTTTTATGTAATTCATTTTCTCTATTCCATTTCTCGAACAATCTTTCTAAGCTTTAAAATCATAGATGGTGCTACAGAAAGTTCATCTACTCCCATATTCACAAAAGTTTCTGTAAGCTCTGTATCAGCTCCCAACTCTCCGCAAATCCCTGCCCATTTTCCTGCTGCATGGGCATTCTCTACTACCATTTTAATCATTTTTAAAATAGCTTTGTGATGAGGATTATAAAATTCCTCTAGCTTCGCATTCTGACGGTCAATGGCAAGGGTATACTGTGTCAAATCGTTTGTTCCAATACTGAAGAAATCCACCAATTCCGCTAATTCATCACTAATCATAACTGCTGCCGGTGTTTCAATCATAATTCCTTCTTCCACATCTTTGTATGGGATATCGGAAGCAGTCAGTTCTTCTTTTACCTCTTTTACGATTTCTTTAATTCTCATTACTTCTTCCACAGAAGTAATCATCGGATACATAATAGAAAGTGTTCCATATACAGAAGCTCTAAAAAGCGCTCTTAGCTGTACCTTGAAAATTTCCGGCTGTGACAGACAAATACGAATTGCACGATATCCCAATGCCGGATTTTCTTCTGTATCTAAATGCAGATAGTCAGCCTGCTTGTCTGCACCGATATCCAGTGTACGGATAATTACTTTTTTTCCTGCCATATTCTGCACAGCTTGCTTATATGCCTGGAACTGTTCCTCCTCTGTAGGAAGCTCATTTCTTCCAATATAGAGAAATTCACTTCTAAAAAGCCCAATTCCACCTGCGTCATTTTCCAGAACGTAGCCTATATCTCCTACACTTCCAATATTGGCGTAAATATTGATTTTCTTACCGCTTTTTGTAATATTTTCTTTTCCTTTCAGCTTCAGCAGAAGATTTTTCTTTTCTTCTTCCTCTGTAATTTTTGCTTTTGCTGCCTTCTGTACATTTTCATCCGGCTCTAAGATAAATTCTCCTGTAAAACCGTCTACTACCGCACAAATACCGGACTGAATTTCATCTAAATTCATATCCACACCAATCAAAGCAGGAATATTCATCATACGGGCGAGAATTGCCGTATGAGAATTTGTTGAGCCATGTACCGTAACAAAAGCAAGAATTTTTTCTTTATCCATCTGAACTGTTTCACTTGGTGTCAAATCATCTGCCACAATAATTACAGGTTCTTCAAATTCGGTGTCCATACCATTTTGTCCTGAAAGATTTCGCACCAGACGTTCTGAAATATCTTTAATATCTGCTGCTCTGGCTCTCATGTAATCATCGTCCATGCTTGCAAACATCTCTGAAAAATTATCGCCTGTAGACGCAACTGCATACTCTGCATTTACCTCTTGGCTGCGGATAATATTTTCAATGGACTCATTATAATCATCATCCTCTAACATCATCTGATGTACTTCAAAGATTGCTGCGCTGGCCTCTCCCACTTCTTTTACTGCTTTTTCATAAAGCTTTTGAAGCTGTTCCTGGGATTTTTCTCTTGCAGCCGCTACACGTTTTACCTCTTCATCCGGATTTTCTATTTTCACCCGTTTTACAACATAATCCTCTTTTTTCAGCACCAGAACTTTCCCCAGTGCCACGCCTTTATATACAGATTTGCCATTCAGATGTTTCATATCTATCCCTGCCATTTCTTACAAATTCGTTTCAAAAAACTCTTTCATTCCTTCAAAAGCAGCTTCTTCATCGCTTCCTTCTACATGAATTTCTACTGTCTGTCCACATTTTACTGCTAAGGACATCAGCATCATCAGTTTTGTAACATCTACAGTCTTTCCTTCTTTTGTAATTGTAATTTTACTTTCGTATTTCTTTGCTTCCTTTACCAGCATCCCTGCAGGTCTTGCGTGAATTCCTAATTCATCTTTTACTGTGTACTCAAAACTTTTCATTTTTAATATCTCCTTTCAATCAAAACATACTTTATTTATGAAAACTCTAAAAAATTTTTCCCTTACATAATGCGCTGAATATGAATAGCAAGAAAGCCAACTTCCTCTTTATCCAATTTTTTCTCCAGCATTTTTTCCATGTAATGACAAATCACTTCAGAAATTTGTCCTGCTCTTGGATACTTCTTACGGATAAAATCATTCAGCTCTATATTTACTGTCTCTCCGGTTTTTGCTCGCACTACCATATAATACAAATGGCTCATCAGGCGAATATAAGCACAGGAGTCCTGATGTATTTTATCTCCTAAGCATTCCTCGATCATTAAAATGCAGTCATCAATAATCTGCGTTGTCTTCAAAGTATCTGATACCTGTTCATCAGAAAGTCCGGAATGAATATGGAGAGCAATAAATCCCGCTTCATCATCAGATATCCGATAACCTGTCATTTTTTCTATAATTTCTCTGCTTTTTAAAGCAACAGCGTATTCTTTTCCAAACAGAATTTTAATATCCGGCACAAAAGGATTTGATAG
The DNA here is from genome assembly GCA_905201915.1 of uncultured Lachnospiraceae bacterium. Lineage (GTDB taxonomy): Bacteria > Bacillota > Clostridia > Lachnospirales > Lachnospiraceae > Blautia. Next base: position 2,570 of record CAJKQE010000039.1, read on the forward strand.
AAATATCTTCTCCTGCTCTCTTTTTGCTGCAAAAGCAATATGATCTGCCAACGGCAATAAAATATCTCTTTTAATAGTATCAAAGACCAACTCTGCTTCTTCGATAATTTTACCGGCAGCTTCAATATAAACAGGATCAATGGTATTTACCACATTCATGGTAGAATTTCTCTCCTCTCGTACCACCGGCGTATAAACCGATGCTCCCGGAATTTCCGTAAATTCATCTCCTGCTTTTTTCCCAAATCCTATGCCTTTTCCCAACAAAATTCTTTCACTGTCATCTTCTTTTACTTTTGCAAGCAGTGCATTATTGTTCAAAATTTTTAAAATACAGTACATTTTGTAGTTTCTCCCCTTTTTCTATGCAACAAAAAAGGCATAAACTCCCTGTTTTCAATCACTTCACTCGCTGTGAAGAAAACAGTTTCGTTTATGCCTGCTTAACCAGTAACACACTACTTTGTTTTCATTTGTATATAATGAACATACATAAACTATATACTATCGGGTGTTTATCGTCAAGCTGTATTTTTTTACCAATTTTCACTTTACTTTTTATGAATTTTTTACAAATCTTATATACTTTTTATATCCTTCCCTACTCTTCCTCCTTTTTCTGATGTTTTTTTCTGTACTTTACACATTCTGTCAGTAAATATTCTATTTGACCATTCATAGAACGAAAGTCATCTTCTGCCCACTGAGCAATTTCATTCCATAATGTTGCTGACAGCCTTAAAGGTACCTGTTTTTTTTTATTTTCCTTCTCCAGAATGTGTCACCACCTTGTTTTTTAATAAATACTACCGCTGTTTACAATCGGCTGAGCATCTTTATTTCCACATAAGACTACCAGCAGATTGCTTACCATTGCAGCTTTTCTTTCTTCATCCAATTCTACAATTTCATTTTCATTTAATTTTTCAAGAGCCATTTCCACCATACCTACAGCTCCTTCTACAATTTTCTGACGAGCATCAATAATTGCCGCAGCCTGCTGTCTCTGCAGCATAGCAGATGCAATTTCCGGAGCGTAAGCTAAATGTGTAATTCTGACTTCCTGAATTTTAATTCCTGCATTTTCTACTTTTTCCTGCAGTTCTTCACACATAATATTCGCAATTTCCTGACTGCTGCTTCTTAAAGATTTTTCATCTCCGCCTTCTTCTCCATCATAAGGATATTTTCTTGCAGTATTACGAATAATAGAGTCACACTGAATAGAGAGATAGCTCTTATAATTTTCCACATTAATAACTGCCTTTGTAGGATTTTCTACCTTCCAGATTACAACAGCGCCAATTTCCACCGGATTTCCAAGCTCATCATTGACTTTCTGTTTCTCATTATTCAATGTCATTGTTTTTAAAGATACTTTTCTGCTCACACCTTTTCCATTTGCAGCTACTTTAACTGTAGGATTAATCGCTGTGACAAAAGGATTTACCCAGAAGAACCCTTCTTTTCGTAAGGTTCCATAATAATTCCCAAACAATGCCAAAACTAATGCTTCTTTTGGATTGATTACCTTTAATCCACACAATAGCAGTACGCCAGCTATAATAATCAGACTTCCCAAAATAGTAAGTGCAACTGCCTGTACTCCCACTCCTGCCTGATCCCCAAGATAAATTCCATATCCCAGTCCTACTGTTCCCACCAATGTCAGAAATATTCCGCAGATTAGCATAACAAATCCTGACTTTGCCTGCAATACCTTTTCTTCCTGAATTTTACTTTCGCTATTCATATTGTACCCTCCTTGTGCTTTTCTTTTGTTATTATTTGATATCATTTTGATATCATAAAAATATCACTATTTTTTCACTTTGTCAAGATAAAGTTTACTCATATCTGACAATTTCTTTCTTTAATCGTTTCATTATTTTCTTTTCTAATCTTGAAATATAAGATTGAGAAATCCCCAATAAATCAGCTACCTCTTTCTGCGTTTTTTCTCCACCATCAGGCATATTGATACCAAACCTCAGACATACAATAGTCTGCTCTCTTTTCGTCAACTTCCCAATGGCTTTACCTAAAAGTTTTCTCTCTACTTCGTTTTCAATATCTTTATAGATTACATCTTCATCAGTCCCTAAAATATCCGAAAGCAGCAGTTCATTTCCATCCCAATCTACATTTAACGGTTCATCTATGGAAACTTCTAATTTTGTCTTACTATTTCTTCTCAAATACATTAAAATTTCGTTTTCAATACAGCGGGAAGCATACGTTGCTAATTTAATTTTCTTAATAGGATCAAAAGTATTAATAGCTTTAATAAGACCAATTGTCCCTATAGAAATTAAATCTTCTACTCCTACTCCTGTATTGTCAAATTTTTTTGCAATATAAACTACTAATCTTAAATTATGTTCAATCAAACATGCCTTTGCCTCCTCTTTCCCATCACCAGACAAGGCTTCTAACATTTCACCTTCCTCTTTTGCAGTAAGAGGTGCCGGTAAAACTTCTGCTCCTCCGATATAGTGCAATTCATTTCTTTTTGGTAGAAAAACCCCTTTAAATCCTGAAAATTTCACATTTTCTCCAACACAGATATCCATATTCACAAAACTCCTCCTCTTTATTTTTCTCATACCTCCGGACTTATAATTGCCTGAAATCTCCCTTTCTCAGACAATTTCGTGTATGAAATCCCAACAGCTGCACGTTGAATTTTTCTTTCTTCCTCCTGCTCTCTTACAGTAATCCTATCCACAGTCACAATAGGAAGCAGTCCCTTTTGACAGCCTACACTGGTATAGGGCAGAAATCTGGGATTTAATCCCCGAAAAAAAACAGCCTCTTCCTCTGCTTCTTTCTCCTCTGTCATTTCCATGGTGCAAAAGTTTTCCAGAAATTGCTGTTGTTTCTCCGTCAATAATTGAAAAAAACTGTCTTTTTCTATGACGCAAACAGCTTTTCCCGTTGCTCTGTCATAAAGACAGTTTCCTGTATCATACAGTCCTTTTATGTTTATTTCCTTTCCGTTTAGTACTATACGCACTTCACAGTAAAGTTCTCTTTTCCGTTTTAAGTATTTACAGAGTCTTATGCCTATGTACAAAATCCAATAACAAAGCGTTATTATAAATCCAAATGTAAAAATACCTTTCCTTACTCTTTGTGAAAATACAAAAAGAAATCCTCCCAACAGGAAGTTACAACCCAAAAACACACACATTTTCAAAATAAAATTTTTCAGTCCTTTGATGCCACACCCAATACATACCATAAGTACAGCTGCCACAACATAAAAAATTCCATTTTTAAGACTGATAAATTCTTTTGAAAATACAAGGATAAAACAGTTTCCTATTGCTCCTATTGCTGCGCCTAAAAATGCTCTTACAGAATTGGCAGCTCCTGTAAGGAGTTGGTTGGTCAGACACAGCACAAAGAAACAAGGAATCAGGTTTACTACGAAAAAAACATCTAAGTAAACTTCGCAGTACACAAAACACCCCCTAAACCTCTGCATGACTCTCTTACTTATCTGGAATAAGTAATTTTATTATAGAGGTTAGGGGGTGCTGATTTTGTCAAAAACATGTTGTTATACTTAAAATCTTTTCGACAATATCAATGTTTATTTTTTATTTTATGTTACCTGAGTTATGTCAATCATTTGAGAATATCATGAATATCCTCAAGAACTTTCTTCAGCTCATCTGCCTTTACCTGTCCGGGAGCAGATGCCTGTTTTCCAGATGCAAAGGTAATACAGGAACCTGTAAATTCTCCGCAAATTCTGCTCAACATACCTGTCTTTCCCATAGACATAGTAATCATCGGCTTTTGACTATGCTCTTTTCTTTCCATTGTTGCTTCTAAAAGGGCACATACATCTTTTCCTGACTGGGGCATTACCGCAATCTTTACGATATCTGCCCCCCAATTTTCCATAGCACATAAGGCTTCTGAAATTTTCTTAGCAGAGGGAGTTCCTTCAAAATGGTGATTGGATGCAAGCACTGTGATACCCATTTCTTTCAACTCTTTTATCAAGGCTTCTGCTTTTTCCGGATACCAGAATACCTGCACATCTATGATATCTGCCAGTTTCCTTTTGGAAATTTCTTTTAACAGCTTTACATAATCTTTAGGCATAATAGATTTTTCTCCGCCTTCTTCTTTTGTACGAAAAGTAAATACCACTGGAATTTGTTTAAAGCTGTCGTTTATTGTTACCAACATTTCACAAATTTTTTCCAAATTATCGCTATCTTCAAAAAAATCTGCTCGCCATTCTATTAAATCCGGCTCACATTTTTTTACAATCTTAATTTCTTCCACGATTTCTTCTCTGTTTCTTCCTGTTAAAGGAATACATACTTTGGGAATACCTTGCCCAATTTCTATATTTTTTATCTTTATCGTATTCATTCTGTCACTTCCTTACTTTTTAATAGAATTTTATCACATTTTTTCACTTGACACCACTACTGTTTCACTTTAAACTTCTAAATAATAACAATATATTTTCAAAGGAGGCCTCTCCATGCCAACAATTACAGGAAAAACGAAATTAACCGGACTTTTAGGAGAACCGGTAAGCCATAGTATTTCTCCTCTTATGCACAATTTCAGTTTTCAAAAACTGGATTTAGACTATGTATATTTATGCTTCCAAATTAATGAACAAACCTTAGAAGAAGCAGTAAAAGGACTGCGTGTTCTGGACGTAAAGGGCTTTAATCTTACTATGCCAAACAAAAATAAAATACTTTCGTATTTAGACACACTTTCACCTGCTGCCCGTCTTATCGGAGCTGTCAATACAGTAGAAAATAAAAATGGAGTTTTTATAGGTCATAATACAGATGGTATTGGTTTTATGCAATCCGTAAAAGAACAAAATATTGATATGAAAAATCAGACTATGACACTTCTGGGAATTGGAGGTGCTGCAACAGCCATTTGTGCGCAAGCTGCTCTTGATGGCGTAAGTAATATACATATTTTTTCACGTCCCAATAGTTCACACTTGCCTCGCATAAAATCCTTAAAAGAAAACTTAGAACAAGAAACTTCCTGCAAAATTTTTATTCACAACCTATTCGATAAACAGGAATTAAAAACATCTGTCAAAGACAGCTGCCTTTTGATAAATGCAACTTCCGTAGGAATGTCTCCTCATACAGAAGACTGCCTTGTTGAAGATAACTCTATTTTCCATAAGCATCTTGCTGTGGCAGATATCATTTACAACCCTTGGGAAACTACCTTGCTGGCAAAAGCGAAAGCAGAGGGATGCAAAGGTTTTAACGGCTACTCCATGCTTTTATATCAAGGAGCAGAAGCCTTCCGTATCTGGACCGGAAAAGAAATGCCAATAACTCTTGTAAAAGAACACTTAAAACAATAGTTCTTTTTCTATACATCTGTTTTACAGAAACAGACTAATCATTCTGAAAACAAACAAATATATTTTCATCAAAAAGAGCTGTTGTATTAAGCTATATCCGAATATTTTGGGATACGCACTTAATTGAACAGCTCTTATTTTTCATTTCTTTATTCTCTTCATTTTCTTTTCTTCATCGAAGAATTTCTTCGTTTCTGCTATAACCACCGGACTTAACGCAAGAAGTGCAATTAAGTTTGGAAATGCCATCAATGCATTGGTAATATCCGCCAATATCCACACAGTTTCTAATGTAAGATAAGGTGCTACTGCAATACAGAGAATATACACAACCTTAAAAATCTTCGAGCAGTGCGCGCTTTTCACCAAATAGGAAAGGCATCTTTCACCATAATAGCACCAGCCGATGATTGTGGTAAAGGAAAAGAATACTAACCCAATGGACACAATATACATACCAATATTTCCGGGAAGTCCTTGATTATAGGCTGCATTGGAAAGTAAACTTCCATCTAAAGTCGTGGTATCTAAAAGTCCTGATGAAATTACTACAATTCCTGTCATAGTACAAATAACCAATGTTGTAAAGAATACACTTGTCATGGATAAAAGTCCTTGACGTACACAGGAATTTGTCTTTGCCGCTGCAACTACAATAGGAGAACTTCCAAGACCTGCCTCATTCGTATAAACACCACGGGCAACCCCTGTCTGTAGTGCAGTCATAACAGAAATAATAAGGGTTCCCGAAGCTCCGCCCAGCATAGCCTTAGGGTGAAAAGCAGCATCAAAAATGGATTGAAACACTCCCGGAATGGCATCTGCATTGATAATCATAATTGCTACAGAACCAAATATGTAAAAAATGGCCATAATCGGCACAATAAATTCAGCTGCCTTTGAAATTGATTTAATTCCACCTAATACTACAGCTGCTACTGCAACAGTAACTATAATGCCAACCAGCCAAATAGGAAAACCAAAAGCAGAATGTGCTGATTCTGAAATAGCATTTACCTGTGGGAAAGTTCCGCATCCCATAAGCGCTGTCATAACGCCAAAAACAGCAAAAATTTTCGCCAGCCAAGTCCACCTCTTACCCATACCATTTTGAATATAATACATAGGACCGCCTGCAATTTCTCCGTTTTCATCTATCGTTCTGTACTTTACGGCAAGCACACCCTCCGCATACTTCGTAGTCATTCCCACAAAAGCAGATACCCACATCCAAAAAAGTGCGCCAGGCCCTCCCGTTCTAAGAGCTGTTGCAACGCCTACAATACTTCCTGTTCCTATTGTTGCCGCCAGTGTCGTACAAAGTGAGGCAAAGGCTGATACATCGCCGTCATCCCCTTCTACCCCTTCTTCTTTCTCAAAAATATACCGGATAGCTCTAGGCAATCTTGTAATCTGTAAAAACCCCAAACGTATTGTAAAATATAATCCCGTTCCCACCAATAAAATTAGGGTAATCGGCCCCCATACAACAGACTGGATACCTTTTAAAATGTCTATAAAGCTGTCCATATAAATCCTCCTGTTATTTCCTCATAAAAAGAACAAAAAAGAACTGTTGCTTCTGCCATCTCGATATGCACTTCATGCAACAGTTCTTTTTACTTGTTCCTATTTCTTAAAACAATTCTTTAATTTCTGTATGTTCTACATGAAAACTGTCTGCCACATTTTTACAGGTAAGCTTTCCGGCATAAGTGTTAATTCCTGAATAAATAACATCATTCTCTTTACAAGCATTTTCCAGACCTTTTCCTGCAATTTGAAGCCCGTATTTCAAGGTTGCATTGGTAAGTGCTATAGTAGAAGTTCTTGGAACAGCTCCCGGCATATTTCCTACACAATAGTGAACAATGCCATCTACTACAAAAGTTGGATTATCATGATAAGTTACCTTTGTTGTTTCACAGCATCCACCTTGATCTACTGCCACATCTACAATGACACTTCCCGGTTTCATTTCTTTCAGATATTCTTTTTTCATAACCTTTGGTGCAGCTTTACCCGGAATAAGAACACAGCCAATAACTAAATCTGCATCTTTTACTGCATTCTCAATAGCTGCATCGGTACTATACATTGTCTGAATTCTAGCTCCAAAAATATCATCCAGATATGCTAATCTTTCTAAATTAATATCAAAAATTGTAACATCTGCTCCCATGCCAACGGCAATCTTGCAGGCATTTGTACCTACATTACCTGCACCCAGAATAACAACTTTTGCCTTTGGTGTTCCCGGAACTCCTGAAAGCAGCATACCTTTTCCACCGAATGGCTTTTCCAGATATTTGGCACCTTCCTGAACACTTAAACGTCCCGCAATCTGACTCATAGGTGCTAAAAGAGGAATACTTCCATTTCTTTCCATCAATGTTTCGTAAGCAACTCCCTTTACTCCTGCTTGAAGTAACGCATCTGTCAAAGGACGATCTGCTGCAAGATGAAGATAAGTATAAAGTATTAAATCCTTATGAAAATACTGGTACTCTTCTTTTAAGGGTTCTTTTACTTTAATCATCATTTCACAAGTATCCCAAACTTCTTTTGCTGTATCCATCAAAACAGCTCCTGAAGCCTTATATTCTTCATCTGTAAAGGAAGAACCTTCTCCTGCACCCTTCTCAATATATACAATATGTCCTGCATTTGTGTAACTTTTTACGTTATCCGGTGTCATACCTACACGAAACTCATTGTTTTTAATCTCTTTTACACATCCAATTTTCATAACTGAAAAACCTCCAATAAAATTTATATTATCATTTTTTAAAAGAGCTACCCTCAGGTAGCTCTAAATCAGGTTCTATCTTCTGTTTTTCAGGAAATCAGGAATCTGAATATCTTTTTTTGGAACATTACTTGTAAATGTAGTCTGTGGCTGCTGGAATGTCGGCTGTTTAAAAGTAGGCATCTGATAACTTGGCTGTGCCTGTGCCTGCGGCTGTTCCTGCTGCACTCTTGCTGTCTTTCCTGCTTTTGCTGCATTTTTATCTCTTGTTACACTTGCTTTACGTGTTGTTTCATCATCAAGACCTGTTGCAATAACTGTAATTCTTACATAATCAGCTTCTTTATCATCATACAGAGCACCAAAGATAATGTTTGTATCTTCACCTGTCATGTTCTGTACATAAGTTGCTGCATCATTTGCATCCATAAGAGAAATATCACCGGATACATTAATAATAACGTGAGATGCACCTTCAATGGTTGTCTCAAGCAATGGACTGGATACTGCCTGCTGAACAGCTTCCATAGCTTTGTCATCACCTTTTCCTTCACCAATACCAATATGAGCAACACCTTTATCAATCATAACTGTCTGAACGTCTGCAAAGTCAAGGTTAATCAGTGCTGGTAAGTTAATTAAGTCTGTAATACCCTGAACTGCCTGCTGAAGCACTTCATCTGCTTTTTTCAAAGCTTCCGGCATAGTAGTACGACGGTCTACGATTTCTAAGAGACGATCGTTTGGAATGATAATCAGAGTATCTACACTTTCTTTTAATTTTTCAATACCTGCCAGAGCATTGCTCATACGTGTTTTTGCTTCAAAACGGAAAGGTTTTGTAACAACACCAACAGTCAGAATACCCATTTCTTTTGCAACTCCTGCTACAACCGGAGCAGCACCTGTTCCTGTTCCGCCACCCATACCGCAGGTTACAAATACCATATCTGCACCCTGAATTGCCTGACGAATTTCTTCAATGCTTTCTTCTGCTGCTTTTTCTCCGATTTCCGGTTTTGCGCCTGCACCAAGACCTTTTGTAAGTTTTTCACCAATCTGGATTACTGTAGGTGCTTTACATAAAGTTAAAGCCTGTTTATCTGTATTTACACCGATGAATTCAACTCCACCGATTGCTTCCTCTACCATTCTGTTTACTGCATTATTTCCAGCTCCGCCTACACCTACAACAATAATTTTTGCAGATGACTCAGCCTCGTTTGTCATGATTTCTAACACTGTATTTCCTCCTTTAACTCACTTGTATGGATTGAAATGTATATTACATTTGTTTCTTCATTAAATATCCGGAAAACCGGTATGTATCAGTAATACATATAGATATATAATAAATGCTTTTTTTAAATTTATCAACTGCTAAATTCATATTTCCCTAATTTTTTCTGTATTTTTTAGAAAATTTTCTTATTCTTCTTTCTCAGAATGGGTATCTGCAGAATCTGTCCCGTCTGTATATTCCAGTTGATTTTTCTTATCTTCATCTTCTTTTTCACTTTTGTCAGTATCTTTGTCGGTATTTTCTTTGGTATCCTCTGTAGCATCTTCTTTAGTACTTTCTTTGGTATCTTCTTGTGCGTCTTCTGTTGTATCTTCTACATCTTCTGTATCTGTTTCCTGTCCATCTTCCTCGGAAGTATCCGTATCGTTCTTTTGTGTATCATCGAATACTACTGCCTGAGTATCTTCTGTAATATTTTCCAGATGGAGAATTCCTGCCATTCCTTCAAGCTGGGGAAGAATTCCTACAAGACGATTCATTTTTTCATCCATATTTTCATCGTTTCCTAAACGAACTTCAATCTCACCATAATACAAAACCAATTGTTTCATATCATTAAAAACCAGCTTGTCCGGCTTTTGATCTGTTTTCTCCAGCATTTTTCCCACACTTAAAATACTGTTGAGTTTCTTGGTATTGATACCTTTTAGCTTTTCTCCCTGCTTTACTTCTTTTACGTCAAGCCCCTCTATATAAGGCACGTTTTCAATAGGTGCTTCTGTCAAAATCTGAACAATTCCCTGTCTGTCAAAATTAGCACATTTTCCCTGATAATCAAAATAGCCAATCATCTTTTTTTCTTTCACCTGAACTACCAAAGTATTCATATTTTTTCTCTTTAATGTAACTTTCTCAATTAATTGAGCATCTTTTGTTTTTTCTTCTGTTTTAATCATCGTTGCCAATATGGTGTTCTTAGCAATTGGTGCATCCAAAACCATTCTTTTGATTTCTTTATCTGAATAGAATTTATTTCCTTTTACTTCCACTTTTGTCACACGAAATCCCACAAAAAATACCAGTATAAAAATCAATACTGCACATACAATTCCTTCAATGAGAATTCTGTATAATTTTTTCTTACTCATACATTTCCCCTTTAGTTTCTAAAAATCTTTGCACCCAGCATGGATAAATCTCTGCATATATCTTCATATCCTCGCTCTATATAACTGCAATTTTCCACACAAGTTTCTCCCTGTGCCGCAAGTCCTGCAATTAAAAGTGCAGCTCCTCCACGAAGCTCGGATGCTGCCACATTAGTTCCCTTTAAACATCCCGGTAAAATTCTGGCTGTATTTCCCTCCATCTCAATTTTGGCTCCCATTGCCTGTAATTGAGGAACCGTTTTAAAACGATCTTCAAAAATATTCTCTGTAATTGTACTCTCTCCTTTTGCAACCGTTAAAACAGCCATAAAGACAGACTGTAAATCTGTAGGAAAGCCAGGATATACCTGTGTCTCTAAATCCTTCAGCGGTCTATCTGCATAAAAACTATACAAAGTCAGTTTACCACTGTTACAGGTATATTGTCCACCCATTTTCTTATATGCCCAAAGCACTGCTTCCATCTCCTCTACGGGAGCATCCAAAAGAACACATTTTCCTCTTGTAATAGCACTTGCACAGAGATATGTTCCTGCAGCAATTCTGTCTCTTGGAACCTGAAACTCTACATCATGCAGTTTTTCCACTCCGATAATTGTCAACTTAGAAGTTCCTATTCCTTCTATTTTTGCTCCTGCTTTCTTTAAAAAATTGCATAGAGTACACACCTCCGGTTCCTTTGAACATCCCTCTAAAACTGTAATTCCTTCTGCCAATACTGCTGCCAATACTGCATTTTGCGTAGCTCCCACACTAACAAAAGGAAACTGTATCCGACATCCTTTTAGTCCTGTAGTCTTTGCGAAAATCTGCCCTTGAACTTCTGATATTTCTGCACCCATTTTTTTTAAAGCTTCTAAATGCAAATCAATGGGACGCTTTCCTATGATACACCCTCCGGGATGAGGTACTGCACCTTCCTGAAATCTGCCCAAAAGACCGCCTAAAAGAATAATAGAAGAACGCATTTTTCTCCCCTGTTCCTCATCGACCTGCGTTTTTGTCACAAATTCTGTATTAATTTCCAAAGTATGATTTCTCCAGACCGTTTTCGCTCCTAATAACCGCAAAATTTTTTCCATTACAAAAACATCTGCAATTTTAGGACAGCCATATAAGATAGTCGTCCCTTTATTTAAAAGTGCGGCAGCCATCAGTGGCAATGCCGCATTTTTAGACCCCTGTATTCTCACTTCGCCGTTTAAAGGAATTCCGCCCACAACTTTTATTCCCTTCAAGCCATACACTCCTCTTTTTCCATTAGAAATTCTTTGATACTATATGCTATGCAGCTTTTCTATTTGTGTGCCCTATCCATCCAGACTATCTCTGCTGACAGCCAGGGCAAGCCCCATTTCTCCCAGTAAAAACAGCACAGAAGTGCCTCCATAGCTTACAAAAGGCAGTGTAATTCCTGTATTTGGTATGGTATTTGTCACAACAGCAATATTCAAAATTACTTGCATAGCAATATGCCCCATAATTCCCACGGCTACTAACTCACCGCACAGGTCACGGGCATGGGTAGCAATTACCATAAGCCTCCAGATTAAAAGAGCAAATAAAAAAATCAAGAACCAGGAACCTGCAAGCCCGGTTTCTTCACATATTATGGAAAATATCATATCATTTTGAGCTTCTGGAACAAATCCCAACTTTTGCAGACTACTTCCTAATCCCTTGCCAAAAATCCCACCACTGCCAATGGCATATAACCCTTGTATGGTCTGAAACCCTTTCTCATAAGCTTCCGGATTGCGCCAAATTGCCAAACGTTCCAAACGATAACTTGCCATACTTAAAAATATACCAATAAATATAATTCCTGCTGCTCCAATTCCAATAAAGGGCAGATATCTGGGATTAGAAACAAAAATCAAAACCACACCAATTCCCAGAATAATAATTGCCGTACTCAAATTATTCGTTCCTACAAGTCCTACAATGGGCAGCAAAATTGCCATAGTTCTTATCATATATCCAATCCCCTGCTTCTTTTCGTCTGTCTTTATTAAAACAAACGTCAAAAGTAAAATCACTGCCACTTTTGCGAATTCAGAGGGTTGAAAAGACAAAGGTCCAATAGACAGCCAGCGTTTTGAACCATTATATTCATCGCCAAACAGCAAGACTGCCAAGGACAAAAACAGGGAAATCAGGTAAAAGAAGGGTGCAAATCTCACCAGTAAATGATAATCCATACGAGAAACCAAATACATTCCCATAAGACCTAAAGATGTGGCAAATAACTGTTTTTTGAAATAATACGCAGAATCATGAAATTTCACTCTGCCGTTATATGCACTGGTGCTGTAAAGAAATACCAAACCTACAATTACTAAAATCACAATCAGACATAAAAGAATTTTGTCAAAACTTTTTTCTTTGCTCTTTTCTTCCACTGTCATTTCATCCTCTTTCTTTTCCTGTTTCTTAAAATGTATGATGTCATAACAGTATACAGAACTTGAAGAAGTATCTTACGCAAAAAGAGATTGCCTCATTAGACAATCTCTCTTATTCTCATGCTTTCTTTAAAGCATATACATATTCTTTAAATTTGTCGCCTCTTTGCTCGTAATTGTCAAACTGTCCCCAACTTGCACAGGCAGGTGATAGCAAAACAGCATCTCCCTTTTCTGCTTTTTCTGTACAAATTGAAACTGCCTCTTCTAAATTATCTGCTAAAATCGTGTTCATAAATCCACACTTATGGGCTGCTTCCTGAATTTTTTCTCTTGTCTGCCCAATTAAAACAAGATATTTTACTTTTCCGTCAAAAGACTGTATCCATTCTTCATAAGAAGACTCTTTGTCATAGCCACCTCCAATCAAAAGTGTTGGACGGTTCATTGCCTGAATGCCTTTAATTGCGGCATCTGGATTTGTCCCTTTAGAATCATTGTAATATGCAATACCGTCAATTTCCTCTACGAACTCTATTCTGTGAGCCACTGCACGAAACTGCGTTACTGCTTTATGTATTACTTCCATGGGAACACCTGCGTAATAAGCCATTGCAGAAGCTGCCATTACATTTTCATAATTATGTTTTCCTAAAATTTTTAATTCCTCTGTTTTTACAATTTCAAAGGTTTCTTTATCTGTTTTCAGGCAGATTACATCGCCATCTAAGAAAACGCCTTTCTCCAGTTTTCTTTCACTGGAAAAGAACACTGTCTTAGCAGGACATTTTTCACCAAACTCACGAAGAACTTCATCTTCATAATTTAAAATGCAATAATCTTCCTTTGTCTGATTTTTCGTAATCAATTCCTTTACTCGGATATATTCTTCCATAGTGTGATGACGGTTTAAATGATCTTCTGTAATATTTAAAATAGCAGAAACTTTCGGTGCAAAAGTATCAATGGTTTCTAATTGAAAACTGCTGATTTCTGCCACTGTATAACTGTCTTCTGTCATAGACAAAGCTGCATCTGTATACGGATTTCCAATATTTCCCACCACAAATACAGACTCTGCATAAGCTTTCATGATTTCGCCTAAAAGAGCTGTTGTAGTTGTTTTTCCATTTGTTCCCGTAATTGCCAGAACCATTCCTTCACTCATCTGATATGCCAGCTCTATCTCACCCCATATAGGAATACCTGCTGCTTTTATCTGCTCTACTGCCGGAATATCCAACGGAACGCCAGGACTCATAACTACCAAATCCAGACTTTCTAAAAGTTCTTCTGAAAGTGCCCCAAGCACAATCTCACATTTACTGTCATTCGGAAGCTTTTTTCTGATTTCTTCTTTACAAAGTTTTTCATTACCATCATAGAGAATAACCTCTGCCTGTACTTTTTCCAAAAGCTTTGCAGCTCCTATTCCGCTAATTCCTGTTCCGAATACTAATACTTTCTTTTCTGCCAAATTTGTTTTCTGCAATTTTTATACCCCCATTAATGCAATCAGACATAAAATCGCTGTAATAATTGAAAATACTGCTACAACTCTTGTCTCTGACCATCCGCATAATTCAAAATGATGATGAATCGGAGCCATCTTAAAGAAACGTTTTCCGTGTGTTGCTTTAAAATATGTTACCTGTATCATTACAGAAAGCACTTCCACTACATAAATCAAACCTACAATCAAAAGGAATAACGGCATTTGAAGCATATAGGCTGTACCTGCCACAAAACCTCCTAAAGCCAGAGAGCCTGTATCTCCCATAAAAATCTTTGCCGGATAGACATTGAACAGTAAAAATCCCATCAAAGCACCTACAACTGCGCAGGTAATTGGCTCAATACCGCTCTTTGTCCCAATAGCAACCACAGAGAAAAAGGTTGCTACCATAATTGTTACAGAAGAAGCCAGTCCATCCAGTCCATCTGTAAAGTTTACACCATTTACTGCGCCAATAACTGCTACAAATAAAATCGGAATTGTCAAAATTCCAAAGTCCACTTCATGTCCCGGGAAAAATGGAATTTTCATTGCCAGACTGACATCTGTAAATTTCACCAGATAAAAAGCAAAAATTGCAGTTACCACAATCTGACATGCCATTTTCTGTGCCGGCATCAATCCATCAGAACGTTTCAGCACTACTTTTAAATAATCATCCAAAAAGCCAATAATTCCAAATCCCAATGTTAAAAATAACACAGGAATAATCTTTGGATAATCTTTTACATAACACAGGGATGTCACTGTAGTAGAAAGTAGGAAAATAATACCTCCCATAGTAGGAGTCCCCGCTTTCTTCAAGTGAGACTGTACACCCTCTACACGCTCTGTCTGTCCCATTTTCAACTTTCTCAGATATGGAATTACAATAGGACCTAATATTACACTGATGGCAAAAGCCAAAAGTACCGGTAAAGCCATTTTAAAATCTGTCATAGTACACCTCTTTAATTATGTATTTTTGCTCTTTCTAGTATAATGCTTTTTCGTCTATTTATCAACCTTCAATCCCCATGTAAGGCAGAATATTCTCAAAAACTTCTTTTATCACAGGCGCTGCAATAGTACCTCCATAATAAATTCCCTGTGGATTGTGAATAACACAAATACCCAAAACCTGCGGGTTTTCTGAAGGAGTAAATCCCAAAAAAGAGGAGATATATCGATGAGCACTTCTTGGAAGCGTTTGGGATGTAGCAGTTTTCCCACCAATACTCCTGCCCTCAATAGCGGCATTTTTTCCTGAACCCTCAGCCACTACTTTTTCCAAAATCTGGCACACCTCTTTTGAAACTTCTTTTGAAATAATTCCCGGTTCTTCCTTATATTTT
>CAJKQE010000040.1 GCA_905201915.1 uncultured Lachnospiraceae bacterium
GGAATCCAGTGATTTGTTTATTCAGATAGAGCCGGACGAAAAGGAATTAACTTTGGAGATTGACTCCGTTGTTGCAAATCAGTATATGGATGCCATTCGGACTGCTGTTCTGGATACTCTGAAAGAATTTGACGTATCCACAGGAAAAATATTTATTAAAGACAAAGGTGCTTTGGACTGCGTCATTCGTGCTCGTATGGAAACTGCACTGAAAAGAGGAGGAGTTGAATAGGTATGAGACGAACCATGTTGTTTTTACCGGGTAACACTCCGAATATGCTGATTAATGGTGATACACTGGGAGCTGATACAATTATTTTTGATTTGGAAGATGCAGTATCTCCGGATGAAAAAGATGCTGCCAGAATTCTGGTGAGAAATGCACTGAAATATCAGTCTTTCCCTGATTGTGAAGTAGTGGTACGAATTAACCCTACAGATACAGAATTTTGGAAAGAAGATTTAAAAGCCATTATTCCTTTAAAACCGGATGTGATTATGCCGACAAAAGTCAGCGGCAAGGAAATGATTTGCCAGGTGGCAGATTTTATGACACAGGTTGAAAAAGAAAATGGTATGGAAGAAGGAACAGTGAAAATTCTTCCATTAATTGAAACTGCTCTGGGTGTGGAAAAATCTTTTGAGATTGCCAGTGCAGATAAGCGAGTAATCGGGCTTTTCTTAGGGGGAGAAGATTTTACGGCAGATATGCATTGCAAACGAACAAAAGAAGGCAAAGAAATTTTCTATGCCAGAACTCGCTTGGTATGTGCTGCCAGAGCATGTGGAATTGAGGCTTACGATACACCGTTTACAGATGTAGAGGACATGGAAGGACTGGAAAAAGATACGGAATTTGCAAAAAGTTTGGGATTTGCAGGAAAAGCAGTTATTTCCCCAAGACATGTAGATATTGTAAATGCAGTATTTTCTCCTACTGAAAGTGAAATAGAATATGCTCATGATGTGATGGATGCTATTGAAGATGGTAAACGTCAGGGAAAAGGAGTAATTTCTCTTAGAGGAAAAATGATTGACGCACCGATTGTAAAACGTGCCCAGCAGGTACTGGAGATGGAAAAGGCGATTTATGGAGGTGCATGCAGATGAGTAAATTGATTTCTTCCGTAAGGGAAGCCATTGAAAAAACAGGTTTAAGAGATGGCATGACGATTTCCTTCCATCATCATATGAGAAATGGAGATTTTGTTCTGAATATGGTTCTGGAACAGGCAGCAGAAATGGGCATTAAGGATTTAACAGTAAATGCCAGCTCCATTTTTGATATCCATGAACCTATTATTGAACATATAAAAAATGGTGTAGTAACCGGTCTTGAATGTAATTATATGGGTGGAAAAGTTGGAAAAGCTATTTCACAGGGAATATTGGAAAAACCGGTAATTTTCAGAAGTCATGGCGGCAGAGCCGGAGACATGGAAAATGGTTCTTCAAAAATTGACATTGCTTTTCTGGCAGCGCCTTGTGCAGATAATATGGGAAATTGCAGTGGGAAATATGGTCCATCTGCATGCGGTTCTTTAGGATATGCTTTTTCTGATGCGATGCATGCAGATAAAGTAGTTGTAATTACAGACAATCTGGTTCCTTATCCATTGAAAGATACTTCCATTAGTGAAGGTTATGTGGATTATGTAGTGGAAGTTTCACAGATTGGTGATCCTGCACGTATTGTGTCAGGAACAACAAAAATCACTCGTGATCCTGTTGGACTTCGAATTGCAGGATTGGCAGCACAGGTGGTAAAACATTCAGGATATTTAAAGGATGGATTTTCTTTCCAAACAGGTGCAGGCGGTGCATCTTTAGCAGTAGCTAAATATGTGGAAGAAATGATGGAAAAAGAAAATATAAAAGGCAGCTTTTGTATGGGCGGCATTACCGGATATATGGTAGATATGGCAAACAAAGGATATTTTGACACTATTTTAGATGTACAGTGTTTTGACCTGAAAGCCATTGAATCTATTCGGGAAAATCCAAAACATCAGGAAATTTCTGCTATGCGTTATGCATCACCGGCAGCAAAGAGCGCTGCAGTAGACAGTCTTGATGTGGTTATTTTGGGTGCAACACAGGTAGATGTAAACTTTAATGTCAATGTACATACAGATTCAAACGGATTTATTATGGGAGGTTCCGGCGGTCATTGTGATACAGCTGCAGGTTCTAAACTGGCAATTATTGTAGCGCCTTTAATTCGTGCAAGACTTCCTCTTATCGTAGACGAAGTGCTTTGTAAATCCACACCGGGGGAAACGGTAGATGTGGTTGTGACACAAAGAGGAATTGCAGTAAATCCAAAGCAGAAGGAATTGAAAGAGAAGTTGTTAAAAGCCGGACTTCCGGTAAAGGACATTGAAGAGTTAAAACAAATAGCAGAGGACATTGCAGGTGTTCCAAATAAAATTCAAACAGGGGACAAAGTGGTAGCAAAAGTGCTTTATCGTGATGGAACTTTGCTTGATACAATTAAAAATGTACTGTAAAAGTTATAAAAAGCCATTTAATCAAGAAATCGGAAGGGAGCGGTTTTACAATGGACAAAAAGAAATTGGTCATTGGTGTAATCGGCGCAGATGTACATGCAGTTGGAATTAGTATTCTTCAGCATGCATTTGAAGATGCCGGATTTGAGGTGACAAATCTGGGAGTTATGGTTTCACAGGAAGAATATATTTCAGCAGCGATTGAAACAGGAGCTGATGGAATTATGGTATCTTCACTGTATGGACATGGTGAGCTGGATTGTCGAGGTTTAAGAGAAAAATGTGATGAGGCTGGCTTAAAGGGGATTTTACTCTATGTAGGCGGAAATATTGTAGTTGGTAAGCAGCCTTTTGATGAAGTAGAAAAACGTTTTAAAGCTATGGGATTTGACAGAGTGTTTGGTCCTGGTACAGCACCGGAAACAACCATTGCAGCTTTATATGAAGATTTTGGCATCGAAGCTCCAAAAACAGCAGAATAAGAGACGAGGCGGTGATTGAAATGAAACCAATTTTATTGGTGGACTTCGGAAGCACCAACACAAAGGTGACAGCAGTTGATGTAGAAAACTATGAGGTTCTTGGAACAGCAGCAGCATATACAACCGTGGAAACAGATATTAACAACGGTTTTCGGGAAGCAGTTTCTAATTTGGAAAAGATAACAGGTCATATTGAATATGAAGAAAGATATGCCTGTTCCAGTGCAGCCGGAGGACTGAAGATGATTTCCATTGGTCTGGTACCGGAGCTTACAGCTCAGGCATCCAGAGAAGCTTCTCTTGGTGCAGGTGCAAAAGTATGGAAAACATATTCTTTTAATCTGACAAAAGGGGATATGCGGGAAATCGAAGAATATCATCCAGATATTATTTTGCTCACAGGGGGAACAGACGGAGGAAATTCAGAGTGTATTTTGTACAATGCACAAATGTTATCTTCTCTGAGTTACGACTGTCCGATTGTTATTGCAGGAAATCGCTGTGCAGCAGAAGAATGTCAGGAAATTTTGGGAGAGAGAACTACATTTCTTTGTGAAAATGTAATGCCAAAGCTTGGTGAGCTGAATATAGAGCCAACGCAGAAACAAATCCGTGAAATCTTTTTAAAGAGAATTGTACAGGGAAAAGGGCTTTCAGAGGCATCAGATTTAGTATCTGGAATTATTATGCCTACACCGTCTGCCATGCTTACAGCAATGGAGCTTTTATCAGATGGATGGGAGGAACTTCCGGGAATTGGAGAATTGGTAGGTGTAGATTTAGGAGGAGCGACTACCGACATCTATTCCATAGCAGAAGGAAGTCCGGCTAATATGGGAACGGTTATGAAAGGTATTCAGGAGCCTTATGCAAAAAGAAGCGTGGAGGGCGATATCGGTATGCGTTATAGCGTTCACGGCATTCTGGAAGCAGTAGGTGACAGACGACTTTCTAAAATAGCCGGTATTAACCGCCAGAAAGTGAATGAATTGGTAGATTATCTGAGTAATCATACAGATTATATTCCTGACAATGAGGAAATGGAGAAGATGGATTATGCATTGGCATGTGCAGCAGTAGAAACGGCTGTATCTCGTCATGCAGGTTCTCTGGAACAGGTTTATACACCATGTGGTTTAACGTATTTACAAAGCGGCAAGGATTTGCGCAGAGTAAAATACGTAGTTGTTACCGGTGGAGCTTTAATACATGCAAAGCATACAGAAGAAATTGCAAAATTTGCTCTGTATGATGAGAGCACTCCTGGCTCTTTGCGCCCGGAGAATGCGGAAATCCTGGTGGATCGAAAATATATCCTGGCAGCAATGGGACTGCTTTCACAGCATTACCCGGCAGCTGCTCTGGAAATTATGAAGAAGGAGATTGCTTATTATGGACATAAGAAATAAAAAGTTATCGGATGATGAGTTCTATGGTATTCGAAAAGAGATTTTAGGACAGTGGTCAACAGGAAAAGACGTTGATTTTGACGAAGCAGTAGAATACCACAAAAATATGCCTGAAACAAAAAGCTTTTCCAGAAAGCTGTCACAGGCAAAAAAAGAAAGAAAAACTTTAATTCAGCCAAGAGCTGGTGTAGCGTTAATTGATGAGCATATTAAACTTTTACAGTATTTACAGGACAAAGGTGAAGCAGATTTACTGCCGACAACCATTGACTCTTATACTCGTCAAAATCGTTATGAGGAAGCTGAAGTAGGTATTAAAGAGTCTATCCATACACAGAAATCTATGTTAAACGGCTTTCCGGCAGTAAATCATGGTGTATATGGATGCCGCCAGATTATTGAAAATCTGGATACTCCTGTACAGGTACGTCACGGTACTCCGGATGCCAGATTGCTGACAGAAATCTGTTATGCAGGTGGATTTACCAGTTACGAAGGTGGTGGTATTTCCTACAATATCCCTTATGCAAAGGATGTTCCTCTTGAAAGAACGATTTATGACTGGCAGTATGTAGACCGTTTGACAGGTATTTATGAAGAAGCGGGAGTTTCTATTAACCGTGAACCTTACGGACCACTTACAGGTACTTTAGTACCACCTTCTATGTCAAACGCAGTTGCAATTATTGAAGCACTGTTGGCAGCAGAACAGGGAGTAAAAAATGTAACGGTTGGTTATGGACAGTGTGGTAACTTAGTGCAGGACGTTGCAGCTTTACGTGTTCTGGAAGAATTGACAGAAGAATATTTGGAAAAATACGGATATGAAGATGTTACAGTTACATCTGTTCTTCATCAGTGGATGGGAGGTTTCCCACAGGATGAGGCAAAAGCATTTGCTGTTATCTCATGGGGAAGTTCTGTAGCAGCACTTGCAAAAGCTACAAAAGTTATTGTTAAAACTCCTCATGAAGCAATGGGTGTTCCGACTATGGAAGCAAATGCACAGGGACTTCGTTGTACAAAACAGGCAATTTCTCTGCTGGCAGATCAGGAATTAAAGAGTTCTGCTCTTGAACTTGAAAAAGCAATTATTAAAGGGGAAACATGTGCTATTGTAGATAAATGTTTTGAACTTGGTATGGGAGATTTAGCACTTGGTGTTATTCGTGCAGTAAAAGCAGGTGTTATCGATATTCCATTTGCACCAAGCCGTTATAACTTTGGTAAAATGCTTCCGGCACGTGACAACGAAGGCGCTGTTCGTTACTTAAATGTAGCAAACGTACCATTGCCACAGGAATTAATTGATTTTAACAGAAGTAAAATTGAACATCGTGCAAAACTGGAAAAGAGAAAAGCTTCTTTCCAGATGGTAATTGATGATGTATATGCTATCAGTAAAGGAAGACTTGTTGGAAAGCCTAAATAAAGAGAAAGACAGCAGCATACAAAGAATTATTACAAACGTTTAAGGAGAAGTGTATCATGAAAATAGTAGATGTTGTTTGTTCTAAAGCAAGAACTGGATTTTTCTTTGATGATCAAAGAGCAATTAAAAAAGGCGCAGTGGCTGATGGAGCAGCTTACTTTGGCGAAACCGTTACACCGGGATTTAAATCTGTAAGACAGGCAGGAGAGGCAATTTCCGTTATGCTGATTTTAGAGGACGGACAGATTGCGTGGGGTGATTGTGCTGCCGTTCAGTATTCCGGAGCAGGCGGAAGAGATCCATTGTTCTTAGCAGAAGACTTTATTCCGATTATTGAAAAATATATTAAACCGGAATTAGTAGGAAAAGAAGCAGACAGCTTTAAAGGCTTATGTGAAATGTTGGAAAACATTCAGGTAGACGGAAAGAGACTGCATACAGCAATTCGTTACGGTGTTAGCCAGGCAATTCTGGATGCAGTTGCAAAATCCAGCAAGAGACTGATGTGTGAAGTTGTAGCAGATGAATATGGTACAACTGTTTCTGAAGAACCAATTCCTGTTTTCACACAGTCCGGTGACAATCGTTATGACAATGCAGATAAGATGATTTTAAAAGGGGCTGCAGTTATGCCTCATGCATTAATTAACAATGTAAAATTGAAACTGGGTGAAAAAGGAGAATTGCTGAAAGAATATGTACAGTGGTTAAGCCAGCGTGTACAGAAACTTCGTAATGATGAAACTTATATGCCTGTATTCCATATTGACGTATATGGAACAATTGGTGCAATTTTCGGTGTGGATAATTATCCTGCAATGGCAGATTATCTGGCAGAGCTGGAAGAAGCAGCAAAACCATTCCATTTGAGAATTGAAGGACCTATGGATGCAGAGGAAAGAGAAAAACAGATGCTTTGCTTAAAAGGACTTCGTGAGGAAGTGGACAGACGTGGTATCAACGTAGAGCTGGTTGCTGACGAATGGTGCAATACTTTAGAAGATGTAAAATATTTTGCAGATAATAAAGCAGGTCACATGGCACAGATTAAAACACCTGACCTTGGTGGAATTAATAATATTGTGGAAGCAGTATTATACTGTAAGGAAAAAGGTTTTGGTGCTTATCAGGGTGGTACATGTAATGAAACAGACCGTTCCGCTCAGGTATGTGTAAACTGTGCTATGGCTACAAAACCAGATCAGATTTTAGCAAAACCAGGTATGGGTGTTGACGAAGGCTACATGATTGTTTACAACGAAATGGAAAGAATTCTTGCCCTTCGTAAAGCAAGAAAATAAGACAGGATACTGAGAAATAAGTATGAAGGAATATGCCAGCACATTTTGGGTGACTAAAATGTGACTGGCTATTCTGGCAAATAAAAAGGAATAAAAATATGGCATATTCAAAACAAATGCAGGATGGAAACCTGTACAGTTATTATTTTGCTCCCAGAGGAAATCGCCGTATGGCAGATTTGGGGATGCAGTTAAGTCAGATGTATTTAAGTCCTTTTGATCATATTATCGGGATTATCGGAGATGCAGGTGCAGGAAAGAGTCTTTTGATTAAAGGAATGTTTCCGGGGGTGGATCTTACCAATGACGATGAAGGAGTAAATATCCGTCCCTTACCTTTGTTGCACGAAAATCTGGAAGATCCGTTTGCTCCTCATACGTATCATTTGGACATTCGCTTTGAGTCTGCATTTACACAGATGCACGTGCTTGCAGATGCTATTTTAGAGGCGGCAAAGAATGGGAAAATGGTAATTGTAGAGCATTTTGAGTTGATTTTCCCATTTTTAAAACGTAATGCTGATTTACTGGTTGGAATTGGGGAAGAAATTATTATTACAAGACCAAATATGTTTGGACCTCTTCCGGAAAACATTGCAAAAATTGTACATAAGTCTGTAACCTATCGAAAAGCAGCTCATACATTGGAAGATTTATGTGTACATTTTATGGGAGAAGGCTATGCACAGGATGGACCACGTTCAGATGTTCGTCATGGCTTTGTATTAGAATTTGAAGAAAAGCCGCAGGTAGATCTTTATGAGCTGGAGAAAAAGGTAAAAGAGGCTGTGGCGCAGGATTTACCGGTATCTTATTATGACGAAAATCATGTACAGATTGGTGATTATGTATTGGAATGCTTAGGGCCGAGAATGCATATTTCCAGTACCGGAAAAATCAAGAATTTTACTCTGGTAAAAGAGTATCCTCAAGATCCTAGAAATGGTTATTATATGTTAATTGGATTATTGGGAAAACATCAATCAGATAATCTTAAAGATTTTAACCGTATTGATATCAGTAAGAGTAATCAGTTAAAGTAAAGCAGAAATTGGAGGAAGCTGGCATGATTCGCAGTATAGACGTAAAACTTTTAACAGAGAATATTAAAGAAATGTGCATTCAGGCAAACCATTATCTGGCACCGGATATGGATAAAGCCATGAAAAATGCCCATGAGAAAGAAACAAAGCCTTTGGCAAAACAGATATTGGCGCAGCTTTTAGAAAATCTGGATATTGCCGGAGAAGATATGATACCAATCTGTCAGGATACAGGAATGGCAGTTGTGTTTTTAAAAGTGGGACAGGATGTACACTTTGAAGGCGGAAGTGTAGAAGATGCAGTGAACGAAGGCGTAAGACAAGGATATACAGAAGGCTACCTGAGAAAATCTGTGGTAGGAGATCCTTTATTGCGTGTAAATACAAAAGATAACACTCCTGCAATTATTCATTATGAGATTGTACCGGGAGATAAGGTTGAAATTATGGTAGCACCAAAAGGCTTCGGAAGCGAAAATATGAGCAAAATTTATATGCTGAAACCGGCAGATGGTATTGAAGGCGTAAAAGAGGCAATTATCAATACAGTAAAAGAAGCAGGGCCAAATGCCTGCCCTCCTGTTGTTGTAGGTGTGGGAATTGGAGGTACTTTTGAAAAAGCTGCTATTTTGGCAAAAAAAGCCCTGACAAGAGAGATTGGTACACATTCAGAGCTTTCCCATGTTAAAGAGCTGGAAGAAGAATTATTGGAAAAAATCAATCAGATTGGTTTAGGACCGGCAGGCCTTGGCGGAGATACTACGGCATTGGCAGTGAATATCAATACCTATGCAACACATATTGCAGGACTTCCTGTGGCAGTAAATATTTGTTGTCATGTAAACCGTCATATTGCCAGAACCATATAATACAGCAGAAATTTGGGAGGAATGAAGATGGACAGATATATGCAGGCACCCCTTGATAAAGAAGAAGTAAAAGCTTTAGAAGCAGGGGATTATGTTTATATTACAGGTACAATTTACACAGCAAGAGATGCAGCACATCTCAGAATGTCTGAGGCTTTAGACAGGGGCGAAGAGCTTCCCATTGATTTGAATAATAATATTATATACTATATGGGACCGACTCCTGCAAGAGAAGGCAGAGCGATTGGTTCAGCAGGACCGACAACAGCCAGTCGTATGGATAAATACGCACCAAGACTTTTAGATTTAGGTCTTACAGGTATGATTGGAAAAGGAAGAAGGAAGCCGGAGGTTACAGACGCGATTGTAAGAAACGGTGCGGTCTTCTTTGCAGCGGTAGGCGGAGCAGGTGCTTTATTATCAAAATGTATTAAAAAAGCAGAAGTGATTGCCTATGATGATTTGGGAACAGAGGCAATCAGAAAACTGGAAGTGGAGAATTTTCCTGTAATTGTGGTAATTGACTCAAAGGGAAGAAATCTTTACGATGAAGTTTGTAAATAGGTAAATCAAAAGAAGGGTGTTGCAGTAAGTGATACTTAGTGTAATATCCTTCTTTTTTGTTATCAATATAATGCATCAGGTTGTTTTCAGACACAAATTATGGTATTCTGAAAACAAAAAGTAGTAAAGGAGAAGTAAGGTGAAAAACAAAAAAATTATAGGGATTGTTGGAATTATTTTGGTGATTTTAATAATCGGAGCAGTCTTTTTAGGAAAAGGCAATGTTGAGAAGCAGGAAAAGAAAACAGAAAAGAAAACAGAAAAGAAAACAGAAGACTCTTATATGGAAGCTGTTTATTTAAAAGATGAGCAGGGAAATGGTATCTTTGTACAGACAGATACAGAAATGCCATTTTTTGGTACAATTCCACAGGAATTATATGATGAAAAAGAAAATAAAATTACAGAAGAAGATTTGAATTCTGGGGACGTAGTAAAAATATGGGGAAATGAAGCGATTGCACAATCTTATCCTGCACAGTATCCGGGAATTACAAAAATACAGATAGAAGAAAAAGAGAATAAAGAATATATTGAAAAGTATGGTCATTACTTAGAAGAATTTATTGCAGTACCAGATGAGACAGAACTGCCATATCTGGATATTTCTTATAAACAGCCGAATGCGCTGGTGACAGCTGCCGTAGATACCGTGGCATCTTATATATGGGAATACAGTAGAGATGATGGAAAACAAGTACGAGAAGAAAGTTTGGAGAATTCGGTTTTAACTTTACCGGAACTTGCAGAAATTCAGGTGGCAGGAGATACGCAAGCAGAACTTTTATTTTGCACAGAGCCTGAAAAAGTAGAAGTTTTGCGTTGGGACGAAAGTCTTAAAATGGAAGAAGGAAGTGAGGACGCAATACCGGAAGGAGAAACCGTTCAGATTGAAAATGGCGAAGCAGGCAATATTTCAATAACCATTCAGCCCGGTTATATTTATATGATAAAAGCATTTTGGAAAAACGGAGAGGTAGAATATGGATTTTCTGTTACAGAAATGTCTGTAATAGAATAGAAAAAAGGTGGTAAAAATATGCAAGAAGAAAAAATTTTAGAAGCAGCAGAAAATCTGGGATTTACAAATTATAAAATCATTGATGCTCAGGTAATCGAATATGATGGTAGCTTTCGCAGATTTTGTGAAATGAATTATTGCGGAAATTATGAAAAAAATTATTCCTGTCCGCCTGCCTGCGGAACTTTTGAGGAATTAAAAGAAAAAGCAGATAGGTTTAAAAAGGCATTGGTGCTTCAGACGATTACAATGGTTCATGATATCAATGATGACAGTGAGACACGCTTAATTAAAAAACATCATAATCAGCTTACAAGAAAATTGATTTCAGAACTGGAAGAAGAAATTCAGGAATATCTGCCGGCAATGGCGGGACCATGCCAGTTATGCACACCTTGTGCAATAAGAGAGGGAAAAGAGTGTGTGTTTCCGGATAAAAAGGCTTCCTGCTTATCTGCTTTTTGTATTCAGGTAAATAAGCTGGCACAATACTGTGGATTTCCTTATTATTGTGAAGGAAAAGTAGCATTTTTCAGTTTATTGTTTTTTGATAGGAAATAAACAGGGACAAAAACAGGAAAAAGGTGTATACTATACATAGAAAAGATTACAACAGGAGAAGAAGGACATGGATAATGTAAAAAAAGAACTAATTCAGAAAATACAGACAAGAGAGGAAGTATTTGCGCTCTTTTCAAGAGCTACCAGACAGCCCTTCGTGATTTGTGACGCAGAAAGTTTTAACGATCAGGTGTGGATTTTCGAAGACAAAGAAGATTTGGAAAAGGCGGCACAGCCTATTGCGGCAGAAAAAAATGCAGTTGCAGGAATAAAAGTAGAAAATAAGAGCTTTCTTAATTTTTATACAACACTGTACACACTGGGGGTAAATAGCGTTGTATATCATGAAAAAGATAAAAAAACAGAGCTTGAATTGGAAGAAATCGTAAGAAAACCTGATTTTTCCGTACTTCCTGAGGAAAAGAGACCATTGCTCAATCCACAGCTTCAGTTATCAGCTATTTACTTTATGCAGGAATTCCGCAGAGATGTAGAAATGGCAGAAAAGACATCACTTCCTGAACTGGAGGAAGAAGTTGCAGCAAATGTGGTAAAGAGTAAATTCCTTCTGGCAGTAGAGAAAAAGGATGAGGAAGAGGAAGGTAAAAATGTACAGGTTCCTTATGTGAAAAATCAAAATGGTGATGTTTTCCAGCCTGTTTTTACAGATGCTGAGGAATTTCGCAGATTTAATCAAGAAGGAAAATTTCAGGCACTTTTAGTAACTTTTGAAAATATGGAGAAAGTATTAATACCGATTGCAAAAGGGATTGTAATTAATCCGAACAGTTTTAATTTAATTCTTCCGAAAGAGAAGATGAGTGCATTAAAGCAAAGATTTGGTATGTAAGTTTAAAATATCAAATGTGGGGAAGGAGATGTTGTCATGAAGATTGACATGCATTGCCATACAAAAGAAGGATCTATTGACGGAAAAGTCCCTATTGAAGAATATATTTCTATGCTAAAAGCCCAGGGATTTGGAGGAATGTTGGTAACAGATCATGATTCTTATGGGGGATACCGTTATTGGAAAAAAAACATTAAAGGAAAAAAACATAAGGACTTTGTAGTATTAAAAGGAATTGAATATGACACACTGGATGCGGGACATATCATTGTAATTATGCCGGAAAACATTAAGTTGCGTCTGTTGGAACTTCGTGGAATTCCTGTGCAGATGTTGATACCCATTGTGCATAATTATGGGGGAATTTTAGGACCGGCACATCCATGTGGTGAAAAGTTTATGAGCTTTATGAATGCAAAGGCTTATGAGAGAAATCCTGATATTCTAAAGGAATTTGATTTTATGGAGACCTTTAATGCCTGTGAGCCACAAGATGTAAATGACAGAGCTGTAAAAATCGCAGAGAAATACGATTTACCGGGAACCGGGGGAAGTGATGCACATAAGGCAGATTGTGTAGGATTGGCGTATACAGAAGTTCCTGATGATATTACATGTGAGTCAGATTTGATTACTCATATTATGAAGGGAACAAAGTTAAGTTGTGGCGGCAGTATTTATACTAAGACAACAAAGGAAAAGATTGGAAAGGCAAAAACAGTTCTTTCACATTCTTTTTGGGTATACAATAAAATCGGAGGCTGGAGTAAGGCTTTTAAAAGAAATAGTAAACTAAAAACAGGGTTCATTGAAAGAGTAGAGGTTGAAAAGGAAGAAAAGTATGAGCAAAAAAGTAATTAACGCAGCACTTTTAGGCCTTGGGACTGTAGGAACCGGGGTATATAAGGTATTAAAAAATCAAGAAACTGAGATGGAAAAGAAAATCGGCGCTACTGTGAAATTGAAGAAAATTCTTGTTCGGAATTTGAAAAAAGCAGCAGCAAAGATTGAAGAACCGGAAATTTTGACAAATAATTGGACAGAAATTTTAGAAGATGAAACCATAGATATTGTCATTGAGGTAATGGGAGGAATTGAGCCTGCGAAAACTTATATTATGGAGGCTTTAAAAGCAGGAAAAAATGTAGTTACAGCCAATAAGGATTTGGTTGCATCTCATGGAGGAGAGCTTTTAGATTGTGCTTCGGCTAATCATTGTGATTTTTTGTTTGAGGCAGCTGTAGCAGGAGGAATTCCAATTATTCGTCCTTTAAAACAGTGTCTTGCAGGAAACCATCTGTCTGAAATTGTAGGTATTGTAAATGGTACAACAAATTTTATTCTTACAAAAATGACACAGGAAAACATGGAGTTTGCAGAAGCACTTGCACTTGCAACAAAGCTGGGTTATGCAGAGGCAGATCCTACTGCTGATATACAAGGGTATGATGCAGGAAGAAAAATGGCGATTATGGCATCTATTGCATTTAATTCCAGAGTGACATTTGAAAATGTTGCGACAGAGGGGATTACCCGCATTTCTTCAAAAGATATTCGTTATGCAAGAGATTTAGGATGTGTGATTAAGCTTTTGGGTGTTGCAAGAAATACAGATACAGGAATTGAAGTATCTGTGCAGCCTATGTTGGTTTCTGAAAAACATCCTCTGGCATCTGTGAATGATTCTTTTAATGCAGTATTTGTTCATGGAGATGCTGTAGATGATGCAATGTTTTATGGAAGAGGAGCCGGAGAGTTGCCTACAGCAAGTGCCATTGTGGGAGATGTTTTTGACATTGTAAGAGATATTTTATTCCAATGTACAGCAAGAATTTGTTGTACTTGTTATAAATCTCTTTCTATTAAAAATCAGGAAGATATTGAGAGTCGCTTCTTTATGCGTATTCATGCAAGTGATCATCCGGGAGTATTGGCAGCAATTGCCAGTGTGCTGGGCAAATATGAAGTAAGTATTGCTCAGATGATTCAAAAACATAAACATGAAG
This sequence comes from uncultured Lachnospiraceae bacterium, assembly GCA_905201915.1. Classification (GTDB taxonomy): domain Bacteria; phylum Bacillota; class Clostridia; order Lachnospirales; family Lachnospiraceae; genus Blautia. The sequence goes on from CAJKQE010000040.1 coordinate 14,049, forward strand.
AATGGGCAGAATTGGTGATTGTAACATCAAGAGTAAAAGAAGGAAACTTCCACGATGCGCTTTTGGTTTTGGAGAAAATGGAAGTAGTGCAGAAGATTTCTTCTGTTATTAGAGTATATGGAGAGGAAGAATGACAGAACAGTTATATTATCAAGACAGTTATATAAAAGATTTTGAAGCTGTGGTTTTGTCCTGTATTCCAAATGGAAATCATTTTGAGGCGGTTCTTGATAGAACTGCCTTTTTTCCAGAAGGAGGAGGACAATGTGCAGATACCGGTGTGCTGCATATAGAGAACAGGAAAATAAAAGTATTTGATGTGCAGGAAAGAAATGGAGAAATTATTCATTTCATAGATGAGGAAATTTTGCCGGGACAGACAGTTATAGGAGAATTGGAGTTTCAGGAGCGATTTTCCAAGATGCAGCAGCATACTGGAGAACATATTATTTCTGGAATTGTACATAGAAGATTTGGTTATGAAAATGTAGGGTTTCATCTGGGAAAAGAAGAAGTGACTATGGATTATGATGGCCCTCTTACAGGAGAAGAACTGAGAAGTGTTGAATACGAAGCAAATCAAGTAGTGGCAGAGAACAGAGAAATAAAAGCGTATTTTCCCAGTACAGAAGAGTTGGAAAAAATCCCTTATCGCAGCAAGAAAGAATTGCAGGGAAAAATCCGAATTGTGGAAATTCAGGATTGTGATATCTGCGCCTGCTGTGCTCCCCATGTGCAAACAACAGGAAATGTAGGACTTATTAAAATTACCAATGCCATACGTTATAAAGGCGGTATGCGCCTTTGGATTGCCTGTGGTATGCGGGCGTTGGAGGATTATAATCAAAAGGAAGCCAGTGTGGTACAAATTTCCAATATGCTCTCTGCAAAACAGCAGGAAGTGACTGAGGCTGTAAAGCGTTTAACAGAGGAAATTCAACAGCTAAAAGAAAAAGCAGCGAAGATGCAGGAAAAACTGGTTATGGGATATTTAGAGTCTGAAACAGAAGCTTTAAAAGAAAATCCAAATGCAAACCTGTTGCTTTTTGAAAAAGAATTAGATGCTGTGGCGATGCGAAACTTTGTCAATGCAGGAATGGAGCTTACAAAAGGTGTGTGCGGTGTTTTTATAGGAGATGAAAAACAGGGATTTCGCTATGTGCTGGGGAGCAGTGGAGATATCCGAGAAATCGGTAAGAAATTAAATGAAGCTTTTCAGGGAAAAGGAGGAGGAAAACCTCCGATGATACAGGGCTCTCTTGTAGGGGAGGAAAAAAAGATAAGGGAGTTTTTGGACGAAATATAACTAAAAATTCGTGTTATTATTAAGGAAAAGTCCTTATATTTAAAAATGAAAATATAAGGACTTTTCCTCAATAAAAATAGTATGTTAGCATAAAATCCAATCGCTAAGCCAAATCTTTTGTGAAAAATTGTATAGTCTTTTGTATAACTTTCCATCTATTGTGTTATATACCCAATCAATACAATCTTTGCGTAAATCATTAAAAGTGAAATTTTTTACTTTTTGATATGTAGTAGTCGATTGGGCAGATACAGAAACCGAAGATATTGATTGTAGTAAAACAATGGTTAATAAAAGAATTATTTTTTTCATGTAGGTTACCTCTTTTCTATAATTTTTACATGCTCCCAATCATCTGGTATGTTAGAAAGTGTTCCAATAGGTTCTTCATTCACATAGATAGTATAAGTTCCATCCTCATTTTTTTCGAGATAGGAGACATCTTCTAATAAAAATCCAGTTGGTCCTAAATCAGGTCTGGAATAAGGCTCAATAACAATAAAATAAGAAAAAATGGTTAATAAAAAAGTAAGTAGCAGGAATGGAGAAACTCGAAAAGGTGAATGAGCAAAGAGGGAATGAATTCTGATTTTTAAGAAACCGGAGGTACTACTAATACCCAATCCAAAATGTTTCTTTTTATTCTTTTCTTTTGCCGCAAAAATCAGAGTTTCTGCATAATCGATTTTTTCTTTTTTTGAAAGATGTCCGGTAACAGAGAAGTCATTTTTTAATTCAAGTAAGTTTCCTACATGGTGTCTAAGAAGATATAAAAGTGGGTTCCACCAAAAAAGAATTACTAAAACTTCAATACACAGTTTAAAAAATAAGTCATGATTTAGATAATGTTGTATCTCATGCTGTATAATATAATCTTCATTGGAAAATTTCGTATATGGAATTACAATTCTTGGCTTTAAAATACCAAGAATAAAAGGTTCTTCGGTAAAGGATGATTTTACGATTGGTATTTGCTTCTCTCTTTTAAAGCAAGTTGAAACTGATATAGTTTTTACAACAGTTGCCTGCTTGAAAAAAAGATAACATTTTCTATATTGGCTAAATTTTACCAGTGCTATTAAAAGAGAAATCGTAATGCTTATTAGAAATAAAAGCTCAAAAACAGGCATGTTTTGTAGTATGGGTTTCTTTAATATATCACAGAAATCAGTATAGAAACTTGAAATATATACAGACTTTGTAATCGGCAATTCAATGGGGAAAATAAGACGGAAACCGATAATACTGAACATGATAAGTAAAAACACAACTTCTTTTTTGTGAAACAAATCGCCTTTTTTCCTTATATATCCTAAAATGCAAATACAAAATAAGCAAAAGAAAAAAATGGCAGTTATAATTGTAGTATAGGAAATATTAACCATCTTTGTGTTGTTCTAAACTCCTTTTTTGCATTTTTATAAAATCTTCCAGTTCATCTAAAGTTTCTTTTTCATTTTCCTCGTTATTCAGCAAAGAAGCGATTAGTCTTTTGGAAAAATGAATTTTATTCTTTACAACAGGAAGAAAATTTTCTACTTCATTGTATATAATATCGTCTGGCATCTTTTTAGCACGATATCGTCTGCCAAACACTTTTCCACTCTGAACGATATCAACAACTTCTACATAATCTTTTTCTAGTAAATTTCGCATAAGACGCTGCACACTTGTAAGAGGAAGACTTGTATCAAAACTGACAATATCTGAAATAAGAAGTGGCTCAGGATTTTGCCAAAGAATATACATGACTTTCTTCTCCATCTGCGTTAATTTAATTTTTTGCAAAGTAAGACTCCCTTCATTGTTAATGGTCTATTAATATAATAACATAAATGATAATTAAAAACAATAAAAAATAAAAAACATAATTGACATATATTAACATAAATGTTAATATATGTATATAATACAAGAAAAGTTATATTTTCAGGAAATTGATTATGTGAATAAAAATGTTAAAGGCATTATATATGAAAATGTGAAAGGAGAGGATACCAATGCAGGAAATGATAGTATGATTATAAGGTATACTATTGATCATTCGAACCCTGGAGGAGCATGGTATGACAGAATTTCGCATTAAATTTTTCAATAAAAGAACGCCTGTTTATAAGAAACTTAGTTATTTAGTATTTCTTGTAGTATTTAGTAGTCTTTCTGGCTGTTCCAAAAGTAAGAATATTGAATTAAAAGATACACCATGGGGCATTACCATGGAAGAAGTGTTTGAAATCTATGGTGTGGATAAAGATACTGTGACAAATCTGATAGAAAATGAGTATGACACGTATTTTGCTCTGGAAAACGGACAGGAGATGTTTGGTGAAAAGACATCTCAAATCAATTTTAGTTTTCTAGACACTTCTTTTAGCGGAAAGCCACAAAAGCTATATGAAATCAGAGTGGTATATCCGGACGATGCAAACATGGAAAATGTGTTGAAGAAGATGGAAAAAGATTTTGGAAAAACAACAGTACCTAATATAACCTTATATCCATACTATTCTATAATCCCAAGTGTGTATGAGGAGAACGAAAACGCAGTATATTGGACAAGCCAATCTATAAAAGAGGCTGTGCCAAAGGAACATGCAGAAGAATATAAGGCAATGTGGGAAAATATCCAGAAAGGACTTAACCCAGAAAATTGGGAG
>CAJKQE010000041.1 GCA_905201915.1 uncultured Lachnospiraceae bacterium
TTGCCAGATAATCATTGGCTCCTGCATCCAATCCTTCCACCTTATCATCCACTTCAGACTTTGCTGTCAATAATAGAATAGGTATCAGATTGCCCTTTTCCCGAACTTTTCGTAAAACGGTAAGACCGTCTACCTTAGGCATCATAATATCTAAGATTACCCCATCATAATTATCCATTTCCAGATACTCTAATGCGCTTTGTCCATCATAGACGGCATCCACAGAATAGTTATTTCTCTCTAAAATCGCTACTAATGCTTTTGATAACGCTTTTTCATCTTCTGCCAACAATAACCGCATGTATGTTCCTCCTCATTCAATTACCTTTTCATACAATCAAATACATCTATTTCTTTCTAAGAATATATGTATGACCTTAATTATACTTAAAAACACGATTAATATGGCATAAAAATGGCTTTCCAAATATTTTTTGATAATTCCTTCTGTCAGTGTTCTCCAAAGACCTCAAGGATTTTATCTACCTCATCTCCTCGAACAGTAATGTCACACAAGGATTCATGCTTTCTCTCCTGCTCCAATGCCAGCAACCGCAATTTCTTCTCTTTCAAATCACAATTTTTCATCAAAATATTCTCAATCAATTTATCCTTGCTCTTTTTACAATATACCATTAGTGTAGGATATTGGCGCTTTAAGGTAATGGCTCCACAGAATTTGTGTTTAAATCACATAACACATCGTCCCAATCCACTCCAATTGTAATTTTTCGTAATCCCATATTATTTCCCTCTCTGCTCTTTTTCTGAGTATAGCATTTTTTCCGTTTATAGTATATACAAAAAAATAAAACAGCTATTGCATTAAACATTGTATGCTAATGCAATAGCTGCTATTTTTTAAATTACTTCCATAACATGAAGCATGTTTGTAACATTTGCCTCTGCCTTACTGTTATTTGTCGCTGGATCTCCTGCTGTCACAACTACAAGCTGACCTTTTTTCACCAAGTTTTTCTCTTTCAAAGTTTCCATAGCATTTAAAATAACATTCTCTGCCGTATCCCTCGTATATCCCTTTAATGGTGTAACACCCCAATAAAGCTGCATTTTACGCTCTACTCTTTCATTTGGAGTAATAGCATAAATAGGCATAACCGGACGGAAACTGGAAATCAGGCGAGCTGTCTTTCCTGACATAGTTGGTGTTGCAATACAATCAGCCTCAATATTTCTAGCTGTACGAACAGAGGCAATTCCAATGGCACAGGATACTTTTGTCTTCTTATACATGGTTCTATGCATAATATATTGATCATAATTTACATACTTCTCTGTATTTTCTGCAATTTCATTCATCATTTTCAAAGCTTCTACAGGGTATTTTCCTGCTGCTGTTTCACCGGAAAGCATAATAGCATCTGTTCCATCATAAATCGCATTCGCCACATCTGTTACCTCTGCACGAGTAGGACGTGGATTACGAATCATAGAATCCAGCATCTGCGTTGCTGTGATAACAGGAATATAATTCGCATTACATTTATGAATAATCATCTTCTGAATATGAGGAACCTGTGGAGCAGGAATTTCCACTCCCAAATCACCTCTGGCTACCATAATACCATCTGCCACTTCAATGATTTCATCAATATTTTCCAGACCTTCTGCATTCTCAATCTTAGCAATAATTGCAATTTCTTCGGCATGATGTTCTTTAAGGATTTTACGAATTTCCTTCACACCTTCTGCATTTCTGATAAAAGAAGCTGCAATAAAATCTATTTTTTGTTCAATACCAAAGATAATGTCTGCTTTATCTTTTTCCGTAACAACAGGCAGCTTTACTTTTACATTTGGAACGTTAATTCCTTTCTTTTCTCCCAGTTCTCCTCCATTTACCACACGGCAATGAATAGCATCATCCGCTACTCCTTTTACTTCCAATTCGATTAAACCGTCATCAATTAAAATACAATTTCCCGGCTCTACATCTTCTGTAAGCCCTGCATAGGTAATGGAACAGCCGGAAGCATTTCCTACAATCTCTTTTGTATATAAAGTAAAATCTGCCCCTTCTGACAACATTACTTTTTTTCCGTTTTCCAAAACGCCAGTACGAATTTCCGGTCCTTTTGTATCAAGAAGAATTGCAACAGGTTTTCCCTGTTCTTCTCTGACACGTTTTAATAAATCCATACGATTGCGCTGTTCTTCGTAATCTCCATGCGAAAAGTTAAAACGGGCTACATTCATCCCATTTTTTACCAGAGCCTCCATAATGTCCTTATTATCCGTATTTGGTCCCATAGTACAAACAATTTTTGTCTTACGCATGCAAGTAATCCTCCTATTTTATATGCTGATGAGTAAACAGATGATCCTGACAGTATTCATAATTTCCATTACACTTTGAACAATAGCGAAACTCCAAATGTTCTCCGTCTTTTTCTGTCCGTCCGCATACTGCACATTTATGTCTGGTTCCTCCCGGTGTCATCTGCGGATGAACAGCCTTTTTAAACTGTTGTTTTCTGTGAATTTCCTGAGGAGATATTCTCCTATAATTTCTTGTCATTAAAAAGTAAATAATAAAATTCAAAAGTGATGCAATGATTACAGTACGTGTACCCCATCCACCTCTAATCATATCGTAAACCAGATACGCCACATCTAAAAGTGCCAGATACTTTATTTTAATGGGAATAATCATCATAAACAGCACTTCCATATCCGGATAATTCATGGCAAAAGCAAGGAAAATAGACAAGTTAATATAATAAGTTGAAAAACTCATTCCGTTAATCAAGGAATACATTTCATTTGGTCCTGTAAGGAAATACAGAACAAATGCACCAATTACTGTACAAAGCATTCCGCCTAAAATATAAACATTATAGCGAAATGCTCCCCAGGTTCGCTCCAGCGATGTTCCCAGATAATAATAAAAGGACAGCATAATCAGCACAAAAATAATATTAGAGCTTGACGGCGGTATTAAAATCCATGAAACAATTCTCCATATCTGTCCATGCATAATATGATAAGGACTTAAAAGCAGATACTGGAAAAAATTTCCGCCAAATGCCTGCCCAATATACAACAAAATATATCCTATGGCATAGCACCCTATCATATACTTTGTCAAATTGTGTATGGCATATCTTCCATACTTCCGTTCCATTTTGTTTAAAAAATTCATAATGTCTCCTTTAGCAACTGCTTATTAAAATAAATTCTTTTTGGAAAAGATAAATGCCACTATCAGACTTAAAAGCAGTGAAAGTATAATTACAATAACAAATCCCTCCGGATGAGATGCAAAAGGCATCCCCTTGAGGTTTACATTCATTCCATAAGCACTAAAAATCATCGTAGGAATTGACATAACAATCGTAACTGTTGCCAAAAATTTCATAACAATATTCAAATTATTTGATACAATAGAAGCAAATGCCTCTGTCATTCCACTTAAAATCCCACTATATACATTTGCCATCTCAATGGCCTGCTTATTCTCTATAATAACATCTTCCAGCAAATCCGTATCATCCGGATATTGCTTAATACGCTCTACTTTTAAAAGCTTTTCCAGCACCATTTCATTCGATCTCAATGAGGTAGTAAAGTACACCAGCGATTTTTCCAGTTCCAGAAGCTCAATCAGTTCTTTATTTTTTGTAGACTCCTGAAGCTTTTCTTCTACTTCTTCACTTTTCTTATCTATAATACGCAGATAATGCAGGAACATACTTGCATTTTTATACAAAATCTGAAGAATAAATCTAGTTTTCATATACGTATAAAAATTACGGACACGTCCATCCATAAAGCGCCCCAGAACTGAGGTATCTTCCAGACATACCGTAATAATAATCTCATCTGTTACAATAATTGATAAAGGAATGGTGCCGTACCAGTCCTTCTCTCCCCTTTCCTCCAAAATTGGAGTATCCACAATAATCAAAGTGTAATCATCTTCCACCTCAATACGTGAACGTTCTTCCTCATCCAAAGGCGCTCTCAAGTCATCTACTTCAATATGGTACTTCCTTGCAACCTCAAAAATTTCCGTTGCCGTAGGATCGGTAAGTGCAAGCCAGCAGCCTTCACTGGCTTCTTCTACCTGATGAATTTTTCCATCAATTGTTTTAAATATTCTAATCATGGTTTCTCCCTTCATATCCCATAAGGCAGAACATGAAAGGAGGCCTGCCCGCAGGAATATGGATTTCTTTTTTTATTCTGTTTTTAATATCCCCGGGGTAAGGCCCGCTTTCCATAATTTTGCACTTCCTTTTTTCTTAAATTTGTTTATTCTTGACATTTAGAGAAAACAATGCTGTTTGGTGTTTCTACTTTCATAGGTTTCCCTTTCATTATCAGCAATTTTTTCTCATAATCAATAGCAAATGTAGTAATAGAATTTGACTCATGATTTACTACTGCCAAATGTTTTCCGTCTGGGAAAATTGCCAAATCCTTCGGATAATTTCCACTGATTGGCAAAATACATTGTTTTTCTAAAAGACCGGTCTGTTCATCTCTCTTATACATGGCAACCGTATCTTCTCCTGCTGTTGAGCAAAAAACATATTTACCATCCGGTGACATACAAAGACCGGAAGTTGCATCATGAGTTTCATCATCGTGAGAAGCCAATGTACTTTCTGTCTGCAGCAATTCAAAAACAGGGTTTTTGCCGCTTCCGTCATAGCTGTATACCTGAATGGTATTATTCAGTTCATAAATCAAATATGCAAATTTTCCATCTTTACTGAATTTTATTTTTTTAGGTCCTGATTCCCTGTGGCATCTTAAAATATCCACCAGTTCCAGACGTTTTGTTCTTCTGTTTACTCTGTAAATTTTAATCTGGTCAATTCCATTATCTACTGCACATAAATATTTATTGTCCGGTGTAGGACGCACACAGCTTACATGAGGGCGGAAATTTCTCTCTCCTACACTTCCCAGCCCTTTATGAAATACACCATCTACTACGCTTCCCAATCGTCCGTCACGATGTGTATGCACCACTGTTACCTTTCCATCATGATAGCCTGCTACAAAAAGATATTTTCCTTCTTCGTCTGTAGACAAGTGACAACCTCTCATTCCATCAATATCAACTTTGTTAATGAATGTCAAATCACCATCTGCCTCAATAGCAAATACAGCTACACCTTCATCTGCAATAGAATAAAGATATTTCCCGTTTAAAGACTTTGCCAGATGGGATGAATTATTTACCGGAACTACTTTTCTTTCAGAAAGTGTTCCCTCTTCCACATTTACATCATACAAATGAATTCCAATACTACTCCCATGGGTATATGTTCCGACATACGCTACATACTTTTCTTTCATCTATTCAATACCCTCCCATTTTTATTTGTCTCACTACATAATAAATGATACTTTTCTAAGATATCAAAAATATTCTACCACAAAGTTTTTTTTAATACAATGTAACTTTGAAGTTTTTACATATTGACATGTATTTTTCATTTAGTATAATAATTTTCAGAATGGATTTTTCTAGCTTAAAATATTGTTTTTACAGAGGAGGAGTACAATGAGTCACAATTTAGTCACTTTAACAGATATATCAAAAAGCTTTGGTGATCAGTTAATTTTAGATAAATTAAATCTATCCATACGAGAAAATGAATTTCTCACACTTTTAGGTCCCAGCGGTTGCGGAAAAACAACAACACTTCGTATTTTAGGAGGCTTCGAAGCTCCTGACAGTGGTCAGGTTATTTTTGACGGTCAGAATATTACAAACCTTCCTCCGAACAAGCGAAACCTCAATACTGTTTTCCAAAAATATGCACTGTTTTCTCACATGAATATCGAAGAAAATATTGCTTTTGGACTGAAAATTTCCGGAAAAAGTGCTTCTTATATTAAAGACAAGGTAAGATACGCTTTAAAACTGGTAAATCTTGATGGTTATGAAAATCGTCTACCCGACTCTTTAAGCGGTGGTCAGCAACAACGTGTTGCTATTGCACGAGCTATTGTAAATGAACCTCGGCTTTTGCTGCTTGATGAACCCCTAGGCGCGCTGGATTTAAAACTCCGTCAGGACATGCAATATGAACTTATTCGATTAAAAAATGAACTAGGTATTACCTTTATCTATGTTACCCATGATCAAGAAGAAGCCCTTACCATGTCTGATACCATTGTGGTTATGAATCAGGGCTACATTCAGCAGATGGGTTCACCAGAGGATATTTACAATGAACCTCAAAATGCTTTTGTTGCCGATTTTATCGGTGAAAGTAACATCATTTCCGGCATTATGCTGGAAGATAAATTAGTGGAAATTCTGGGAGCAAAATTCCCTTGTGTAGATGTTGGATTTGGAAAAAATAAGCCTGTTGACGTAGTAATCCGACCGGAAGATGTGGATTTACTCCCACCTGAAGAGGGTACTATACAAGGTGTTGTTACCCACCTTATTTTCAAGGGTGTACATTACGAAATGGAAGTAGAAGCAAACGGCTTTGAATGGCTGGTACACAGCACAGATATGTTCCCTGTAGGACAAAAAGTGGGCATTCATGTAAATCCTTTTGATATCCAGATTATGAACAAACCGGAGTCAGAAGATGAGGAGGCAATTGGCGTCAATGAATAAAAAGAAATTATTATCCGGTCCATACCTTTTATGGTCCATATCCTTTATTTTAATTCCTCTTGCCATGATTTTATTTTATGGCTTTACTAATAACGAAGGACAATTTACCTTTGAAAATGTTTTGGCAATCGGAACAGTGGAAAACTTCAAAGCCCTCTGTCTTTCTCTGATTTTATCCATTATCAGCACTATTATTTGCCTGGTATTAGCGTATCCTCTGGCAATGATGCTCTCTAACATGAAAATTAATCAAACCAGTTTCATTGTGTTGCTTTTTATTCTTCCTATGTGGATGAACTTTTTGCTTCGTACTATTGCATGGCAGACTTTACTGGAAAAAAACGGTGTAATCAATCAAATTCTCGGTTTTTTTCATATTCCTCCTTTACAGCTGATTAACACTCCTGCTGCTATTGTGTTAGGTATGGTCTATAACTTTCTGCCTTTCATGGTACTGCCTCTTTACAATGCACTTTGTAAAATTGACAGGGATGTTATTTTCGCTGCCAGAGATTTAGGAGCTACTTCTTTTTATACTTTTCGAAAGATTATCTTTCCTTTAAGTCTGCCAGGAGTTATCAGTGGAATTACCATGGTCTTTGTACCGGCTCTCACTACTTTCGTTATCTCTGATCTTTTGGGCGGAAGTAAAATTCTCCTTATTGGAAATGTCATTGACAGACAATTTCAGCAGGGAAGCAACTGGCACGTAGGAAGCGGTCTTTCTCTTGTATTAATGATTTTTATTTTAATCAGCATGATTTTAACAGGAAAATACGATAAAAACGGACAAGGAGGGTTATTCTAATGAAAAAGACTGCGAGAAATATTTATCTTGGGCTTATCCTTTTCCTTATGTATGCCCCCATTGTAACTTTAATTGTACTTTCATTTAACGCTTCAAAATCTCGAGCAAAATGGGGTGGTTTTACTTTGCACTGGTACTCCTCCCTTTTTCAGGATAAAGCAATTATGGCAGCTCTTTACAACACACTTTTGATTGCGCTTGTTTCTGCCATTCTTGCAACTATTATCGGTACTGCTGCCTCTATCGGCATCAATGCCATGAAATCTAAAAGCAAAACAATTATGATGGGAATTACGAACATTCCTATCTTAAATTCTGAAATTGTAACCGGTATTTCACTGATGCTTTTATTTATTGCCTGTAGAGTCACTCTTGGGTTTTCCACAATTTTACTGGCTCATATTACTTTTTGCATTCCTTATGTTATTTTAAGCGTTATGCCAAAATTAAAACAGACAAACAAAAGCACTTATGAAGCAGCTCAAGACTTAGGAGCCGGACCAATCTATGCATTTTTTAAAGTTGTTTTTCCTGAAATATGGCCTGGAGTGGTGTCTGGTTTTCTTATGGCTTTTACTATGTCCTTAGATGATTTCATTATTACACACTTTACAAAAGGTCCTGGCGTAGATACTCTATCCACAAAAATTTATGCCGAGGTACGAAAAGGAATTCGACCGGAAATGTATGCACTTTCCACACTCCTCTTTGTCAGTGTTCTTGTACTTATGATTTGCGTAAATGCCAGTCCGAAAGAATCAAAGGATGTGAAAAAGACTTCTCAAAAAACAGCTCTGCAGAAAACCTTCCGTTTTGCTGTTCCTGCTGTTTTAATTATAGCGTTAGTTTTTGGAGGAATTTTCTATAACTTCAACACATTAAAAAACAATTCCGGTGAAAAGGTTATTGTTTATAACTGGGGGGAATATTTAGATCCAAAAACCATTGAACTCTTTGAAAAAGAAACAGGAATTTCCGTTACTTATGAAGAATATGAAACAAATGAAATTATGTATCCTAAAATCCTGTCGCAGGCAATTGCTTATGATGTGCTCTGTCCATCTGATTACATGATTCAACGCATGATTGAAAATGATTTGCTGGCAGAAATCAACTGGAATAATATTCCCAATATCAAAAACATGGATTCTACTTATATGGAGCAATCTAAAAGCTTTGATCCTGAAAATAAATACTCTGTTCCTTATTGTGTAGGTACTGTAGGTATTTTATATAATAAGTCCATGGTAAAAGAACCTGTAGACAGTTGGAATATTTTATGGGACCCTAAATACAAAGATAGGATTCTCATGCAAGATTCTGTACGAGATGCCTTTGCTGTAGCTTTAAAACGTCTGGGCTATTCCATCAATGCCACAGAAGTAGATCAACTTGCAGCAGCTACCGAAGATTTAATTGAGCAAAAACCTCTGGTACAAGCTTATGTCGTAGACCAGGTAAGGGATAAAATGATTGGAAATGAAGCGGCTCTGGGCGTGATTTATTCTGGCGAAGCAGGATATACCAAACGTGAAAATCCTGATTTGGAATATGTCATTCCAAAGGAAGGCTCCAATGTGTGGATTGACTCTTGGGTAATTCCAAAAAATTCAAAAAACAAAGAAAACGCTGAAAAGTTTATAAACTTTATGTGCCGTCCGGAAATTGCATTAATGAATTTTGAATATCTTACCTACTCTACTCCAAATCTAAAGGCCAAAGAAATGATTGAAGACGAAGATATTCGAAACAGTAAAATTCTGTTCCCAGAACCGGAAGATTTAACAAATTGTGAAACTTTCCAATTTCTTGGAGATGACGTAGACAGTTATTATAATGAATTGTGGAATAAAGTAAAATCAAAATAAAAACAATCTTTTCTATGAAACACAAAAGGGGATGCAGCAATATGCCACATCCCCTCTTTTTAAGGAGTATTTTTTATGAATCGTATTTTTGAATATACTATAAAACAGGAAAATATCCCCTGCACAGTGGGAGAATTTCTTAAAAACAAGGGATTTTCCAGACAAATCATCATACAATTAAAAAAAACACATCAAGGAATTCTGGTAAACAGTGAATGGGCTTATGTCCGCACTCAACTAAAAATAAATGATATACTTACCATCCATCTATTAGAAGAAGCTCCTTCTGAAAATATTATTCCTGTTCCTCTTCCTCTCAATATTGTGTATGAAGATGAAGATATTTTGCTGATAAATAAACCTGCAGATATGCCTGTTCATCCTTCTATTAATAATTACGACAATACTCTGGCAAATGGAATTGCTTATTACTATAAAATGCAGGGAAAATCCTTTGTATTTCGCTGTATCAACCGACTCGACAGAGATACCACCGGTCTTCTTATTATTGCCAAAAATGCGCTAAGTGCATCTATTCTTTCCAACCAAATGAAAAAAAGAGAAATTCACAGAACATATCTGGCTGTAGTATCCGGCATCCCTGAAAAAGAGACAGATACCATTACAGCGCCCATAGCACGAAAAGAAAATTCTGCCATTGAGCGCTGTGTAGATTTTATAAATGGAGAACGAGCTGTCACGCATTATCAAACTGTAGCTTCAAAAGAAGATTATTCTCTTCTAAAGCTCTCTCTGGAAACAGGGCGCACACATCAAATTCGTGTTCACGCAAAATATATAGGAAATCCTCTTTTAGGAGATTATCTCTACAATCCTGATTTTTCTAAAATTCAACGTGTTGCTCTCCATTCTTATCGCTTAAACTTTGTACATCCCATTACGGAGAAACTCATGAGTTTTTCAGCTCCGCTCCCAAAAGATATGGCAGACCTCTTTTAATTTCTTCGCAATGCTTCAATAGGACTTAATGCTGCCGCTTTCTTCGCCGGATAAATTCCAAAGAAAATACCTACCGCACAGGAAAATAAAGTGGCAGCAATAATCGTAACAGCATTAACTCCCGGAGTAATCGTCATCCCCTGCACAGAGCTTATAATAGAGCAAATTCCATATCCGCCTGCAATGCCCAAAATAATTCCAATAATTCCACCAATCACCGTAAGAATTGCTGATTCTGCCAAAAATTGCATCATAATGGAAGATGTTTTTGCTCCCAATGCTTTTCGAATACCAATTTCCCTTGTTCGCTCTGTTACGGATACCAGCATAATATTCATAACACCAATACCTCCTACCAGCAGAGAAATTCCTGCCACAAAGGAAATAAACGCCGTTACCATACCAAGCATGTCATTCATCATTTTCATAACGTCCTGAAAACTTTGAAGCTGATAATAGTCCTCTCCTGCTGACTGATGTCTCTTTTCTAATGTTTTAATCACTTCGTTGGAAATTTCCTGAGAATTCATCTTCTTATCTGCCTGTACGACCATGTTAGTAAACTCTCCTGCTGTATCCCCCACAAAATCTGCTGCCGCCGTATAAGGCACAGAGAGTGTCACCGGCATACCCTCATAAATATAACTTACAAAAGTACCATTTTCTTTCTGTGTTGTAACACCTACAATTCGAAAACTCTTACTCAAATCATAACACTGTACATCAATGTCCATTCCAATTACATCATCTGAGCCGAACAATCGCTTTGCATCTGTATCTGAGATTACACATACATTTCGCCCTTCTACCACATCTGCCTCAGTAAAATAAGTTCCTCTTTTTAAAGCAAGGTTATTGACAATCGGTGCATCTTGTGTTTCCAATGTCACCGTTGCGGAAAAATCACCTTTTCCTGTTACTGTTTCACCCATAATGCTAAGGCTACTGGAAACTCCTTCTACACCATCAATTTTGCGAATAGCTTCCATATCTTCCGCTGTCATATACGCATCCTCTATTATGGCGTCATCACTGCAATAGATAAAGATCTGTCCTCCACCTACAGCATCAATTTCGCTGTTCATCTGATTTTTGGTTCCCTCACCAATAGACACAATAGCAATAACAGAAGCAATTCCTATAATAATTCCCAACATAGTAAGAAAAGAGCGCCCTTTATTGGCAATAATATTCTGAATTGCCATCTTGACATATTCAATTATATTTCCCATAGTCTTATCCTTTCTCTTACTTGCCAGACTTTGCTTCCTGTGCCTTCACCTTATCTCCTTCATTATGGTTGCCTATATCGACAAGAACCTGCTCTCCCTCTTTTAATCCACTTTTAATTTCTACAAAAGAGTCTGAAGTCACACCTGTTTCAATCTCTTTTTTCTTAATCTCTCCATCTTCTACCACATAGCAGAAAGAACCATCCTTCCCAATATTAACTGCTTCTACCGGTAAAATCGGAACATTCTTTACTTCTGCTGCATGAATACTCACTTTTCCTTCTACACCAATGAAAATACCGTCATCTGGATTATCAATATGTATTACAACTCCAATTGTCGGTGCTCCCTTTTCGTTTGGAACTGCGATACGATTTACTTTTTCAACCGTTCCATTATATTTTTTATCTCCTAATTTAATCGTGGCTTTCTGTCCTTCTTTTACTTTATCAAAATCATATTTTGATATACTGGCATCTACGCAAACATCATCCATACTCTGAAGTGTAAAAAGTTCCATCCCTTGTGTTACCGTTGCTCCCTGACTTACTCTTGTATCAGATATAACCCCTGAAAACTCTGCTTCAATTCCTTTTCTTCCTTCTTCCAAAAGTTCCTGAAGATTTTTTGTTTCAAGTTCGGCAAGATTATTGGAAATTCTGATTTTTTCCTTCGCTGCATCGGTAAGTCCTGTTGCTTCTGACTGTGCCAAAGCTTCTTTTGAGGCCAGCTCAGACTGAAGAGACGCCAGTTCAGAGGCTGCATTTTCCATCTCTGCTTCTAATACAGAAGTATCTGCCATACCTGTACCTGACACTTGAAAATCTGCTGGATTTACTTCTTCCATTTCCGGTACTTTCGGAGGATTTTCTAATAAATGACGATAGTCTTCTTTATCTGTTTCTACTCCTGTTCCTTCATTAATTTTCTTTTTTAATTCTTCTAATTCTTTATCATATTCCGGCTTCGTAACTGTATTATAAAGAACCATTTCTTCCTGATACTTTGCTTCCGCTGCCTTTACAGCTGTCTGATATGCATTTTCTGCACCTTCCTGTGCCTGCTTCTGGGCATCATTCTGTACTTTTGCAATTTGCTGTTTGAAACCGGAAATTTCATTTTTCTTATTTTCAATCTGTTTTTTTAAATTTGGAATTTCTGCCTTCGCTTTTGAAACTTTAGAAACAGCACTGTCTGCCTGTGCCTGTGCATCCTCCAATTCTAATTTACCGCTTCTTGCTGTAAGCTCTGCTCTCTGATTATCTGACTCTAAATTATCCACATTAAAATCAATCAGTTTCTGTCCGCTTTCTACACTGTCACCGGATTCTACAGTCATCATTTCTATTGTAGCATTTACCGGAGAATAAAATGTTTTTTTCCATTCACTCTCCACGTTGCCTGATGCTTCTATTTCCTGACTCACATCTCCTTTTTCTACTGAAATAACTTCTACAACAGGCTCTGTACCTTTTCCTCCTTTTCTCATATTTCCAATAATCGCCAGAAGAACCAATACAACTGCCACAATTCCCAGTGTAATTACCATAATCGTATTTTTATTCTTCAGAGTCTTTGTTTTCATGTGCTTCCTCCATTTTTTCATATTCTGGATTTATCCTATCTGATTCTATTTTTCCATCCATAATTCTTACAACACGTTTTGCTCTTGCCGCAATTCCATCATCATGGGTAATCAAAATAACGGTTTTGCCATCTTTGTGAAGATTTTTTAAAATATTTAAAATCTCTTTACTGGAAGCAGAATCTAAGTTACCTGTAGGCTCATCTGCCAGAATTACCGGCGGTTTTGCTGCAATAGCTCTGGCAATAGCCACACGCTGCTGCTGTCCTCCTGACATCTCTGACGGTTTATGGTGCATTCTGTGACTTAATCCTACCATCTCTAATGCTTCTGTTGCCAGTCTTTTTCTTTCTTTTTTATCAATCCCTCTGTAAATCAACGGCAATTCCACATTTTCTTCTGCTGTAAGATTTGGAATTAAATTAAATCCCTGAAAAATAAAACCAATTTCTTTGTTTCTGATTAAAGATAATTCATTATCAGACATAGTAGATACATCTGTACCATTGAGATAATATTTTCCTGATGTTGGAATATCCAGACAGCCTAACATATTCATAAAAGTTGATTTTCCAGAACCGGACTGACCAATAATCGCAACAAATTCTCCTCTGTCAATTTCCAGATTTACATGATCCAATGCCCTTACTTCATTTTCCCCCGGATTATAAATTTTACATAAATCCATTACTTTAATTAAATGTTCCATACTCTCTCCTCTTATCTTTCTTTATATAATAACAGGGCAAAACAGAACCCCTCCGTTTTGCCCCTCATCTGTGTTCACTCTGTTTATTTTATAACAGTGCCCTGTTCTTCCTGCATTACCTGTCGATTTTTTAATGCACCCCAGAAATACAGTAATGGAAGAATTAATGATAAAAGCACTGAAAAAATACTAAATGCTCCACTAAAAGCAGCATATCCATTATTGATTAAAGCACACACAATTAAAACAATTCCACAACCATAACAAAGTGACGCTTTTTCAATTTTGTTGCTGTTTGCAACTCCGATAATACCTGTCACCATATTGACTACAGCCTGTATCGCAACTATTACAAGACTAATCTGATAAGTAGATTTACTAATCCCTGTCTGCTGCAATGCCTGTTCCAAAATCGGGGCCATTTCTTCTTGCCCTATCATCACAAAGTTCATTGCACTGGTAATCGCATTAAATACACCACCAAGAATTAAGAAAATACCCACAACCATCAAAAGCGTTCTTCCTGGCGCTTTTTTAGCCATACTTTTTTCCTCCTAAGGTAATTTTTTCTACAATGCACGAATTCTCGGAACTTCATCGATATGAAGATACCGACTTACTGCTTTTACAATAATATCGTGATTGATAAAATGACTCTGATTAGAAATCATAATTGCTCCTATTACTCCCACTTCTTCTACACGTACCGGAAATCCGCCTCCTAAACAGGAATACTCCTTTTCGTCAAGTCCAATCTCTCCTAAAGTTTCTTCACTGCGTTTTAATTCACTATACAAGAGCATGGTGCTTTTTTCCATTCTTTTTACAGAAGCAAACATTTTATTCATCCATTCCTCGTTATTTAAAGTTGTGCCATTTCCTGCATACTTAAACACAGTATAACCATTGTTCAGACGAATTTCTACTGCTGTATCTAAGCCTCGTTTTTTTGCCTCTGCCACCAGTAAATTCCCCAGCGCCCATGCATCTTCGTTAGTAAAATGATTAAATTGTAAAATTTCTTCCTGCATTGCCAAAACTGTAATTACTTCTTCAACAGTCATAAAGACACCTCCTGTTCCTTAACGAATTCTATCCGGAAATCCTACTTTGCGCTGTACTTTTCTCAATGTTTTATTTGCAAAATACTGCGCTTTTTCGCCATTTTCTTTAATGATAGAATCAATATATGCTTTTTCTTTTTCCAGTCTGGCTACTTCATCCTGTAAAGGTTTCAATACACTTACAACAGCTTCTCCCACTGCCATTTTCAGTTCACCGTAGCCTTTTCCATCAAATTCTTTTACCGCTTCCTCTGATGTTTTATTCATACATGCACAATAAATATCAATCAGATTTTTAATTCCAGGCTGTTCATCGCGATAAGCAATACATGCCTCAGAATCTGTTACAGCGCGCTTACATTTTCTCATAATTGTATCCGGATCATCCATAAGATAGATGCTTCCATTTGGGTTCTCATCTGATTTTGACATCTTCTTAGATGGTTCCTGTAAACTCATAATTTTAGCACCTACTTTGCCGATATATGCTTCCGGTATCGTAAATACATCTCCGTAGATATTATTAAAACGAGTAGCAATATCTCTTGTCAGCTCCAGATGCTGCATCTGGTCAATTCCTACAGGAACTACATCCGCCTGATACAATAAAATATCAGCAGCCATAAGTACCGGGTAAGTAAACAATCCGGCATTAATGTTATCTGCATGTTTTGCAGACTTATCCTTAAACTGTGTCATACGATTTAATTCACCCATATAAGTAAAACAGTTTAAAATCCATGCCAGTTCTGCATGTCCACTTACATGAGATTGATAATAAATACAGTTTTTCTTAGGATCAAGTCCTGCTGCAATGTATAAAGTCAATAAAGCCCTTGCTCTTTTTCTAAGAGTAGCCGGGTCCTGCCTTACAGTAATAGAATGCATATCCACAACACTATAAAAACATTCATATTCATCGCTTAATGTTACCCAGTTTTTCAACGCTCCCAGATAATTTCCTAATGTCAAATTTCCGGTTGCCTGCATACCACTGAATAAAACTTTTTTATCATTTATCATTTTTCTGTCCTCCAACTACTACAATTTCCCTTATTTAAACATTCTAGCACGTTTTATCTTTGTCAGCAACTATTGCTTGCTTCCAACTTATAAAATGTTTATAATGAATTTATCAATACAAAAAGAAAGGATACGAATTATGGAAAAAATAGCAAGCTTCACCATTGATCATATAAAGCTTCAACCGGGAGTTTATGTATCTCGCAAAGATTTTGTCGGCTCAGAAGTTATCACCACTTTTGATTTGCGCATGACTTCTCCTAATGAAGAACCCGTTATGAATACAGCAGAAGTTCACACCATTGAACATCTTGGAGCTACTTTTTTAAGAAATCACAAGGATTTTTCTGATAAGGTCATCTATTTTGGTCCTATGGGATGCCGTACAGGCTTCTATCTTCTTTTAGCAGGAGATTACCAATCTAAAGAAATCCTTCCCCTTGTAACAGAAATGTTTACCTTTATCCGAGATTTCCACGATGAAGTGCCGGGAGCTTCTGCAAAAGACTGTGGAAACTATCTGGATATGAATTTGAATATGGCAAACTGGCTGGCAAATAAATATTTAAACAATGTACTTTTAAATATTTCTGATGACAGACTGGTTTATCCCGAATAAATTTTCTATATAACAAAAGAGGAGAACTCTTTTTTAAGACAGTTCTCCTCTTTCATCTATATCCTGTAATTCTTTTTCATCTTCTACCCAAAAGTAAAACACTTCTTTTTCATGTTGTTGCAGTACACTTTTCCCTCCTTTATCCCCCTGCAGACTTTCCAATTCTTTTTTATACTTTTCATGGAAAATAACCGGATTACCCATACCTTCTCTTGATTTTACACAACCAATGGTCTTACCTGATTGAACAAAGGCCTGTAAAAATCTTTCTATTGTTTTCTTTTTCAAATAAGGCTGGTCTGCTACAAAGAAAATGTAATAATTTTCTTCTTCTTTTTCTTCAAATTCCTGAACTTTACAAAGTCCCAGTTTCAAAGAAGATGAAATCCCCTGTATGCTATTCTCATTTTTTACTGCCTCTATTCTTCTTTTCTTCATTTCCTGAAGAATTTCATCATATTGTGTAACCATCACCAGACTGTCCAATATTCCTTCTTTTAAAAGTTCTGTTAGACGTTCTGTTAAATAAAGATACAAAGCTTTCCCTTCCAAAAGATATAACAATTTATTCCCTTGAAAACGCCGTGAAAAACCTGCCGCCAATAAAATTCCATGTATTTTCATTTCCTATATTCCTCCCTAAAAGTCTATGTCACAATTCCCAGAAATTATTTTCTGTATATGAAAAAGGGTTGACATCTATTCCTTTTTTTGATAAAATTTCTACTTGTGAGACACATAATAAATGCTGCCATGGCTCAGTCGGTAGAGCGTCGCCTTGGTAAGGCGGAGGTCGGCGGTTCAAGTCCGCTTGGCAGCTTTTTAAAAACCCTTGATTTTTCAAGGGTTTTATTTTTTTATACACATTTTATATTTCAAAAATGAAAATACAAGAAGCCGCCACTTCATGATTTCTTAATCCGTGAAGCAGCAGCTTCTCTCAATTAAAATTTAATATCTTTTAAATTTTCTTTTTTATATTCTTTATACCATCTGTCCGGATGCCCCTACATAGTAGCCGTCAATCCACTGACTGCTTGCCATAGTTCCATCTGCATTCAGATAATACCAATCACCTCCTACAGATATCCAACCGGTGCACATCTCTCCGCTGCTACTCATGTAATACCAATGTCCTCCTACAGACACCCAGCCTGTTTCCATTTCTCCACTGCTATTCATGTAGTACCAGTGTCCTCCTACAGACACCCAGCCTGTTTCCATTTCTCCGCTGCTATTCATGTAATACCAGTGTCCTTCTACGGATACCCAGCCTGTTTCCATTTCTCCGCTGCTATTCATGTAATACCAGTGTCCTCCTACAGACACCCAGCCTGTTTCCATTTCTCCGCTGCTATTCA
>CAJKQE010000042.1 GCA_905201915.1 uncultured Lachnospiraceae bacterium
TTTTAAAACTTTTTTCAGTCTTTTTCGACTGTTTTGTTGTCGTTTTGCGACAGCTAGATCAGATTATCACATCTTTCTAACTTTGTCAACAACTTTTTTAACAGCTTAATCGCTGTAACGGAGAAAGAGGGATTTGAACCCTCGCGCCGCTATTAACGACCTACTCCCTTTCCAGGGGAGCCCCTTCAGCCTCTTGGGTATTTCTCCTTAGCCTGAATTTTTCAGTTATTCTACTGAAGCGGAGAGAGTGGGATTCGAACCCACGCGCCCTTGCGGACAAACGGTTTTCAAGACCGCCTCGTTATGACCACTTCGATATCTCTCCGAATGTGCTGTGTCAGCGACAGGTAGTATATTAACACGCTTTGACAGTATATGTCAAGACTTTTTATGAAATTTTTTCTAAAAATTTTTCTGCTACTAAAATATCTTCCGGAGTTGTTATTTTTATGTTCTCGTAAGTACCCTCTACAATGCGTACAGGTGTATTTTTATATCGTTCTACTATCATGGCATCATCCGTGATTCCCTGCATAGATGTACTTCTGGCTATATTGTAAGCTTCTTTAATCAGAGAATAGGAAAACACCTGCGGTGTCTGGACAGACCATACTCTGCTTCTTTCAGGAGTTGCAGATACTATATTGTTTTCATCAATGATTTTCACCGTATCTTTGGAAGGCATACCTGCAATACATGCACCATAAACAATTACACCCTCTTTGGTACGTTTAATAATATCCTCTGTAATAAATGGTCTTGCTCCATCATGAATAAACACGTACTCTGTGTCGGCAGAACACGCTTCTAATCCCGCATAAACGGAATCATAGCGCTCTTTTCCACCTTCAGTAATAGATTTTACCTTTGTAAATCCATATTTTTCTATAATTTCACTTCTGCAATAATTGATACTTTCTTTTCCCGTAACCACAACTATTTCCTGAATTTCATCTGATTTCTGAAAACACGCCAGACTATAATACAGCAATGGTTTTCCCTGCAACATTAAAAATTGTTTCTGAACTTTTGTTTTCATTCTTTTTCCTTGTCCTGCTGCAAGAATAATTGCTGTACATTTCATCTTTTGTTCTCCTTATCTCTCTCCTAATTTCAAATTGGGAACTGCATTCAAATCCCATCCATGACGAGTACCTTTTAAATATTCATAATATGCTGCCACACCAATCATAGCCGCGTTGTCTGTGCAAAAAATAGGGGATGGATGATAAAATTTAATTTTATTTTCCTCGCAGGCTTTTTTCATAGCGTTTCGCAAAGTCTGGTTTGATGCCACACCACCTGCAATCGCAAGTTTATCAATCCCATAATCTTTTGCAGCTGCAATTGCATGCTCTACTAATACCTCCACTACGCAACGCTGAAAAGAAGCTGCAATATCCGCTTCTACAATGGGTTCTCCCTGCATTTTACACTTATTAATATGATTTAAAACAGCCGATTTTACTCCACTGAAACTAAAATCATACGGTGCATCTTCGATTTTTGCCTTTGGAAAGTCCATTGCATAAGCATTACCTTCTTTTGAAAGTTTATCAATTTTCGGTCCTCCCGGATATCCCAGACCAATGGCACGAGCTACTTTATCAAAAGCTTCTCCTGCTGCGTCATCTCTGGTTCTTCCTAAGATTTCAAATTCTCCATAATCCTTTACAATTACCAGATGTGTATGCCCTCCTGATACAACAAGACATAAAAATGGAGGCTCTAATTCTAAATTTTCTATATAATTGGCAGAAATATGTCCTTCGATATGATGAACTCCTACCAGTGGAATATCTTTCGCAAAGCTGATTGCCTTTGCCTCAGCCACTCCTACTAAAAGTGCCCCTACCAGCCCCGGTCCGTAGGTAACTCCTATAGCATCTAAATCATCTAATGTAACCTCTGCTTCTTTTAAAGCCTCCTCGATTACCTGATTAATTTTCTCAATATGCTTTCTGGATGCGATTTCCGGAACAACGCCTCCATACAACTTGTGTAAATCAATTTGAGAAGAAATAACATTTGACAAAACAGTACGTCCATTTTTTACTACAGATGCTGCTGTTTCATCGCAGGAACTTTCTATTGCCAAAATCAATACATCTTCCTTATTCATGAGTTCTCTCCTTATTCTTCAAACATCAGCTCCACAGATTGTCTGTCTCTGGCTGCAATAGTATTTGGAAAGATATCCGTAGCTTCTTTTACTGCTTCTTCCGGTCTTACCAGAGAAGGGCTGTAATGCGTCAGCCACATTTCCTCTACCTGTGCTTCCTTTGCCAACTGTGCAGCTTCTTTAAATGTCATGTGTTTATATGCTTTTGCCTTATCATCTTTGTCCTGTTCGCCATACATCCCTTCGCAGATAAACAAATCTGAACCTGCTGCATGATCTGAAATCGCTTTTACCGGTCTGGTATCCGTAGTATAAGTAAGCTTAATTCCTTTTCTCGGTGCTCCTAAAACCATATCCGGAGTATAAGTATTTCCTTCATACACTACTGTTTCACCCTTTTGCAGAGAATTCCAGCATTTCAAAGGAATATTTTGTGCCTTTGCCCTTTGAGGATCAAATTTCCCTGCTCTTTTAATCTCCAGTGTATACCCATAGCAGGTCACATTATGGTTCACACGAAAAGCTGTAATACAATAACCGTTCAGCTCATAAGTTTCTTCCGGTTGTGTAAGCTCTATACACTGAATTTCAAAAGGAAGTTCTGGTGCAATTACACGAAGTGCAGAAACTACACGTACAAGTCCTTTAGGTCCAATTAAAGTAAGAGGCTCTGTTCTTTCTGCATTTCCCATTGTAAGCAAAAGCCCCGGAAGTCCGCTGATATGATCTGCATGGTAATGAGTAAAGCAAATAACATCAATAGGTTTAAAACTCCATCCCTTTTCTTTTACTGCTACCTGTGTTCCTTCTCCACAATCAATCATCAGATTACTGCCATTATATCTTGTCATTAAAGATGTCAATTTTCTTCTGGGCAGAGGCATCATTCCCCCTGTTCCTAACAAGCATACATCTAACATCTCATTATCCTCATTTCTATCTATTATAGCATTTCTTATCATAGCACAGTTTTTTTCGTGCTACAACATTTCATTTTCCATTTTCTTTTCCACCGGGATCTGAAAACCTGCAGTCCATTTATCATAACAGCTTTCACACAAGTCAAAGTTTTGGCATTCCCCATCTTTCTCTGAAAAATATCCCCAAAAAGCCGTCACAGGCAAAACCCCTTCCATAATCACACCATCTTTTACAGCTAATTTTTTTCCACAACAATTACAGTATACTTCAATAACCTGATTTTCCTTTTTTTCTTCGTATTTTCTCATTTCTTCCTCCTGCTTGTGGAATCATTTTTCAACTACGCTGTTCATTATACATGAAGATTATTTTAAAACCCAGTGGGAAATCACTCTAAACTTAGAAAAAGATAGCAAAATTGCTATCTTTTACACATTACAACTCCATTTTCCACCGGTTCTTCATAAAAATTTTTTCTTACACTAATAGCAGAAAAACCACAGGACTCATACAAAGCACGGGCCCTCTCATTGCTTTCTCTCACTTCCAGAAAATATGAAATTACCCCTTTTACTCTGCCTAAATCTTCCAGTCGTTCTAATAATGCTCTGCCGATTTTCTGTCCCTGATATTCCTTCTTTACAGAAACATTTGTAATTTCACCCTCATCCAGCACTATCCACATTCCAATATATCCTACAGGTGTTTCATCCACACAAGCTATCAGATACAAAGCTTTTTCGTCCTTTACAGCGCCTAAAAAATCCGCTTCTTTCCAGGGTTTTGAAAAATTTTCTGCCTCTATCTGTGCCGCAGCTTTCACATCCTGCGCCTGCATTTCTCTAATCTCAAACATTCTCTGTCTTTGCCAGGCGTTCCGCCCTTTCCCTTTCTGCCTGAGATACTCGCAGGTAATCTGGCTGATGCTCTGTGGCCGTCTGAATTTTACCTTGTTTAAAATAAACACTTGCCAAAGCGGCTACTGCCCCTGCTCTTTGGCGGCTTAAATGTGATGGCGCAAAACTGTATTCTAATTTACAGTTTTCACTTATAATCTCTTTAAAAACAGGAACTCCATCCCCTAAAAAGACAACTTTCTTGCCCATTCCGTTTAATACTTCTAAAAGTTCCTGAATAGACAAAGCATCCTGCTCTTTTATCGTTACAAACTCATGATTTTGAAACTTATAAATACCTGTATACACCTGATTTCTTCTCGCATCCATAATCGGGCATACAACAGTATCTTCTCCTGTATCATAAAGATTATATGCCAGCGCATCTACTGTAGGCACTGCAATTAAAGGTTTGTCAAGAGCCAGACCTAACCCCTTCGCTGTTGCAGAACCAATACGCAGTCCTGTAAATGAGCCCGGGCCTGCTGCCACTGCAATGGCATCTATGCTGTTTAAATCCAACTGAATGTTATTTTTTATTTCATCCAACATAGGAAGCAAAGTTTGTGAATGCGTTTTTTTATAATTCATTGTATATTCTGCTACAAGGATATCATTTTCCATAACTGCAACAGAAGCCACCAGTCCCGAACTGTCCAGTGCTAATATTTTCATGTAAAGTGCTCCTTTCTACATTTCCAATTCCAAACCTGTAATGGTAATTTTTCGATAATCAAATCCTTTGTCCAAATCCTTTTCAATAGTGATGGAAATAATATCAGATGGCAAAATTTCTTCAATAAGCTCTGCCCATTCAATAAGACACACGCCTTTCCCGAAAAAATAATCATCATATCCGATTTCTTCCATTTCTTCTATATCTCCAATACGATACACATCAAAATGATAAAAAGGAAGTCTCCCTTCCTCATATTCCTGAATAATGGTAAAGGTTGGACTATTTACCGGTTCTGTAATTCCAAGTCCCTTGGCTACTCCTTGGGTAAATACTGTTTTCCCTACTCCTAAATCACCGTTCAATGTATAAACCTGTCCAGGAAGAGCTTTTTCTCCTATCTTTTCACCTAAACAAAAGGTTTCATTTGCATTATATGTTTCTATTATCATAGGTTATCCTCTTAATCTTTATTATTCGTTGTAATAGTATAGCACACAAAATTCCAGCTTGCACCTTTTATTTTTTCCGCTTATAATGTTCAAATAAACTACTAAAATAAAGGAGAATTTTATTATGGCAAATCCAATCGTAACCATTACTATGGCAAATGGCGATGTTATGAAAGCAGAATTATATCCTGAAATCGCCCCAAATACAGTAAACAACTTTATCAGTCTTATTAAAGACGGTTTTTATGATGGGTTAATTTTCCATCGCGTTATTCGTGGCTTTATGATTCAGGGAGGCTGTCCTAACGGCACAGGCATGGGTGGTCCTGGCTATACAATTAAAGGTGAATTTTCTCAGAACCATTTTGAAAACAATTTAGCACATACACCGGGAGTTCTCTCCATGGCTCGTGCAATGCATCCTGATTCTGCCGGTAGCCAGTTCTTCATCATGCACGAAACTTCTCCGCACTTAGATGGCGCTTACGCTGCTTTCGGAAAAATCACAGAAGGCATGGACGTAGTAAATAAAATTGCAGAAACACGTACAGATTACAGTGACCGTCCTTTAGAAGAACAGAAAATCCAGACCATGACAGTGGAAACTTTTGGTGTGGAATATCCTGCTCCTGAAAAGTGCTAATTTCTTTTTAATCATCAAAAAGAAGGTATTCTCCTTCTGAAACTGCAAAATACAGTTCTTTCAGGTCTGTGACAGAAGCTCTTGCATTTGTAGCCTCTGTCACAGCTTTTTTTATTTCATCGACTCTGTTTGCCGGTATAAGAACCTGCATTTTTACAGTTTCCTCATACTGTGAATTCATAATTGGAATTTCCTTTTGTGCAAACAAATATTGAAGTTTTCCTACTCCGTTGTAATCTGTGCCTACTTCTGTAAGGACACCGTGATATTTCGTAATAATTCTACTCTGCGCCAGACCTTCCTGTACAGATTTAGAATAAGCTCTTACTAATCCTCCCGTTCCCAGAAGTGTTCCTCCGAAATATCTGGTTACCACAACTGCTGTATTGTAGAGTTCTTCTCCTAAAAGCACATCCAGCATAGGTTTTCCTGCTGTTCCCTGAGGCTCTCCATCATCACTGCAACGCATAATTTCTTTTCTTTCTCCAATAACATAGGCAGAACAGTTATGAGTTGCATCCCAATATTTCTTTTTCATTTCTTCTATAAACTTTACAGCTTCTTCTTCTGTCTTCACAAGACGGACTGTAGCGATAAATCTGGATTTTTTTTCTACTATTTCTCCCTGTCCGCCTTCGTAAATTGTCCTGTATTGCTCTAACATATTATTCCTCAT
Organism: uncultured Lachnospiraceae bacterium; assembly: GCA_905201915.1. Lineage (GTDB taxonomy): Bacteria > Bacillota > Clostridia > Lachnospirales > Lachnospiraceae > Blautia. The sequence continues at coordinate 6,387 of CAJKQE010000042.1, forward strand.
TTCTTTTTTCTTTTCTGATATTTTAGCATATTCTTCCTAAAATTGGGAATATTTATGATTAAAAAAGCTGAAATCTTATGCGCCGTTTCAAAGTTCCTTGAATTAGGTTCTGTCATTTGATATAATGTACGGGAAAAGGAGGCAAACTACATGAATTTTGGAAAACGCGCCACGAATAAGAAACGCAATGCTCTTACTTCCCGTTCTTCCATGGTCGGAAAAAAAGCACATGTTTCTTTTCTACGTATTATTTTCATCTCTCTGATGGCAATTTTGATTATCGGAGGCTGCATGGGTATCGGTGCTTTTAAAGGTCTGATTGACAATGCACCTGACATTTCAGAAGTAAATATTGTCCCCGTTGGCGAAGCTACCTTTGTTTATGATGCTAATGGCAACCAGCTGCAAAAGCTGACTGCTCCCAATTCCAATCGTATGCCCGTAAGCATTGAGCAAATTCCTCTGGACTTACAGCACGCTGTGGTAGCTATTGAAGATGAACGTTTCTATGAACATAATGGTATTGATATAAAAGGTATCCTGCGTGCCGGTGTCAGAGGTATCCTAAACGGAGGAAACTTTACAGAAGGTGCCAGTACCATTACACAGCAGTTATTAAAAAATAACGTTTTTACAGGCTGGACAAATGAATCTATTGTACAGCGTTTTAAACGTAAATTTCAGGAACAGTACCTTGCTATCCAATTAGAAAAACAAATTAAGGATAAAAATATTATCCTTGAAAATTATTTAAATACTATTAACCTTGGAAATGGTAACTTTGGTGTACAAGCTGCTGCTCAGGATTATTTCGGTAAAAACGTAAATGAATTAACCCTTTCTGAGTGTACTGTAATTGCCGGTATCAGCCAGAATCCTACAAAATTCAATCCGGTTATCAACCCTGATAAAAACACAATGCGCCGAAAAGACGTTTTAGACCACATGCTGGAGCAGGAATATATTACCAAAGAACAGTATGATGAGTGTTTAGCCGATAATGTATATGACAGAATTAAAACGGTTGATCAACAACAGGAACAGGAAACTCACACTTACAGCTACTTTATTGATGAATTAACCGAACAGGTTGTAAAAGATTTGCAGGAACAGCGTGGATTTACTGAGGCTCAGGCTTACAACGCTCTTTACAGTGGAGGGCTTCGTATTTACACTACACAGGACCCAAACATTCAGCTTATCTGTGATGAAGAATATGGTAACCCTGATAATTTCCCTTCCGGTACTCAGGTAACCTTAGACTACCGCCTCACCGTAAAACATCCAAATGGTGAACAGGAAAATTATAGTAAGGAAATGCTTCAGGAATATTTTATTCAGAACGAAAATAAGGACTTCACATTATTATTTGACACCCCAGAAAATGCTCAGGCTCATGTAGACACTTACAAGGCATCTATTCTGGCAGACGGAAGTGAGGTAATCAGTGAAAACGTTTATTTAACTCCACAGCCTCAATCTTCTATTTGTATTATTGATCAGCACACAGGTTATGTAAAAGCCATTGTAGGCGGACGAGGAGAAAAATCCTCCAGCCTTTCCTTAAATCGTGCAACAAATACTTTACGTCAGCCAGGTTCTACATTTAAACCACTGGCAACCTATGCCGCTGCTTTAAATGAAGGTGGAATGACATTATCTACAACCTTCAAGGACGAACCGTTCAAATATGACAGCGGACAGCCATTATACAACTACGACCATCAGTATCACGGAACTGTAACCATGCGTACTGCAATTACAAAATCCTACAACATTCCTGCTGCAAAAGCCATGGTAGAAATCACACCGGAATTAGGCGTATCTTATTTAAAGAAATTTGGATTTACTTCCATTTTAGACACTTTAACTGAATTACCTCAGGGAAGCAATAATTTCTATACAGACGTAAACGTAGCGACTTCTATCGGTGGTATTACAAAGGGTGTAAGTAATCTGGAATTAACAGCTGCCTATGCCACAATTGCTAATAATGGAACCTATATCAAACCTGTATTTTACACTAAGATTTTAGATTCTGATGGAAACGTTGTCATTGACAACACTCCTGAAAAGACAACTGTAATCAAGCCAAGTACTGCTTATCTTCTTACTTCTGCTATGGAAGATGTTGTTAAGAAAGGAACCGGTACTCGTTTGCAGTTAAGCAATATGCCTGTAGCCGGAAAAACAGGTACAACAGATAATTACAAAGATTTATGGTTTTCTGGATACACTCCATATTATACTTGCTCTGTATGGGCAGGATATGATAATAACATTGTTCTTCCAAAAGGGCAGGCAAGAACCTATCAACAAACTTTATGGCAAAAAATCATGCAGCGCATTCACAACGACTTACCAAAAACAGAATTTAAAGTTCCTTCTACAGTGGAAAAGAAATCCATTTGTAAAGACAGTGGTCTATTGGCAAGCTCATCCTGTGATGCTGTAACAGAATATTATGATACGGAAACTCTTCCAAAGAAATATTGTTCCGGACATAAGAAAGCAAAGCCTGATGACAACGATAAACCAAATGCAAATAAACCCGGAGGTACTTCGGAAGAACCTCCACAAACACAACCGGAGACTCCGGAAACTCCACAAGGGCAGCCAGAGACTCCGGAAACTCCACAAGGGCAGCCAGAGACTCCTCAAGAACAACCAGAGTCTCCAACTCCACCTGCTCCACCAGCAGGTCAATAAAACTTTAAAATAAACGCATAAAAGAGCAGGTTCTTTTGAATGGAACCTGCTCTTTTACTATTTCGTTTTATTATCTACTTAAAATCAGTTTTGCTGCACCGCAAACACCTGCATCATTTCCAAGGGTTGCCAGTTTAATAGGTGTTTTCTTACATGCGGAAAATGCAAATTTTTCATACTGTTTCTGTACACATTCTACCAGAACTTCTCCCGCCTTTGACACACCACCACCAATAACAATAACATCAGGATCTGATACACTGGCAAAGATTGCCAATGCATGACCTAAATATCTTGAGAACTTCTCGACAATTTCACCTGCTAATTCATCCTGTTCTTTGTATGCATCAAATACATTTTTTGCAGTTACTTTTTCTTTTCCTCTTAAAACAGAAGATTTTTCTGAAGCTTCCAAAGCCTCTCTTGCTAATCTTGCAATTCCTGTTGCAGAAGCATACTGCTCTAAACAACCTTTATTTCCGCAGTTACACGGAATTGTCTCATGAGGATTTACTAAAGCATGTCCGATTTCTCCTCCTGCACCATGAGCGCCTGTTACAATTTTTTCATTGACAATAATTCCACCGCCTACACCGGTTCCGAGAGTTGCCATAATCAGATTTTTTGCGCCTTTTCCGCCGCCTTTCCACATTTCACCAAGAGCAGCTACATTTGCGTCATTTCCTGCCTTTACTGCCATTCCTGTCAGTTCCTGCAGTTCTTTCTCAATATTCTTTCTGCCCCAGTGAAGATTGACAGCACATGCAATTTCTCCGTTTTCTTCAATTGGTCCCGGCAATCCAATACCAATTCCCTCTACCTCTGTTTTTTCTATCTGTTTTTCTTGCATCTTTGCTGCAATTCCATCTGCAACATCTGGAAGAATTCTCTCGCCGTCATTGTCTGTATTTGTTTTGATTTCCCATTTATCCAAAATAGTTCCATCATTTAAAAACAGCGCACATTTAATCGTTGTTCCCCCTACATCAATTCCAAAACAATACTTACTCATCCTCATTCTCCATTCCTCTTTTTTTTGTCATATTTTCCTGCACTCTCCGGTATAATTCCTGAGCTGCATTATAACCCATTTTCTTCTGTCTGTGATTAACTGCCGCTGACTCTACGATAACTGCCAGATTACGTCCCGGACGAATTGGCAAAGAATGACACACAATCTTATTGCCCAAAAATTCTGTATATTCTTCTTCCATTCCAAGACGATCATACTCTTTATCTCTATTCCATTCTTCTAGTTTAATTACCAAATCTATAGACTGTGTATCTTTTACACTCTCAACACCAAACAGAGTTTTTACATCAATAATACCAATTCCTCTAAGTTCAATGAAGTGACGAGTAATATCCGGTGCAGAACCAACTAATGTTACATCGCTGACACGACGCAGTTCCACTACATCATCACTTACCAGACGATGCCCTCTTTTAATTAATTCCAATGCAGCCTCGCTCTTTCCAATACCACTTTCACCGGTAATTAAAACACCTTCACCATAAACATCTACTAAAACCCCATGAATAGATATACATGGTGCAAGCTGCACATTCAACCAACGGATAATTTCTGCCATAAACACAGAAGTCGTATTATGAGTCACCAGAACCGGCACATCATATTTCATTGCCAAACTCAGCATATCTTCGTCAGGCTCTGTCATCGTTGTAAATACCACACATGGAATTTTACTGGAAACAAATCTCTCGAAAGCTACGATTTTTTCCTCTCTGCTTAAATGAAGAAGATAAGTATATTCTACATATCCTATAATCTGCACTCTCTCGTTTTCAAAGTGCTCTAAATAACCTGTCAGCTGCAATGCAGGACGGTTAATTTCCGGTGTATTAATCATTTTCTTTGAAATGTCAATTTCCGGTGTTTTATTATACAGGTTTAATTCCTGTACCATCTTCTTTAACTCTACACCATTCATATTCCATTCTCCTTCTGTTCTGTCTTAAACTCTCCTTTCTATTTTATCATATCTATTTTTACATGACAAGCAAAGTACCTGACCTTTATTGCTCCTTTTTATGAAAAAAATCATATACCTGTCTGGCTGCCCTCTCATTCATAGACTCTATATTTGAAAGAGTTTCCACCGATGCTTCTCGAATACCTTCTAAGCCTTTAAAATGCTTCATAAGCGCCTTTCTTCTAGTCTCGCCAATTCCGGGAATGTCGTCTAAAACAGAATGAACCTGTCCTTTACTTCTCAAAGAACGGTGGTATTCAATAGCAAATCTATGAGCTTCATCCTGTATTCTGGTAATAAGTTTAAACCCCTCACTGTCTCTGCTAATGGGAATTTCCTGATTGTTATAATACAAGCCTCTTGTCCTGTGTTTATCATCTTTTACCATACCACATACAGGTATGGTAAGCTGTAGCTTTTCTAAAACCTCCAAAGCAATATTCACCTGTCCTTTTCCACCATCCATAAGAATTAAATCTGGAAAACGAGTAAAGCTTCCGAATTCGTCTTCTAATTTCTGCTGTTTCCGTTCCTCCCTTTCATCCATACCATGCACAAAACGACGTGTAAGAACCTCTTCCATACTGGCATAATCATTTGGCCCCTGCACACTTTTAATTCTAAACTTTCTATAATCGCTCCGTTTGGGTTTTCCTTTTTCATATACCACCATAGAACCTACAGACTGAAAACCGCTGATATTAGAGATGTCGTAAGCCTCCATTCTCTGAATACCGGATAAACCTAAAAGCTCCTCAATTTCTTTCACAGCGCCTATGGTTCTGCCCTCTTCTCTTTTAATCCGTTCCTTATCCTGTCTTAAAACCAGTTTTGCATTGTGGTATGCCATTTCCACCAGCTTTTCCTTGGTACCCTTTTTTGGAACAGAAATACGCACTTTTTTCCCTTTTCTTGACTCCAGCCATTTCGCTATTAACTCCTGATCTTCCACTTCTTCCTGCAACATAATTTCTCTTGGTATAAAAGGAGTCCCTGCATAAAACTGTTTTAAAAAGCTGGACAGAATTCCTTTCCTGTTTTCTCCCGGCGCTGACTTCATATAAAAATGATCTCTGCCAATCAGTTTTCCATCTCTTACAAAAAACACCTGAACTACTGCATCGGCATCTTCCATTGCTGCTGCAATAATATCTTTATCTTCTCCCGGATGATCTGTAATCTTCTGTCGTTCACCTATTTTTTTCACGCTTTGCATCAAATCTCTATATTGTGCGGCATCCTCAAACTCCATCTTTTCAGATGCCTCATACATTTTTTTCTCTAACTGTGCAAGAATTTTTTTATGATTTCCATTTAAAAAATCAAGAAGCTCTTCTACCTGTTTTCTATAAGCTGCCTCTGTAATGTAACCCTGACAAGGAGCATCGCACTGCTTAATATGATAATAAAGACAAGGTCTTTCCTTTCCAATATCTTTTGGCAAATTTCGATTGCATGTTCTTAAATGATAAAGCTTACGTGTCAGCTCAATAACATCTTTTACAGCCCCAGCACTGGTATACGGGCCAAAATACTTGGATTTATCTTTCTTCATACTTCTGGCTGTCATAATCCGTGGAAATGCCTCACCTACTGTCACTTTAATAAAAGGATAGTTTTTGTCATCCTTCAACATGGTATTGTACTTTGGGCAATGCTCTTTAATCAAATTAGACTCTAAAACCAGCGCTTCTAATTCTGAGTCTGTTACAATATACTCAAAGCGGGCAATCTGCTCCACCATCTGTTCTTTTTTTATTCCCAAATTTCTGCTTTTCTGAAAATACTGTCTGACTCTATTTTTCAGGCTAATTGCCTTCCCAACATAAATGATGGCATCCTGCTCATCATGCATAATATAGACACCTGGAAGAGAAGGTAATTTCTTCAACTCTTCTTCTATGTGAAACATTCTGCTCTCCTTTCGAAAAAAATCCCCCTTCTTTTTATTCTTTTGTATTGAAAAAGAAGGAGGATTTCTATCTATTCTTTTATTTCTGCTTCTACAGCTGCTACTTCTTCTGTAGGTTCCTTTATTCCTTTTATCTCATGGAAAATTTTCATAAATTCCTTACCTGTAATAGTTTCTTTTTGAATAAGAAATTCTGCAATTTTATCAAGGGCTTCACGATTTTCGCTCAAAAGCTTTTTCGCCTCATCGTAAGATTTTTTCAGAAGTTTCATAACTTCATGATCAATCTCCGTAGCCGTAGAGTCACCGCAATTTAACATTGTTCTGCCGTCCAGATACTGGTTCTGACTCTCTGCAAGTCCCATCAACCCAAAGCGGTCTGACATACCATATTGAGTAATCATAGCTCTGGCAATCTTTGTTGCCTGCTCAATATCATTTGCAGCACCGGTAGTAACTGTGTCAAACACGATTTCTTCTGCGGCACGTCCGCCTAAGTATCCCACCAGCATTGCCTCTAACTCTTTCTTAGTATTTAAGAACTTTTCTTCTTCCGGAACATGCATAACATATCCCAAAGCTCCCATAGTTCTAGGTACAATCGTAATCTTCTGTACCGGCTCAGAGTCCTTCTGCAGTGCACTTACCAGTGCATGTCCTACTTCGTGATAAGAAACAATCTTTCTTTCTTCTTTGCTTAAAATTCTGTCTTTCTTTTCTTTACCTACCAGAACAACCTCTACGGCTTCCAATAAGTCTTTCTGTGATACAGCCTGTCTTCCATTCTTTACTGCCAGAATTGCTGCTTCATTAACCATATTGGCCAAATCAGAACCAACAGCTCCAGAAGTCGCAAGGGCAATTCCCTCTAAATCTACAGTCTCATCTAAAGAAACATTTTTTGCATGTACCTTCAAAATACTAATTCTTCCTTTTAAATCAGGGCGATCTACAATCACTCGTCTGTCAAATCGTCCCGGTCTTAAAAGCGCCGGGTCTAAAACTTCCGGTCTGTTTGTTGCAGCCAGAATTAAAAGACCTTTAGAAGTATCAAATCCATCCATTTCAGCAAGAAGCTGATTTAATGTCTGCTCACGTTCATCATTTCCGCCATATCTGGAATCTCTGCTCTTTCCAATGGCATCTACTTCATCAATGAAAATAATGCATGGTGCATTTTTCTTTGCTTCTTCAAACAAGTCACGCACTCGTGATGCACCTACACCAACAAACATTTCTACAAAATCTGAACCAGACAAAGAAAAGAACGGAACATGTGCTTCTCCTGCAACTGCTTTTGCCAGAAGTGTCTTACCCGTACCCGGAGGTCCTACAAGTAATGCACCTTTTGGAAGCTTCGCACCGATTGCAGTATATTTTCCTGGATTATGCAGGAAATCAACCACTTCCTGTAAAGACTCTTTTGCTTCATCCTGTCCAGCTACATCTTTAAATGTAATCCCTGTTTCTTTCTGCACATAAGCTTTTGCTTTGCTCTTTCCTACACCACCCATCATACCACCGTTTTTATTCATACGGCGAAACAACATATTCAACAAAAAGAACATTAAAACAATCGGTAAAATCAGACTAATAAGACTAAACAGAATTTCCGTAACTACATTTGGTTGTTCTGTATAATAGTTATCAACTCCTGCTCTTTCCAATCGTTTTACCAAATTAGTTTTGTCCTCAGACAGAACCGTATATACTTCTTTTTTTGCGCCCATACGCTGTTGTTCTTTTAAAGTAACTCTTAAAGTTTCTCCCTTAATCTGTACCTCTTGAACCTTTCCCTGTTCCAGTAAATCTACAAATTCACTGTATTTAATTTTACCGGAACCGCCTTGCATGGTCATTGTCAAAAGATTTACCACAAACATAACCACCATGACACAGATTAAAAGTATCAATAAGGGTTGTTTATTCTTAGGTCCTTGGTTATTATTATTATCATTATTATTTTGTGGACCTTGATTTTGATTTTGCTCCATTTTCATCCTCCTCATACTATCTCTTCTATTATAAGGATTACCGTACTATAAATCAACATTTAGATTGTGAAAAAGAGGACACATTTATTAAACTTTTGTAAATTTATGTTGAATATACACAAAATAAAACATTTTTCTTTTTACCACTGGAATTTCCCCTTGCTTTTGTAGTATACTATCGCAGTGGTTAAAAAAAATTATAGAAAAGGGGCATGAATATGAAAATAGGATTTGATAATGACAAGTATTTATCGATGCAATCAGAACACATTAAAGAACGTATCAGCAAGTTTGATAACAAGCTGTATCTGGAGTTTGGCGGTAAACTCTTTGACGACTATCACGCCTCCAGAGTTTTACCCGGATTTGCCCCAGACAGCAAGCTTAAAATGTTAATGCAACTTTCTGAGCATGCCGAAATCGTAATTGTTATCAGTGCCGGAGACATTGAAAAAAATAAAGTAAGAGGGGATTTGGGAATCACTTATGACCTTGACGTAATTCGTTTAATTGACGCCTTTAAAGAAAGAGGCTTTTTCGTAGGCAGCGTAGTTATTACCCAATATTCCGGGCAAAACAGCGCAAATATCTTCAAATCAAAATTGGAGAATTTAGGGATTAAAGTATATATCCATTACCCAATTGAAGGTTATCCAAGTAATATTCCTCTTATTGTCAGCGATGAAGGCTATGGAAAAAATGAGTATATTGAAACTTCTCGTCCTCTGGTTATCATCACTGCACCAGGACCTGGAAGCGGAAAAATGGCAACCTGTCTCTCACAGCTTTACCATGAACACAAACGTGGAATTCATGCAGGTTATGCGAAATTCGAGACTTTCCCAATCTGGAATATTCCTCTGAAACATCCGGTAAATCTGGCTTATGAAGCAGCTACCGCAGACTTAAATGATGTCAACATGATTGACCCATTCCATTTGGAAGCTTATGGTGAAACAACAGTAAATTACAATCGTGACGTAGAAATTTTCCCTGTATTAAGTGCTATCTTTGAACGTATCTTTGGAAAATGCCCATATCAGTCTCCTACAGACATGGGTGTAAATATGGTTGGAAACTGCATTATTGATGATGAAGTGTGTCGTGAAGCCTCCAAGCAGGAAATTATCCGTAGATATTATCAATCTCTGGAAAGACATCTGGAAGGGGAAAACAATGATGAAGAAGTATTCAAATTAGAACTGTTAATGAAACAGGCTGGTATTTCTACAGAAGATAGAAAAGTAACAACTGCTGCTCTTAATCGTGCAAAAGAAACAGGCGCACCTGCCGCTGCTCTTGAATTGGAAGACGGAACCATTATCACAGGTAAAACATCTGATTTATTAGGAGCTTCTGCTGCACTGATGCTAAACACTTTAAAAGAGCTTGCAGATATTCCTCATGAAGTACATGTTATTTCTCCTGCTGCTATCGAACCAATCCAGAAACTGAAAACAGAGTATCTGGGAAGCCAGAACCCACGCTTGCATACGGATGAAGTGTTAATCGCACTTTCCAGTACCGCTGCTACCAGTGACCTTGCAAAATTAGCTTTGGCGCAACTTCCAAAGTTAAAAGATCGTCAAGTACACTCCTCTGTAATGCTATCTTCAGTGGACAAAAAAGTGTTTAAAAAACTAGGTGTTCAACTTACTTGTGAAGCAATTTACGAACATAAAAAATTATACTAGGTAAAAAATATCCTAACAAACGTATATGAAAAGTGCCCTATATTTCACGCTCAGTCTGCGTGAAATATAGGGCACTTTCATATACTGTGTTACGCTTGTTTTACTTATTTTATTCTTCGTATCCGTTTGGATTGTTAGACTGCCATCTCCAGGAGTCTTCGCACATTTCTTTAATACCAAACTCTGCTTTCCATCCCAGTTCTTCTTCTGCTTTCTTTGCGCTGGAATAGCAAGTAGCGATATCACCTGGACGACGTGGTTTAATTGCATAAGGCACTTTTACGCCAGTAGCTTCTTCAAAGTTCTTTACCATATCCAGAACACTATATCCTACGCCTGTTCCCAGATTATAAATTTTAAGACCTGCTTTTTCTTCGATTTTCTTTAATGCTTTTACATGGCCTTTTGCAAGGTCTACAACATGAATGTAATCTCTTACTCCTGTTCCGTCATGTGTATCGTAGTCATTTCCAAATACACCCAGTTCTTTTAATTTTCCTACTGCAACCTGAGTAATATATGGCATCAGATTATTTGGAATACCATTTGGATTTTCTCCGATTGTTCCGCTCTTATGTGCTCCGATTGGGTTGAAGTATCTTAAAAGAACAATATTCCATTCTGGGTCTGCTTTCTGAATATCGGATAAAATCTGCTCTAACATAGATTTTGTCCATCCATAAGGATTTGTACACTGTCCTTTTGGACATTCTTCTGTAATTGGGATAATTGCAGGATCTCCATATACAGTAGCAGAAGATGAAAAGATAATATTCTTTACATTATGTTTTCTCATAACATCTACTAAAGTAAGAGTACCGGCAATATTATTTTCATAATATTCCCATGGTTTTGCTACAGATTCACCAACTGCTTTTAATCCGGCAAAGTGAATACAAGAGTCAATTTCTTCTTTTTCAAAAATTTCATTTAATGCATCTCTGTCTAAAATATCTGCCTTATAAAATTTA